>DNDP01000323.1:2869-6457 GCA_003484235.1 Verrucomicrobiales bacterium
GAATCATTGCAGCACCGTTTCGACTACGGACCGCTCCGGCTGGTGCGTGCGGCGATGATCGCCGCCAAGCGCGGTTGAGCTAGCGCTCGTCGGTGTCCCCGAACCCCACCGGCTGCGCGGCTGTGGCGCGGGAAAGGTCCTGCAGCGAGCGGTAAATCTGCGGCCGGTCACTGCCGATGGGCGCCGGTTGGGACACGGGGGCGTTGGTGGCGACCCGGACAACTCCCTCGGGAATCTCGGCCGCCATGAGGCTGCCCGGCTGCAGGGGCTCGCGGGCGCGGACGTGATCGGGACGGCCGCTTCCCCAGAAGACCGAGCCCAGCAGCAGTCCGGCGAAGCCGGCGGCAAGGCCCAGTTTCAGGATGCCCAGGCTGGAGTGGTCGGGCACCAGGTTGACCACGAAGCTGGTGTGATCATCCGATCCGTCCGTGGCCGACGCGGAGTGCAGCACTGCCTGGGAGCTGATCCCTTCCGCCGCCTTGCGCAGGCCGGCCCACGAAACGATCTGGTCCGGCCGGTTTGGCTGCATCCGGCGCAGCAGGGTCTTGATCGCGGCGGAACGAACGCCGTGCGGACCGAGCGCGGACTGGACGGCGGACCCGAGCGCTTCGATCTGCGTGCTCATGGAAAGCGAGAGATCCGGGCGCAGCGAGGCAAGATTGGAGATGCGGACCTGGCCGCGGCTGTCGATCAGCACGTCCCGCGGGGCGAGCGGATGATGCAGCTGGTGCTGGGCGTGCAGCTCGACCATCGCGCGGGCGACGCTTTTGAGAACCTCGAGTGCCTGGGGCTCGGTCAGCGGCCGGTCGGCGCCGAACTCCACCAGAGCACGCGCCGTCACGTGCTCAAGCGTGTAGTAATAGACCCCTTCGGTCTGGGCCGCCTTGGTTGCGCGGAGGAAGATCGGACTGTCCGATTCGGACCGGGCGGTTGCCTCGGCCACGAACTGCCTGACCGCGGCGCTGTTCGAGGTCAGCGCCGAGGGCAGCACGCACAATCTTACCAGCAGGCCGGTGTGCGAGAGCTGCGCCTCGTAGATCTGCTCGTTCGGCGAGGCGGCGATCTGTCGAATGAGCTGGTACGGCCCGAAACACTGCCCCTCCCGCAGCTCGGCCTTGGCGGAAAGCCCCTCGGCGGCCGCTTCATCCAGCTTCTGCATGGTTTCGAGCAGCAGGAAATCCCAGGAACTTTGAATCGTCTCCCGGTCGGCGATGATGCCCTCGACGAACGCGAACTGGCCCGCCCTCCAGGAAACGATGCTGCGCACCGCGTCCTCTCCCTGCACCGGGCCGCACTCGGCGTGCAGGATGCGCCCGTCGTAAAAGTAGATCGCACCCGACTCTTCTCCCTTGGAAACCGACATGCGGCCGGTGCGCTGGCCGAGGCAGCACAGCTGGATGATCTCGTGCAGATGGAACTGCTTGATCTGCCCTGAAAACCCCTCGTGGGTGATCAGGCGATTGATCTTCTCGATCGAGCCGGTGGCCTCCTCGGTCGACGCATCGCCGGCCAGCCGCGCCTCGACGAAGTGGATGGCCGCCACGACCTCGTTGATGTTGACCGGTTTTGCAAACATCCGGCCGGCCCGGGCCCGGAAGAAGGTCGTCTCCTGCGTCTGGATGCCCAGGTAATAGACCTGCACCGAGGGAAACATCCCCTCAATCAGGTGGGCGAGCGAGGGGCCGGCCGCCTCGTTGGTCTTGAGGTCGGCGAAGACCAGATCCAGACGGTCGGCATTCTGCGCCAGCGCGAGGCCCTCCTCGTAGCTGAAGGCGGTCAGCCATTCGTGCTCGGGGAAATGACTTTGCAGCGTCCGAACCAGGAGTTGGCACGCACTCTTATCCAGATCATATACGAGGATTCTCATCTCAGCCTGATGGGCAACGCTTCCGGACTTCAGCAGGATGATTGCCCAACTCAACTGTCCGCCGGCCCGCGAAGAGGCCGCCGACCGGGCGACGGCTGCTGGACAGGCGTGTCCTGAATCGCTCCATCCCGCCGGAGTTCGGTCCGAAGGCGCCGAACCCGGCACCGGCCAGCCCGACCCGACGTTTGTGTGTTCAAAAACGGGCCAGTCCTTGTCACGCTGCGGCGCATGGCAAAACGGCCCGGAGCCTTTTCAATCGGTGCCCTGCTGGGATCAGTTCTCGCAGCGGTGATAATTGTCTGGCTGCTGATCGGTTCGGCTGAGCTGCCGCGGGAGGCCGCGTTCATGGGCGGCATCTTCGTGCTGGCCACCCTGCTCTGGGTCACCGAGGCGCTGCCCCTCTTCGCGACGTCGCTGCTGGTGCTCGGCCTGGAGGTGGTGCTGCTGGCCAATCCCGGCGAATGGGACGGACTGGGCTTCGAGACGGCCGAGCCGGTCGGTTACCGGCAGTTCATCGCCGCCGCCGCCGATCCGATCCTGCTTCTGTTTTTCGGTGGCTTCCTGCTCGCCCGCGCCGCGGTAAACGAAGGCGTGGACCAGGCGATGTCCGCCCTGCTGCTGCGACCCTTCGGCCGGAAACCGCGCATGATCCTCCTCGGCCTGATGTGCGTGACCGCCCTGTTTTCCATGTGGATGAGCAACACCGCCACCACGGCCATGATGATCACCCTCGTGGCGCCGATGGTGGCCCGGCTTCCGCCGGAAGACCGCTTCCGCAAGGGGCTGTTTCTCTGTGTGCCGTTTGCGGCCAACATCGGCGGGATGGGCACGCCCATCTCGTCCCCGCCCAACGCGGTGGCGGTCGGCTACCTCGCCAAGCTCGGCACGCCGGTGACGTTTCTCCAGTGGATGCTGATCGGCGTGCCGTTGATGATCGTGCTGATTCTCTTCGCGTGGGAACTGCTCTGGCGGCTTCACCGGCCCGCGGGCGATGATCTGCCGATCGAGACGGTGCGCCGGCCGCTGACCCGGCGCAGCTGGTTTGTTGCCGGCGTCTTCTCCGTCACGGTGCTGCTCTGGATGACCGACCAACTCCACGGGCTGCCCGCCTCCGTGGTGGCGCTCCTCCCGGCGGTGGCCTTCACCGCCACGGGCATGCTGCGCCGCGAAGACGTCAACAGCCTCGACTGGCACATCCTCATCCTGATTGCCGGCGGCATCGTGCTGGGCTTTGGAATTCAGCGCACCGGACTGGACGAGATCTTCGTCGGCTGGCTGCCGCTGGACCGCGGAATCTCGGCCCTGCTGGTGATTGCGGTGCTGGTGATCGCGACGCTGCTGCTGAGCACCTTCATGTCGAACACGGCGGCCGCGAACCTCCTGCTGCCGATCGGCGTTTCGACCGCGACTGCCCTCGGCGGCGGTGCGCTGATCACCGACGTCGCCATCAGCATCGCCCTCACCTCGGCGGTGGCGATGGCCCTGCCGATCAGCACCCCGCCCAACGCGATCGCCTACGGAGCCGGCGGGCTCACCGTCAAGGACATGGCCCGGACCGGCGCGATCATCGGCATCGTCGCCGCGTTGGCGATCCTCTTCGTGGGCCGGTTGGCGGTCAGGCTTTCCGGCGCCGCTCCTTGAACGGGAATATTTGCGTGCTTCGGGCCTCGCCCAATTGTGACCACCTACGGCGAATCCATTTCCGGTCCATCGCTGCCCAT
>DNDP01000323.1:6631-6936 GCA_003484235.1 Verrucomicrobiales bacterium
TTCCGGTCCATCGCTGCCCATGCTCGGCCTGCTTTCGACCCTCGTGCTGGCGGCCGCAGGATCGGCGGGGGCGCAGGGATTCGACCTCGATTTCAACCCCCGCACCGTGATCAACCACTCCTTTCCCGCGATCACCAATGCACCGTTCATCCCGGCGGGCGAGGCGACCGCGGAGATCGTCCGTGACGACGAACTGGTGTTGGGCGTCGTGGTCAACGGTGAAGCCCGCGCCTATCCGGTCAACCAACTCACCGGTCCGCGGCGCGAGATCATCAACGACACCCTCGGCGGCGTGGACATCGCCG
>DNDP01000214.1:0-147 GCA_003484235.1 Verrucomicrobiales bacterium
ATGGCATAAACCTGTTCGCCATTTGTGGGTTATCCGTAGTAAGCGTCAACCACACCACCCCTGTTCGTGAGGGTCGTAGATGCCGTAGCATGGGTGGGTATGACATCTATGACTGTGGCCGGTTCATCGTAAGCGTCAGACCAACCC
>DNDP01000214.1:396-20536 GCA_003484235.1 Verrucomicrobiales bacterium
ATCGTAAGCGTCAGACCAACCCTTTCAATTACCCACATCTCCGTCAGGTGTTTGAGTTGTAGACTCAGGAGGGCGATTGGGTGGACTGAATTCTGTAAGTACTTGGTACTTGTACTTTTAGGGTGAATTTGTGAAAAACTGTGGATGCGACATAAAGCAGCCACACCGGCTATAGTCAGTTCTCTGGGCTGGGAAGACAAAGGTTGGATTGATCAAGAACTCGACGGAGCCTACTTTCAGGACGTGCGCCTCGGCCAACGGTTGCGGACGCTGCTGGGGTTGATGTCCAATGGGCTCGGACAAAGCATTCCGCTGGCGTGTCAGGATTGGGCCAATACGAAGGCCGCTTATCGGTTTTTCTCCAATCCGCGCATCACCGAGGAAGAAATTCTCAGCGGGCACTTTGCTTCCACGCAAGCACGGGCCGCCGCGATCTCGGAGCCGTTGCTCGTGCTGCACGACACGACGGAATTTTCCTTCCAAGGAGCGGGTGAGGCGGTTGGGCTCCTCACCGCGCTTCCGATCCCATCCCATCGCCGGATCACGATCCGGGGTTTGCTCATGCACTCCAGCCTAGCCCTGACTACGGATGGAATTCCCTTGGGACTGCTATCCGCCAAATTCTGGACCCGTAAAAATTTCAAAGGCACCAATGCGCTCAAGCGGAAGATCAATCCCACCCGCATTCCGATCCATGAAAAGGAAAGCTTCCGCTGGCTTGAAAACATTCGCCAGGCCACCGGCCTGCTGGCCCAACCCGGCCGGTGCATTCATATCGCGGACCGGGAGGGTGACATCTACGAGCTGTTCGACTTGGTCCGGGATCTGGGCGCCAAGTTCGTGGTGCGCACATGTGTGGACCGTTTGGCGGAGGACGGAGACACCACCGTGGCCGGAGTCATGAAACACGCGGAGGTCAAAGGGGTTCACCGGATCGAGGTGCGGGACCAGGACGGCCAGCCGGACCACGCCCTGCTGGAAATCAAGTACGAGCAGCTGGTGGTTCGGCCGCCGCTCGGAAAGCGCAACGACCATCCTGAGTTGGCCTTGACCGCTATTCACGCCAGGGAAAAGTCCAAAGCGCGTCGGAGGGTGAGAATTGAATGGAAACTGATGACCAACCTTGCCGTCCACTCGTTGGAGGATGCCCTGGAAAAGCTCCGGTGGTATGCGCTGCGCTGGAAGATCGAGGTCTTTCACAAGATCCTCAAATCGGGCTGCCGGGCCGAGCAATCCAAGCTGCGGACCACCGAGCGCCTGAGCAAGCTCATCGCTGTTTTCTGCATCTTGAGTTGGCGTGTTTTCTGGATGACGATGGTGGGCCGCAGCGATCCGCAAACGACGCCGGAGACGGTGTTGACGAACACGGAAATGACGATCCTGGACCAATTGATGGACGCGCCCGAGGGCGGCAACGTCCGATCGAACGCGGGCAATTATCTGATCAAGATTGCACGGCTTGGCGGCTATCTGGCCCGCGCCTCAGATCCTCCGCCCGGCAACCTGGTCATGTGGCGAGGGGTGTCCCGTCTCGCTGACATCCATCTCGGATTTCTGATGGCCAAAGGAAATGTGGGTAATTGAAAGGCTACGGCTGACGCTTACTGTGATCCGGGTCGCGGTCGACCCGGATCGACGAGTGAGGAATCTACTTCTTCAAACCAACCGTGCTGGCCCGTTTCGCTACTTTACGGCTGGTCAGGATCTTGGTCACGGTCCCTGTCTTCAGATACTTGGATTTTACCCGTTCCAGAATCTGGTCCCTGTGGTCAACAAGACGCTTGTAATTGCGGGGCCGATGTCTACTGAGGCAGTAGGCGCTGAGCAGAGGCATTGCAATCGTGCTGTCTGCGTAGCAGACTACACAATCCGGGAGGGTGTCGGGATCGACTTTGCCCCAGCTGACTGCCTCCGCCGGCGTGGCGCCGCTCAAGCCGCCGGTATCCGGACGGGCGTCAGTGCATTGAAGAAAATAATCGTGACCGCGTTCCTGTATCCCCATCACCTCTTGAATTTGGGGCTCCGTCTGCAGCATGAAATTCTTGGGACTTCCTCCGCCAAAGATCAGCACGCTGCTGGTGTGTCCGCCAGATTTCGCATGATATACGATGGCAGCGGTCTGGTTGACATCGCGGTTGATGTCGAACTGCAGTTTGGAATCGCGCATTGCCATCGCCGCCACATTCATTCCAATCGAACTGTCGCCAGGGCTTGAGGTAAATATCGGGATTCCACATTCGAAGGCTGTCGCAAGCACCGAGCTGTCCTTGATCCTTAGCTTCCGCTGGCGGGCCGCCACATACTTGCCCAGCAGAAAGTGAAACTCATCGGTCCCCATCGTTTTTTGAAACTCTGGGCCGGCAATCACTTCCCGAACGAAGGCATCGGTATCCAGAAGCACATTGTAATCAAAAAGCACGTCGTAAATCCGTATGACTCCATCACGATGAAGCATAACATCATCCAGAAACGGGCTGCCTTGATGCAGGGCCATGTCCAGGCCAAAGTGAAGATCGTGGTAGAGATTCGCACCGGTGGAGACCACCCAGTCAACAAAGCCTGCCTTCATCAAAGGAATGATGCAGCTTTTGCCGAGTCCGGCGGGCGTCAGGGCGCCGGTGAGGCTCATGCCGATGAATCCATTCTTTGGCAGCATCTTGCGGGTGAGCAGATGTGCTGCTTCGCGAAGCCTTCCCCCGTTGTAGGCGAGCAACGCACTGTCGACGAGATCTGCCGCGGAGATGTTCCTGCCCACTCCCAGCGGATTCAGGCGGGGGTACGCGGCGAACTTTTTGGAGGATTTTGCGGGTTTCTTTTTGTTGCTCATACGCGAGGACCCAACTGTTGCGAATTCACTCCATGAGGCAAAGAGAAATTCCGTCGACACGGTCGGGTGATGGCCTTCTGCACCACTTCAACACAGCGAAAGCGGTCGACAGATGGTTTCCGCGGTTCGGACTGGCGTTGACACGGTGATGGTGGAGAGCATCCGAGTCTTCGTTGCGGAATTGAAACAAGCCTCCGCCGAGCATTGTCTCTGCATGCGTGAGCGTACAAAGTGCGCCATGTAGATCGGGTGGCGTTCCGGTTCAATTGTGTCGTCGGCCCACTCCCCAGATCAACCAGCAGGCCAACGCAATGAGCAGGATGAGCCACCACAACTGACGGATGTTTCTCGCGGCACTTTCGACAAACGCCAGTGCGAAAGGGAAGAAAAGAAACAGCACAACCACCACCAGCACCAACGCCAGCACCTTGAAGAGGGCGACGAGGCGTGGGTTCATTTTGATTGTCGCTGAAGATCGGTCATGGGCACCAGAATGTTGGCCCCGGAGGAGCCGTCACCGCCCACCACCAGCGGGGGAACTCCATCCCACTTTTCCACCATCTGCAGATTCAGAAAGCTGGGGTTTGCCCGAAGCTTCTCGCCCCGAATCCTGATAGCCTCCGCCTCGCCCCGGGCCTTGATGATGGCCGTCTGTGCTTCAATCTCGGCCTGCTTCTGCACGAAACGCGCGCGCTCCGCCTCCTCCTTCTGGGTCATCTTCTGCTCGATGGCCGCATTGAGTTCGGGCGAAAGTGACAGGTCGGACAACGGAGTGTCTTCGATGAATATCAAGGGACCGCCGGTGGGCAGCTCGCCGATCTTTTTCCGTGCGTTCTCGAGTGTCTGCTGTTTGATGCTCTCGCGATTCTGAACGATCATCTCGGCGCTCTGGGTTGATGCGGCCTCCTTCAAGGCCTCAATGACGCGCGGCCGGATCAGCGTCTGGTATTCCGCCCCCTCGTACTGTTGGAACAGCGCCACCACGGCGTTTTCTGGAATCCGGTAGAGCACGCGCATTGTGGCCTTCACCTGCTGCAGGTCGCTCGAATAGCACTCGGTCTCCAGATCAACGGTCTGCTGCCGGATGCTGATCGGGTATATCTGCGTGATGAAGGGCATCTTGAACTTCAGTCCCTCGCCTTCAAATGTCGGCGCCACCTTTCCGAGGGTCACACGAACTCCGCGGTGGCCGGGCTCCACCACCGTTGTCGCCGAAGTCGCCGCAATGATGGCGGCAAATATGGCGAAGGCGCCGCCGATCAATCCGGCCATTCCCTTCGGTGAGATCGTGATGACCTTTGGGCTGTTGCGATATGAATTGCTCATGGGGATGCTGGATTCGGTTTCAGGGTTGGTTGTGCTGCTTCATCGGCAGCAGCATGTCCGCGCCGCCTTGCCCGCCCCCGACGACCCGGGGTGTGTTGCCATTCCAGGTCTCGATCACTTTCAGTTCCAGAAACTCGGGGTTGGTGGAGAGGGCCTCGCCTCGTATTTGAATGGATTCGCCCTCGCCTTTGGCCCGGATCACCTCGGTGTCCGCCTCAATCTGGGCCTTCTGCTGCTCGAACACCGCCTTGTTGGCATCCTGTTCCTGCACCATCTTCCGCTCGATGGCCGCTTCCAGCTTCGCACTCAACGAAATGTCCTCGATCACCACGTCGACGACGGTCAGCAGATTACCGATCTTCTGCCGGGCGCTGGAGAGCGTGCGCTCCTTCACCCGCGCCCGCTCCTGCACGATTTCCTGTGCCGTATGCTCCTTGGTGACTTCTTTGATGGCCTCGTCCACCCGCGGTTGAATCAAGCTAGTGAAGGGGTCGCCCTTGTACTGTTGATAAATCTGCACGACCGATTCTTGAGGAATGCGGTAGAGCACCTTGAGCTGGGTCTGAACCTCCTGCAAATCCTTTGAAATCAAGGGGGAGGCCATGACGACGGTGCGTTGCTTGATGCTTAGATCCACCACATCGGAGATGAACGGGGTCTTAAACCCGAAGCCCTCCGGTTTGAAATCGGGCGAGACCTTGCCAAGCGTTACGAGCACTCCGCGGTGGCCCGGTGGCACTATGAAAGTGGCTGAGGCACCCCCGATCACCAGCACGAGGATGAGAATCGCCACTCCGATCAATCTGGATAAGCCTTGAGGTGACATGTCGGTTTTGATGCCGACAGAGTAACGGCAGTCCGTGGCACCACCAATTACAAAAACGCCGCGGATTGCTCGGAATCTGGCCGAATCCAACCTTGCCAAAACCCGGGAGGGTTTTTAGCTTCCGCGCCGATGAACGAGCAGTTGCAGCAGTATGTTCCTGTCCTGATTCTCGGAGCGATCGCCCTCCTGTTCGCCGGAGGCAATCTGGTGCTCTCCGTGGTTCTAGGCAAGAAGGGCCGGCTTTCCAAGACCAAGGACTCCGCCTACGAGTGCGGGATGAATCCGATCGGCGAGGGCAGTTCGCGGCTGTCGGTGAAGTTCTACCTTGTTGCCATGCTCTTCATACTTTTCGACATCGAAGTGATCTTCATGTTTCCGTGGGCGGTGGTTTACAAGTCGATGCTGGCAGATCCCGCGATGGCCAACACCATTTTCGTGAGCATGATCTCCTTCATTGGCGTGCTGGCTGTCGGATACGTTTACGCCGTAAAAAAGCGCGCGTTCGACTGGAAAAGTTAGAGGAGAAGGATTTGTGGCCATTGGCGGTCTTTGGGCGCCGCTGACAACCCACCACCCCGGCCGGATTTCCCTGCCCGGCTCACTGCACAGGCCGAACGGACAGTTGCAGGCGGATGAATCCTGCAAATTCGTCAGGAGGCAGCGTCACGATGAGCCCGTTGGCGTCGACATTGATGTTTTCCATCGGAACGGCAGCCCACTCCGAAAGTTCACTGGACCATTCGGGTTTCACCTCCACCAGACGAAGACGCCCGGCATCCGGGGAGAAGCTCGCTTTCAGAGGTGTTGCGGAAGCATCCAGCTTCAGCGGAGGAGCTGATACGGCGTTGGGATCCAACAGGAAGACGAATTCCGCAAGGTTTACGAGACCGTCAGCATCGCCGTCGTCGCCAATTCCGGTTGCGGCCAGTTGGTTGGTCGTTGTCCAATCGAGATAGGGCTGAAGCGGGTTGATCCCCACCAAACCGAGAAGCTCCACGTCTGTCAGAGTCGGAATGTCCGTCCCATGGGCCTGGTTCAGCGTTTCGAGAATTCGACGCGCCATGATTGCCTGCAGGCACGTATTGGGATGGAGACCGTCCCTGGTGAAGTGATGACGATGGTGATTGTCCGGATGACTTCCGGGCAGAAGATTGACCGGGCCGAGCCACAGTGTTTCGCCGTCAATCAGCCGTTTGGTGTCCGAGAAAACGTCCGCAACGGGCAGCCCCCGCGCTGCCGCGATGCTGGCGATTGCCTGATTGGCAAGGACCGTTGCGGCGGTGACATTCGCCCTCTTCAACGGATCCGGATGCGCGGCCTGCTTGTCAGGCGTGGCACCCAAATCGGGCAGATTCACGATCACCAGTTTCAGGCCGACCTTTCTGCCTCGAACCCAGTCGACCACCTGGGCGAGGTCATTGCTGAGATTGTTGATCAGACCCGCGGGAGAAGCCCCTTCGTACAGCGTCCCGTAGTTGCCCCTGAATTCGTTTCCTCCCAACCAAACGACGGCCGCATCGGCATTGTTTTGCAGAGCGTCCGAGAGCTGCTGCTTGTGGCTGAGAAATTCTGGATGCGAGAAAATCGAGCTGCTGACCACCTGCTTAAACTGCTCGGCCGTAAAGCCGGGAATCGCAAAGTTGTACTCGTAGCCCGAGAAGCGAAACAGGCCCCAGCCGGGCAGTTCCGACTTGAAGCCACCCAGATCCAGACTCTCCGAGCGAAGCCGACCAACCACCTCAACCCAGCTCATCGATTCCCATCCTCCTGCTGTGATGGCAGCGTACTCCGTGGGGTCGTCGATGCCGGAAAACCCGCTGATCGAGTCATATTCGGCCGAAAGACTATCCCCCAGAACGATCAGGCGAGTGGGCGCTGCAGCGCTTGCTGGAAGTGCCGTTACCTGCAAAGTAAGGAACAGAACCACCAATCGAATTGCGGATCTGCATTTTGAGCATTCCAGACCGAACATGTGCCAAGATTTAGCAGCTTGCCTGCCGCCGCAATCCGCAACTGATTGAAAAATGGGCCGGTGACAGGCTGGTGTTGCCGACGACGTTTCACTCCACCATTGCGAATTGGTGCTGACGCCACGGGCCCCTCTTCCTATTGTCCCGGCATGGCGTTTGACGACCTCCCCCAGTTTTCGGCTCCGATTGCGCTCTTGCGGCGGAGCCTCGCCAAGGGTCGCCTGGCCCACGCCTATCTGTTGACCGGTGAGTCGTTGGACGACCTGGAACTGCTCGCCCGGAATTTGGCCAAGGTGGTAAACTGTGCCGAAGGGCAGTCTGGCCCGGATGGCAATGATGCGTGCGATCAGTGTCTCAGCTGCCGCAAAATAGATCATCTAAATCACGCGGACGTGCAATGGATTCGGCCGGAGATGAAGTCCCGGGTCATCTCGGTCGGACAAATCAGAGACCTGCTCCAGACAGTCTATTTGAAACCGGTGGAGGCTCGTTTGAAGGTGGTTGTGCTCGTGGCCGCCGATCGCCTGAACGTCCAAGCGGCCAACGCCTTCTTGAAGACCCTGGAAGAGCCTCCTTCGGGGACTTTGTTCCTGCTCCTCTCATCCGAGCCCCAACGCCTGCTCGAAACGATTCTTTCGCGATGCCTGCGGCTGCATTGTGGAGGCGGCGGCCCACGGGTTCCGGAGGACGCAGAGAAGTGGATCGGTCAGTTCTCCGCCGCCGCTGCGGTCGGCGTCGGCGGATTGTTCGGACGCTACCAGCTGCTCGATCAACTCCTCGAGCGGCTCGCCGGCCTCAAGGAGGAGGTGGACAAGAGCCTGACGGAGCAGTCACCGATCGAGCGTTACGACGATGCAGATCCAAAACTGATCGAGCGCTGGAAGGATGAACTCACCGCAGGCATCGAGGCGGAGTATCGTCGGCGCCGCGGAGAACTCCTGATCGCGTTGCAGCTCTGGCTGCGTGACGTGTGGTTGGTGACGCGTACGAGCGACGCGCGGGGACTGGCCGTCTTCCCAGGTCTCACGGAGGCGACCAACCGGGTTGCCAGTCGAATTGACGCCCGGAAGGCGACACAGAATCTGGAGATTCTGGAGAACACTCAGCGACTGCTCCACACCAATGTGCAGGAGGCACTGGCACTTGAGATCGGGCTCCTGAAACTGGCCTTTTAGGGACCTCCGGCGCTTTCTTTCACGAACATTCCATCCCGTGGCCAATAATCCAGCTTCCCACATGGCGAGCGCTCGAACCGGTCCGTTCCATAAGGTGGTGATTGGGCTGGCCGGCCTTTGGCTCGGCCTGACTCTATTGAAGTTCGGCAATCCCGTCATCTTTGAAGGGCTCCTGCCGCCGCCGTCGAACCTGAACGAGATCATTCATTTTGGCTGGCCGGCCGAGTGGGGCTGGATCGGATCGATTTGCCTGGGAGTTGCCGCACTGGCGCTGATTCGCTTGCCCAGAGGAGTGCCCATGTGGCTCTTGCTGGCTCCGGCAGTCTGGCTATGCTGGCAGCTGGTCGCGTCGTTCGATTCGGTCAATCCTGCAGTCAGCCGGCTGACGGTGATTCATTTTGCGGCTACCGTGGGGTGGTTTTGCTTTGGATTGATGGCCTGCCATTCAGTGCGCTCCTCGAAGGTGATGTGGGTTGGACTGGCGTTGGGACTTTGCCTCGTCATCTCGTCCGGATTCGACCAGCAATTCGGTGGGCTCGATTCTCAACGGGCCTATGCGGAGAAGTTCTTGCGGGGCGAGCTGCCGCCAGATGAGCAGGCTGCCGCCGAGGCGCAAGGGTTTCGACGTGTGCTGGAGTCCCCTCTGGGGCGGCACAAGCTGATGAGTCCGCGGATCTACGGCACTCTTTTTTACCCCAATACCTTGGCGGGCGTGCTTATCCTGCTCACTCCAGGCGTTCTTGCTGCTGTCCATTTGGGATTTCGTGAGGCGTCGGGAGTGACGCGGAATATGCTGATCGGTTTGATCGGCGGTGGCGCCGCCTTGTGTCTGGTATGGTCGGGCTCCAAAGCCGGGTGGCTGATTGGGATGATGATGACAGGTTGGCTGCTTTTCATGTCGGCGGCGATTCCCGCCAAATGGCGCAGATGGGTTCTGGTCGTCGTGATCATTTCCGGATTGGGAGGACTGGTGGTCAGAGATCTCGACTATTTCAAGCGGGGCGCGAGGAGCGTTGGCGCCCGGGCTGACTACTGGCAGGCAGCAGCTGCTGCATTCGTCGACAATCCCCTGACGGGAACCGGGCCGGGCACGTTTGCCGACACCTATCGGGAGCGGAAACCGGATGCCGCAGAAATGGCCCGTCTGGCGCACAACGATTTTATTCAACAAGCGAGTGATTCGGGCGCGATAGGTTTTTTCGCTTACGCGCTCTGGGTAGTGGGGTCCATGTGCTGGCTGTTTATCCACTCACGCAATACAGACCGACTGTTTCTCATGACGTGGCTGGGCCTGGCAGGTTGGGCCATGCACAGCCTAGGCGAATTCGGGCTGTACATTCCTGCAGTCGCGTGGCCTGCCTTTTTCCTGCTTGGTCTGTTGCTCCGTGACGCCGCAAATCCAATCGACACCCCCGAACGATCCGGGTAAAAGCTGCTCTGCCATGAAAGTGCTCTTCCTGAATGGACCCAATCTGAATCTTCTCGGCACCCGGGAGCCGCAGATCTACGGGAGAACCACACTGGCGGATATTGAGGCGTCCGTTAGGGATAAAGCAGGCTCATTGAAGGTCGAGGTTGAGTTCAGGCAAAGCAATTCGGAGAGTGAGCTGGTTGGCTGGATTCAACGAGCCAGGGAGTGTTTTAGCGTTATCGTAATCAATGCAGCCGCGTATACACATACCAGCGTAGCGATTCGAGACTCGATTGCTGCATGCGGGCTTCCAGCAATTGAGATCCATCTTACCAACACGCACGCTCGGGAGGCTTTTCGGCGCGAATCCTTCCTGACGCCTGTGTGCAAGGGCGTCATCGCTGGTTTTGGAGCAAGTAGCTATCTTTTGGCGCTCGATGCGGCAATTACCGTTAAAGCAGCCTAGCCGTATTGATTGCTGGGCTTCGTTTCGAAGTTCTGTGAACTCCGCACGATAGCTGTTTTGACTTGGTTTTACCTGTTGACGGCAGCATTGCGATTGTTAGTCTTCGCCCGGCAATAGCTAACCGCACAAAGCAGAGTCGATCTTCGGCATCTGCTTTTTTGCTTCCTAAGCTGATATGCGGTTTTCCTAAACTGATTTTCCTAACCCGGAGCATTTGTGGACCTGAAAGACATTAAGTCGATCATCGACCTGATGAAGAAGAACTCGATCTCCGAGTTCGAACTGGAAAAGGAAAACTTCAAGATCCGGCTAAAACGGGGCCATGAGAGTGGGGTTCAGGTTCTTCCTGAGGATTATTTGATTCCTGCTTCCGCCCAGCATGCGCCAGTTTCCCAGGGCAATGTGGCAGTGCCTGCCCCGGCGGCTGCTCCGGCACCCTCCAGTGGGATCGAGATCAAATCGCCCATGATCGGAACGTTCTACCGGGCGCCCTCACCTGAAGCGGCCTCCTATGTTGAGGTGGGAACCGAAGTCGATGCAGAGACGGTGGTGTGCATCATCGAGGCCATGAAGGTGATGAACGAAATCAAGGCCGAGGTTCGGGGTGTGATCACGCAGATCTGTGTGGACAACGCCAAACCGGTGGAGTTTGGCCAGCCGCTGTTCAAATTGCGTCCGCTTTAGCATTCCGGCGTTCACCACGCTTCCCGCAGCCGCCATGTTTGAAAAAATCCTCGTCGCCAACCGCGGTGAAATTGCCGTGCGGGTCATCCGGGCCTGCAAGGAGTTGAACATCAAGTCAGTGGCGGTCTATTCGGAGGCGGACGCCAATTCGATGCATGCCCAGCTCGCCGACGAGGCGATCTGCATCGGCAAGTCCCCCAGCAGCGAAAGCTACCTGCGCATCGATCGCATCATCAGCGCCGCCGAGATCGCCGACGTGGATGCGATCCATCCAGGCTACGGGTTCCTTTCCGAGAATGCCCATTTCAGCGACGTCTGTGAGAGCTGCAACATCCGGTTCATTGGGCCCAGCTCGCGGGCGATGAACGCGCTTGAGGACAAGGCCATCAGCCGCGACCTCGCCAAGAAGGCTGGAGTGCCCCTTCCGCCTGGATCCGAAGGTTTGATTGAGAACGAGCAGGATGCGCTGTCGACTGCCAAGCGCATCGGCTACCCGGTCATGATCAAGGCGGTGGCCGGCGGTGGCGGACGTGGAATGCGGGTGGCCCACAATGACATTTCCCTGATCAAGGGCTATCACACGGCCCGTGCCGAGGCGGAAAAGGCGTTCGGCAATTCGGGGGTCTACATCGAGAAGTTCATCGAGAACCCGCATCACATCGAGTTTCAGATCCTGGGTGACGGTCGTGGAAACATCATCCATCTGGGCGAACGGGACTGTTCGGTGCAGCGCCGAAACCAGAAGATCGTCGAAGAAACGCCCTCACCGCTGATCGAGACCAAATTCAAGGGCTTGCGGAAGACGATGGGCAAGGCGGCGATCAAGATCGCGGAAATGGCGCACTACACCAATGCCGGTACGGTGGAGTTCATCGTGGACGAGAAGGGAAACTACTATTTTCTCGAGGTCAACAAGCGCATCCAGGTGGAGCATCCCATCACCGAGGAAGTCACCGGCATCGATCTGGTGAAGCAGCAGATCATGATTGCGATGGGTGAGCCGCTGAAAATCTCCCAGAGCGACGTCCAGATCAAAGGCCACTCGATCGAGTGCCGGATCAACGCCGAAGACCCGTTTGGCGACTTCCGCCCCAGTCCGGGTCGGATAGAGATGTATTATGCCCCCGGAGGACGCGGCGTCCGCATCGACAGTCATGCGTATGCCGGGTATACGATTCCGCCCCACTACGACTCGATGATCGGCAAGCTGATCACCACGGGCAGGGACCGGCGCGAGGCCATGGACCTGATGAACCGCGCCTTGGGCGAGTTCATGATCACCGGGGTGAAGACCACCATCCCCTTCCAGCAGGCCATTTTGCAGGACCCGAATTTTCGCCGCGGCGTTTACTCGACCAATTTCGTCGAACAGCTGCTCACCGGTGCCCGCCGGGAATTGATCGAAGACAAAGCCTGAGCCTGGTCCTACGGCTGGTCCGAAGCCGGGAGAGCATCCCCTGGGCGTTGAACGCTTTGGGTTTCCACGGGGATGTCCGGTCGCCGCTCCTTCCACGTCCGGAACTTCATGTCCCCAAGCCATGGCTGAAGTATCTGTTGAGTCAATGAGATCTCGGCCACCGCCACAGGACTGTCGGTCGTGGCCTCAGCCACCACCTTTCCGGCCGGATCGACAATGAATGACCGCATGTCGTAACCGGACGACACCAGGAAAACGTGGTTCTCGATGGCCCTGGCGCGCGTTAGCACCTCGCTCCCTCCCCAGATTGGCAGCAGCAGCAGGTCGGCGCCCTGCAAGGCCATCGCCCGGGCGGGCTCCGGGAACTGCACATCCCAGCAGATCATCAGGCCGACGCGTCCGAAATCGGTGTCAAAGACCGGATACTCGTCTCCCGGTGTCAGTCCGGCCTCCCATTCCTCACGTGGCAAATGGGTCTTGCGGTACTTGCCGATCAGTTGCCCGTCCCGTCCGATCAGAACGGCGGTATTGAACACCGCATTGCCGGACCGTTCATAGAGTCCGGCAACAATGTGGCATTCGTGGCGATCCGCCAATTCCCCAAGCAGTTGTGTCGTCGGGCCGGGTACCGGTTCACTGACGTCGACGTAGGATGATGAGGTCCCGACCACGGTGATTCCTTCCGGCAGGCAGACAATGTCAGGCTTTTGTGCGGCAGCCTGGGTGATCAAACGGGAAAACTGAGCAACATTCTCCCCGGCGGACCGGGTGCCGCGCGGGCGATGGTGTATTGTTGCCACGCGGACATTGCGCTGCGGCTCCCGCTCCATCTCGATCAGCCGGACTTCATCCCACCAGACACGACCGCCCGGGGCGAAACCAAACCCAAGCTGAATCTCGACCTCCCGGGCGGTTGCCGGCGCCGGAGCAACGTACTCGACTTTGCTCCAGCCGTTGCTGCCAGGTTTGCCCTGCGCAAAGTCTGGCGGCCGCACCTGTTCGCCCCTGGCATTCCGCCAGTGCAGCCGGGGGATCACCGATCTTGATTCCTGTGGCACACCCTCGGTCCGGTACCATGCCTCAAAACAGTAGATCCGGCCTGGTACAAAGTTCGTGTAGATCTGTCGCCACGCACCGAACGCAGCCGGATTGTCACCGGCATCGATCAGCAGCGATCCGTTCTCCGAAAGGCCGGTTGTTCGGTCACGTCGAAAGGCCGGAGCGATTTCCGGGCGGGGCGACCACTCCTGCCAGCCGGATGCCGGCAGGGTCGCACGATGGGCTCCAGTCCCGACGGTCACATTGAGAGCGGCGACTGCCAGCGCAGCGATCCATAAGCCCGTGCGGGGAGAATTCAGTTTGAGCATGGTCGGAGCATAGTCTGGCTGCACCGCGTGCCAAGCCCGGGTTGATCCCTCCCGTTGCAATTCGGACCCGCTGCATTAAGCTTCCCGCGGTCTAACACCATTCCCTATGAAGCGATCCCTGCTCCTTTTCGCCATGCTGACGTTCGTGTTCGTCGCCACCGGATTGGCCGCCGTGCACGAAACGGTGAATCTCGGCGCCCATCAGGCCTTGTCGGACCGTGTGCTCGCCCGGTTCAAGGGCAAGGCCGATGGTCCTGACCGGGACCGGTTGCTGGCCGAGCAGGGTGTGTCCGTGGTGCACCGCTACACGCTGGTGCCCGATCTCGTTGTGCTGAAGTTCGACACGCCGCCGCGCTTGAACAGTCTGCCCGGGCCACGCGATCCCGACCGGGAAGGGCGCGTGCTGCTGGCCCGCATCAAGAAACTGATGCTGACGGGCCTCTTCACCTACGTGGAGCCCAACTACGTCGTCCGGACGGCGGTGACCCCGACGGACAGTGCCTATGTTGACGGCACGCTTTGGGGTTTGAACGACATCAGCGCACCGTCGGCGTGGGACATCACGACCGGCAGCGCCGGGGTGGTGGTTGCGGTGATCGACTCCGGCGTCAACTACCAGCACCAGGATCTCAGTGCGCAGATGTGGATCAATCCCGGTGAAATTGCCGGCAACGGCATCGACGACGACGCCAACGGTTACGTGGACGACGTTCATGGAATCAATGCGGTGGTCAACGGCGGTGATCCGCGGGACGACAACGGGCATGGCTCTCACGTCGCCGGCACCATCGGTGCCTCGGCCAACGACGCCGGTCCCCACGTGGGAGTTGCGTGGAATGTCCGCATCATGGCGCTGAAGTTTCTGGATGCCTCCGGCAGCGGCAGCCTCGAGGACGCGATCGAGTGTCTGGACTACGCCCGGCAGAAGGGCGCCCACATCATGAACAACAGCTGGGGTGGCGGTCCGTTCTCGACCTCACTGTTCGACAGCATTCAGGCCACCCGAAACGCTGGCATGCTGTTCGTGGCCGCCGCCGGTAACGAAGCGAACAACAATGACGTCAGCCCGGCATATCCAGCCTCCTACAATGTCGACAACATCATTTCTGTGGCTGCCGTTGACATCAACAGCAACCTCGCCAACTTTTCGAACTTCGGCAGCCAGAGCGTCGATATCGGGGCGCCCGGGGTGAACATCTTTTCCTGCCTGCACAGCTCGCCGACAGCCTACGGACCGCTCAACGGGACCAGCATGGCTTCGCCCCACGTTGCCGGTGTGGCCGCCCTGCTCTGGGCGCAGCTGCAGCCCACCACGATCAGTGGCGTTGCGGATCTTCGTCAACGGATTCTGGCTGGGTCTGTTGCGACACCCTCATTGAACGGAAAAGTTGCTACCGGCAGCCGCCTGAACGCCGCGCTCGCGCTCGGAGTAGGGGTCGACGGAGAACTGGAACTGGCCATCACGTCCGAGCGCGGATTGCAGGTGATCGGCGGGCGCGTCGCCTCGTTCTTCGTCCGGGTGAGTGATCTCTTTCCGGTCAACAACGCCCTCGTCAACGGCACGGTTTCCTTTGGCGGCTCGCCCCAGTTTGTCAACAATGGAACCGGGCCGGACGCGACGGCAAACGACGGCACCTACTCCACATCCTTCACGGTGCCAGCCGGCATCAGTTCGTTCACGCTGTCGGTCAATGTGACTGCCAACGGGAAGAATCCCGCTTCCGCCGTAGCCACCTTCACGGTGATTCCCGCTCCCTCCAATGACAGCTTTGCCGGGCGGCTGGCAATCTCCGACCTTCCCGCGATTTTTACGGGCTCGACGCTGGACGCCACGGATGAACCCGGCGAACCCATCCATATCTCAACCGGCTTTGGCCAGCGTCTGAAGACGCTCTGGTGGACCTGGACGGCTCCCACCGCCGGCGTCTACACGCTGACGACGGATGGCAGTTCGTTCGACACGATGCTTGCGGCCTACACCGGTTCGACGCTGGGGTCTTTGGTGCGCGTGCAGGTAAATGACGATGCGGGATTTGACTGGACCAGCACGCTGGTGTTCACCGCCTCTGCCGGTACGCCCTACCAGTTCGTGGTGGATGGTTATTACTACGAGCCCGGTCCCGGAGAGTCGGAAGGTGAAACCGAGGCCGGGGGCGTGCAGCTGAATTTTTCCGCGAATGCACCGATGCTGAACAACAACTTCGCGAATCGGACCGCCATCGCCGGCATCAATGTGGTGGTGAACGGACACAACGTGGGCGCCAGTTCGGAGGCGGGAGAGCCGTTTCACGACGGTTTCTCGCCCTCGCGCTCGGTGTGGTGGTCGTGGACGGCTCCCGCGTCGGAGACAGTCACCATCTCCACGGCGGGCAGCTCGTTCAACACGGTCCTGGCAGTCTATGTGGGCAACTCGCTGGGCGGCCTTTCCCTGGTGGGATCCCATGACAACATTGGCGAGGACACCGGGACGGACACGTTGACCAGCGAAGTCACCTTTTTTGCCCAGGCGGGAGCGACCTACCAGATCGCGGTGGATCGCTCGACCTTTCCCTCGGGAACGGCCACGCAGGGCAACATCCGCCTGTTGGTGGCGCGGCGTCCGGTGAACGACAACTTTGCCAATCGTCTGCCCTTGTCCGGCGACCTGGTGCAGACGCAGGCGTTCACGATGGGCGCCAGCTTCGAGGGGACGGAGGATTCGCCCGTGGGTAATTTCCCCGGTGCCGGCCGGAGCGTCTGGTGGACGTGGACGGCGCCCCGCAGCGGCAAGGCAACCATCACCACCGACGGCAGCAATTTCGACACGGTGGTTGGCGTTTACCGGGGCTCGACGCTCAGCACGCTCACGGAAGTGGCCTCGAACGATGACCGGGTACTGGCGAAGATCCGCACCAGCCTGGTGAACTTTGGAGCCGAAGCCGGCACCACCTACCACATTCAGGTGGATGGCTTCGCCGGGCTGGCCGGGGAGGCGCTGGTGACCCTGATGATGGACGGCCGTTCGGAACTGGCGCTGCCCGAACTCCGGGCGGACAACAGCTCGACGGTCGAATTGCTCGGCGAACCTGACCGGATCTACGTGTTGCGGGCAACGTCGGACTTCGTCACGTGGAGCGGGGTCGCCACCAACACGGTGGTGAGCCGGAAAACCCGGTTTCGCGAGACTCGGCCGGCCGGAATGGCTCCCCGCTTCTATCGCGCTGAGCCGGCATCGCTCCTGGGCGGCGAGTAGCGCGCCCGGCGGTCGCGGGCAGGTTCACTTCACCGGCTCCGGCTCCGGGATGCTCGCCGTTGCCTCTTCTTTGCCGCGCCGCCACCAGGCTGCAAGATCGCCAAAGATGGTGTAAACGATCGGGACGATGAAGAGCGTCAGAAACGTGCTCGTCATCATGCCGCCCACCACCACCACACCCATGGGGCGCCGGCTCTCCGCGCCCGCCCCAAAGCCGATCGCGATCGGCAGAATTCCCGCGATGGTTGAAATGGCCGTCATCAGGATCGGGCGCAGCCGGACGCGGCCCGATTCGATGATGGAATCGTGCGCGTTCCTGCCCTTGCCCGAGAGCTGATTGGCGAACTCGACCAGCAGGATGCCGTTCTTGGTGACGAGGCCGACCAGCAGGACCAGGCCTACCTGGCTGAACAGGTTGATGTTCATCGCCGGGAAAGCGGGAATCCAGCCATGGATTCCGAGCGAGCGCAGCAGCCACAGACCGCCCAAGGCGCCTACCGCGGCCAATGGGACGCTGAGTATGACGGTGAACGGATGCACCAGGCTCTCAAATTGCCCGGCCAGCACCATGTAGGTGATGATCGCGGCCAGCAGCAGCACCCACCAAAACTCCCGGCCGGCCTCCTCCAGGTCGCGGGCCTCGCCGGACCAGGTGTAGATGAAACCGTCGGGCAGCGATTCCTCCAGCAGTGCCTGCCCGCGTTCCATGGCGGTGCCCACGGTGATGTCGATCGGCGTGCCGCTGATGGTGGCGCTGCGCAGGCGGTTGTAGTGCTCGATGGCCTTGGGCCCGACACCGACTTCGCGGGTGACCAGATTGCTCAGCTGGATCAGCTCGCCGCGCACGTTGCGGACATACAGCCGGTCGAGGTCCTGGGGCGTCAGTCGCGACTCGCGCTGCAGCTGGGCGATCACGTCGTACTCCTTGCCCTCCCGCTTCAACGTGCTCAGGTCCAGGCCGCCGAACAGGATCTGGAGGGTGCGCGAGACGTCCGCCAGCGAAACCCCCAGCGCAGCAGCACGGTTGCGGTCGATGTTGAGCCGGAGCTCCGGTTTGTTGATCTCAAACGAAGTTTGGACGTTCGCCAGCCATCCGGCGGCCCGGAGCCGGGTGGTCAGTTCGCCGGCGTACTCGTTGAGCTGCTCGAGATCGGGTGACTGGATCACCAGCTGGAAGGGCGAACTGCCGCGGCGCTCGATTGCCTTGGGAATGCTCGGGATGGTCAACGCCCCCTCGATCTCGGTCATGAACTGCTGCATCAATCCGCCCGGTCCGCGGACGAGTTCCTGCACGCTGCGCTCGCGCTGTTCCCGGGGTTTCAGGTGAATGAAGATGATGGCGTTGTTCGCGGAGCCGGGGCCGGAAAAACCCGGTGCGACGATCGCGCCGAACACCTTGATCTCAGGCGTCCGCGAAAGAATCTCCTCCACCTCGCGCAGCATCCGGTCCGTGTATTCGGCCGTGCTACCCTCGGGCGCGATCATGAAGGTGAAAATCCGGCTCTTGTCCTCCTCCGGCAGAAAGTCACCCTCGAGGTTCTTCCACAGCCACACGCTGCCCACGCCGATGCCGCCCCAGAAGAGCAGCATGGTGAGCAGCCGCAGGCTGAGCGGAATGTTCACCAGCCGGCGGAGCGCCGCGACGTAGTGATCGGTCACCCAGTGCAGCGTGGCCTCGAACCACCGCACCAGACTGCCGGGCTTCTTGGTGACCGGCCGGAGGACGCGGCCGGAAAGCATCGGTGAGAGGGACAGCGCCACGAAGGTGGAAACCACCACCGCCGCGCAGATGGCCACGGCGAACTCGACGAAGAAACGGCCGGTCGCGCTGGTTTGAAAGGCGAGCGGAACGAAGACGGCCACCAGCGCCACGGTGGTCGCGATCACGGCGAACTTGATCTCCTTCATGCCGGCAAACGCGGCCTCCAGCGGTTTCATTCCCTCCTCGATGTGGCGGCTGATGTTCTCCAGCACCACGATGGTGTCATCCACCACGATGCCAATGGCCAGCACCAGCGCCAGCATGGTGAGAATGTTGATCGAGAAACCCATGAAGTACAGCACGGCGAAGGTGGCGACGATCGACACGGGGATGGAAATCGCGGGGATCAGCGTCGCGCGAACGTTGTGCAGGAAGACGTAGATCACGAACATGACCAGCAGGAAGGCCAGCCCCAGCGTGAACCACACCTCGTTGATCGCCTTCTCCACGAACACCGACTCGTCGTAGTTGACATCCACATCGATGCCGGCCGGCAGCAGCGGCTTGATGCTTTCGAGCTCGCGCTTGATGCCTTGGGCGACCTGCACGGTGTTGGCCTTGGACTGCTTGACGATGCCCAGAAAAATGCAGGGCTTGCCACGGTTGCGCGCCATCGTGCGCTCGTTCTCCACGCCGGCGGCGGCGTAGCCGATGTCGCGCAGGCGGACAATCCGGTCCCCGTCGGTCCGGAGCACCAGCCGGTTGAACTCCTCGGCTTCCTTGAGCTCGCCACGGGTCTGGATGGTCATTTCCCGCTCGCGGTTCTCCACCCGGCCGCTGGGCAGTTCCACGTTCTGTTCACGGAGGGCACGCTGCACGTCAATGATCGTCACCTGATGGGCGGCCATCTTCTCCGCGTCGAGCCACAGGCGCATGGCGAACCGTTGTTCGCCGCCGATGAAGATCGAGCTGACCCCGGGCACGGTCTGCAGCCGGTTCTTCATCTGTTTCTCGGCCAGATCGGTCAGTTCAATCGGCGAGAACCGGTCGCTCGCGACGCCGATCCAGATGATTGGGAACGCATCGGCGTCCCGTTTGGACACCACCGGCTCGAGGATGTCCTCCGGCAGGCGGCCGCGCACCCGCGAGACGCGGTCGCGGACATCCTGCGCGGCGAGGTCGATGTCGCGCGAGAGGTCGAACTCGATGGTGATGTTGCTGACCTGCTCGCGGCTTTCGCTGGAAAGGGTCTTGATCCCCTCGATGTTGTTGATCGCCTCCTCCAGCCGCTCGGTGATTTCCGTTTCCACCACCTGCGCGTTCGCGCCGGGGAAGACGGTGCTGACGCCGACAATCGGGGGGTCGACGTCCGGCAGTTCCCGGACCGGCAGGCGGGGGAGGCTGATGATGCCAAAGAGCACCAGCGCCAGATTCATCATGGTGGCGAGCACCGGCCGCTGGATGGAAATGCGGGGTAGATCCATGGCCTCAGCTCCGGTTGGCGGCGTCCTGTTCCTGCGGCAGGTAAGGCTTCATTGCCCCGGCCGGTGCGGGGGCCACAGGCATTCCCGGCCCGATCTTCTGCAGCCCTTCGACGATGACCTGCTCCCCTTCGGACAGACCCTCGGTGACCTCCAGGCTGCCTTCCAGCCGGAGGCCCACCTTGATCGGCCTGAGCTCGGCGATGTTTCCCGTGCCGACGATCATGACCGTGGCCCGTCCACCTTCGAGGACCTG
>DNDP01000214.1:20638-21608 GCA_003484235.1 Verrucomicrobiales bacterium
CACCTTCGAGGACCTGGCTGATGGCTGATTCCGGAATCACGATCGCGTTTGTGCGCACCTGCAGGGTGAGCTCCAGTCCGGCAAACATGCCTGGTTTGAGCCGCAGGTCCGGGTTGGGCACCTCGGCCTTTACCAGCATCGTCCGCGTCTCGGGGTTGACGAAGGGCGACACAAAGAAAACTCTTCCGCTGAAGGACTCGCCGGGCCAGGCGGCGACATTGAGGGCGATCTTCTGTTCCGGCAGCACCTGACTGAGGAAGCGCTCCGGCACGTTGACCTCGACCTTCAGCGGATCCAGGTCCACGACCCAGGTCAGGGTGGTGTTGCGGGAGATCACCTGGCCGGGGCTGACCATCCGGGTGCCGACCACTCCCCCGAAAGGGGCGTGTATCCGTGCATCCTGGAGCTGGCGCCGTCGCAGCTGGACCGCCGCCTCATTCGCGGCGAAGGAAGCCGCCGTTTGGTCGAATTCCTGTTGCGAGATGAGCTTGTCATCGAGCAGCTGACGGGCCCGTTCGTAGTTGGCGCGGCTCAGGGCGAAGTTCGCCTCGGCTTCGGAAAGCGACGCGGCAGACTTGGTTTCGTCCAACGCCACGAGCAGGCGGTCCTCTTCGACTATCTGGCCCTCCTCGAAATTGATCCGGCTGATCGTGCCGTCCGTCTCCGATTTGATCTCCACCTGTTCGTTGGCGGCGAGCGTGCCCACCAGGGAGAGGGATTCCGATACCACCTCGAGACGCGCCGGCACCGCCACGACCTGGGTCGGCGGTCTCTCGCCGGAGCCGTTCCCCGGGCGTGTTTCAGGACTGCATCCGACAGAGGCGACGAGGAGCAGGCCGAGCGTCGCCAGCAGCAGCCTTGTAGTGTGGTCGTCTTTGATCATGCGGTGAGGAAATCTGCGGTGAACGGGTCGACAACGAATGCGCTGGGGAGGCTAGGCACTGTGGGGCGAAAGGTCAATTCACCGGTC
>DNDP01000214.1:21822-23568 GCA_003484235.1 Verrucomicrobiales bacterium
CGCCACTTCTGATCGCACCCGCGGCTTGGTCTCGGATTGCCGGGACTATGACAATGGTGCTGTGCCCGGAACAATTCTCGTTGCGTAATGCGAATCCGGATCGAAGATTCGCGCGTCTGTAGGGGGCAATCCAGCCTGCACTCATGAGTTCGAAGTCAGAACAGTCTGATCGCGACGAAGCGGATGCTTTGCTGACGGCGCGGCGCTCGGTAAGGCGTTGGCGGGCGCTGGCGATGAGCTGTCTGCTGCTGGCCGGCTGCCTGATCTGGCTCAATTGGAGGCAACGCACGGTGCTTCGGGCGGAGACCGCCGCGGTTGGCACGGCAGGCTCGTCCCCCGAAGCGATCGACTTGGAGGGCGTGCTGGTAGGGCCGTGGGGCAAGTTGGAAGTTCTGCCGATCACCCTTGAACGGCCCGACGCACTGCTTCGGGAGATCGAAGAGTACTACGAACCGCAACCATGGCGATTCGGGGAAGCATCCGCGCGGCAGATATTCGAACTGTTTGCCGCGGCCGATCTCCTTCCTTCCCAGCGCGCGTGGCTGCAGGATGGTGCTCATTGGCATCGGGATGGTGATGAATGGGTGATCCTGCCTCCCGACTATCTGATCCTGGAATTGAAGCCGGAGGCCCGCGGCCGGATTTACCGCTTCCTGGGACGCTTCCGGGGCAATCCGCTCAAGGAGTTTCCGTTTTCGTTTCCTGCGAAGGACGTGGAGCGTTGGTTCACGCGCGCCGGATTGTCGTCAGACACCACACGAATGGTGAACTCGCTTCTGTATCCTCGCGGCGATCTGATGTGCTTCTCGGATCTGGCAGTCCTCCGCGAACGCATGACCCCGCAGGAGCGGACCCGCCTGGTGAAGACGATGTCCAAAGTCTCCGCCCTGCAGGTGCGGTTGCGCGTTCCGCCGGGTGCGGAGCTGGCGGAGATTGCCTCCTACTGGAATCTTGGCGCAGATGGGGACCTGAACCAACCGCTCATGGATGCGCTGACGCGGCTGCCCGAAGGTGGACATCTGGACATCAGCTATCTGCTCCCCGCATTTGCCCGCGAGCGTCTCTACCGTTTTCCCGATCCGGAAACGAATTCAGAAGCGAAGCAGCAGGACTGTTTCTGGACCGCGATGAATTTCCGGGCCCATTCCCCGGAGTCCCGGTTTCTGGTGCCGGACAACTGCTTTCGTGAGCTGGAAAAGAATTATGATGTGGTGGCGGAAGACCCGAAGTATGGCGACGTCATGGTGCTGGTGAACGAGCGCGACGTCGCGGTGCATGCCTTCGTGTATGTGGCGGGCGACATCGTCTTCAGCAAGAACGGTGGAGGGACGACCTCGCCGTGGTCGTTGATGAAGCTGTCTGACATGATGCCGTGGTATACGGTGGACGGTCCGCTCAAACTGCACGTTTTCCGCCAGCGAACGGCCACCGGGAGCTGAGCGGCTGTCCAGAATTGCCCGTGGATGAACCGCTTCAAATGACCTGCCGTCATTGGCGAGAACTTGCTGTGAAAACCGCGTGTTTGGAACAACTTGGGTGAAACCGGAGGATTGGTTTTTCGTCTGTTACCAGCATGCCTTTCGGTCGGGCCAATCGACGACGGGAGAATACAGATCCCTCTGCCGGCACGGATCCGCTTCCGTCAGCGCGCCGGTCTGTCCAGATCTGGCGTGCCCTGGCGGTGATCTGCTTTCTGATCGCCGCGCTGCTCGCGTGGCTGAACTATCACGTGCGTCAGACGCCCAG
>DNDP01000214.1:23744-25135 GCA_003484235.1 Verrucomicrobiales bacterium
AGAGAGATGCCGGCGGCCGTCCCGATCGATGGAGGAGGGGGCCGAATTGGAGACCTGGCCGCGACGAACGCTTCACCGTGGGGCACGTTGGAACTGACCCCCATTTATCTTGAGCGCCCGGATCATCTGCTCGAATCGATCGATGAATACTTCGGCCACCGGCCCTGGGTGTTCGCCAACGCGGGCATCCCCGAGCTGCAACGGTTCTTCGCCGCGGTCGATCTGACCAACGACCAGCGCCGGTGGCTGGCCGATGACTCCAATTGGCTGGTTGAGAACGGACTGATCAGCCTGCTCCCACCCCACGATCTGGTTCTGCAGCTGAGTCCCGAGGCACGACGCAGGATTTATCTGCACCTGTCGGCGATCCCGGGAAACCTTTTCAAAAACGACCCTTTCCTCGTGCCGGCTGCGCGTGAACGCCATTGGTTCACCGACAGCGGGCTCAGCGATGAGACGGTTCAATTGGTTCGATCATTGATGTATCCGCGTGGCGAACTGCTCTTGTTTTCGGACCTCGCCGCCGTCGGTTCCCGGATTCCGGTCGAGGAACGGCCGCGTCTGGTTCGCACGCTCTCACGCGTGGAGGCGGTGCAGGCCAGGCTGCTGATCACGGCTGATAGTGACCTGGACGCGATCGGTCGTTACTGGGGCACGGGTGCCGGCGCCCGTACCGCCCGCGCGGTGCTCAGTGCGCTGAAACGCCGGCCCGAGGGAGGCCGGCTGGACATCAGCTACCTCCTGCCTCCCTTTGCGCGCGAACGGCTCTACACCTTTCCGGATCCGGAGACGGATGAACTCGCCGGCTTGAAGGACTGTTTCTGGACGGCGATGAACTTCCAAAGCCGGCTGCCTGATCGGCGGATGCTGGACCCTGATTTTCGCATCGCCCGGCTGCAGGAGAATTACGATCTCGTCCAGGATGATCCGCAACTGGGGGACATTCTGGTGATCAAAGATGCGGGAGGAACAGCCATCCATGCCTGCGTTTACATCGCCTCCGGTGTGGTCTTCACGAAGAATGGAGCTTCCCAGTTCAGTCCTTGGGTCCTGATGACGTTTGCCGACATGGCCAGCTACTACGATGTGGGTAATCCGCCGCGACTGACCATTCATCGCCAGCGCAAGCCTCCCGAGTCGTGATCCGCGGGCCGTACTCGCTGAACAGGTCGGGGGCTCCTACTTGCTGCCCGGCTTGACCGCCGGCAGGGCGGCCAGATCGGGCGGCAGACGGTCCGACTCGAACGTCTCGACCTTCAGCTGAATCAGGCGATGCAACGGCACCCCCAGGTCAACTGTCCCGTTTGAGCGATCCACCAGCATTGCCACGCCCAGAACGGCGCCTCCGTGCGCCCGCACGATGTCCAGAGTTTCCTGCACCCGGCCACCCT
>DNDP01000211.1:0-10565 GCA_003484235.1 Verrucomicrobiales bacterium
AATACTCGATCCTCGACGAGACGGACCTGGTGTTCATCGACCCGGTCAGCACGGGCTACAGCCGCGCGATGAAGCCCGAGGATGCCAAGAACTTCCACGGCGTGGACGCGGACATACAGTCGGTGGCGGAGTTCATCCGGCTCTACACCACCCGCAACCAGCGGTGGACCTCACCGAAGTTCATCATCGGCGAGAGTTACGGGACGACGCGTGCCGCCGGGCTGACCGGCGAGCTCAGCTCAAAGCATCGGATGAACGTGAACGGGATCATGCTCGTGAGTGCGGTGCTGAACTTCATGACCCTCCGCTTCGCCGAGGGTAACGACCTGCCCTACGTGCTGTTCCTGCCGAGCTACAGCGCCACGGCCTGGTACCACAAGCAGCTGGCGGACGACCTTCAGTCCCGACCGGTCACAGAGGTGCTCGCGCTGGCGGAGGAGTTCGCCACCGGACTTTACAACCAGGCGCTGCTGCTGGGAGACGGACTCGCGGCGGAACGTCGCAGCCAGATCGTCGCAGAGTATTCGCGCCTCACCGGCTTGAAGCCGGAGTTTGTCGAACGGTCCGCCCTGCGGGTCTCGATCGGCGAGTTCACCCGCGAACTGCTGCGGGAGGAGAACAAGATGGTCGGCCGCTTTGACAGCCGATACACCGGTTTCGTTCGCGACCGCCGGACGCTGGACATGGAGTACGACCCAAGCGGGGAGGCGATCTTCAGCGCCTACACGAGCACCTTCAACGACTACGTGCGGGGCGAACTCGGCTTCGAGACCGATCTTTCCTACGAGATCCTTACCGGCAACGTGCATCCGTGGAACTGGGGCCAGGGCAACACGTTCGTCAATGTGGCCGCCACGCTGGCCGACAGCATGACGAAGAATCCCTTCCTCAAGGTGCACGTGGCCAATGGCTATTACGACCTCGCCACCCCTTACTTCGCGACCCGCTACACGTTCAACCACCTGGGCGTCGATCCGGCGCTGCTGAAGAACGTGACCCAGGACGACTACACTGCCGGCCACATGATGTACCTGAACCTGCCCGACCTGAAAAAACAGAAGGACGATCTGGCGGAATTCATCCGCGCCGCGAAGTAGCACGGGCATCCTGCCCGTCCCCGTGAGAGTCAGCGACCGTAGTTGTGCTCCCGCATGGTGCGGCTGCATCCAGCCGGAAGGTTGTTGATTCCGGTTGGCAACCGGTCGTGGGCGAATACAAACCCTGCGCCCCGGCCTTGATGCCTGGGCGGAAGTAGTCGACGGACAGTGATTGGCGCCGAAAATCGATCACTGCGATTCGCTCCAGAATTCTTAGCCATGAAAAAAACCGACGTCCTCAAGCTGCTGAAAGCCAACCGCAATGACCGGGGTGTCGAGCACTGGAACCGTCTCGGGACTCAGACGGGAAACCTGAAGAGCTATGGGATCGGCCTGACACAGCTGCGCAAGCTGGCCAGGGAGATCGGCAGGAATCACGAGCTGGCGCTTCAGCTTTGGGAAAGCGAAGTCTACGACGCCAGGGTGATTGCCCTGCTGATCGACGACCCCAAGGCGATCACCAGGGAACTGGCGGAGAGGCAGGTCGAAGGCACCGGGCCGTACGAACTGGGCCATGTTTTCTCCTCCTGCGACGCTGCTTTGGCCAAAACGCCCTTCGCCGTCAAACTCGCCACAAGATGGATGGCCAGCGAGGATCCGTTGCGTCGCCGGGCCGGCTACGGACTGCTGTACGAAGTCTCCAAATCGAACAAGAAGACCGCTCCTGACGACGCCTTCTTTATCAAAAGGATTGAGCACATCCGGAGATCGTTTCCCCGGGAACCCCTGCAGGTTCGGGGCGCAATGGGCGGCGCACTGATGGGCATGGGCAAGCGGAACCGGACCCTCAACGCCGCCGCGTTGAAGGTGGCCAGGGAAATCGGGCCGATCGACCTGGGTTCAGAGGGTGGCCAGTGCGAGCCATTTGACGTCGTCAAACACCTGACGAGCGACCATCTGAAGCAGAAGCTGGGAGAATCCTGACCAGAGCCGAGTGACGCCGGACAAGCGTTTGCAGCGTGGCGCCAGAATTCATGTGACCGCGGTTGAAATGTGCGCTAGCCTGACCCCCGTTTTAGAACCTTTATGAAGACCGCCGCCGCATCCACCGATCAGCCGCTCAAGAGCCTCGACGACTGGGAGGATTTCGTCGAAGGCCAGCTCTACCCGGAGCCTGGCAAGAAGCAGAAAGAGGACTACCGCAACTACGACAACCCGGCGCGCGACACCGTCCGCGAGTTCTACCGGCTGAACCACCGCTACCAGACCTACGACTTCGTCCGGCAGAAGGAGCAGGAATACCTGCCGTTGCGGAAGCGCGAGATGACGATCTTCGAGGCGGTCGAGTTTCTGAACACGCTCGTGGACGACTCCGATCCGGACATCGATTTGGATCAGCTGCAGCACCTCCTCCAGACCAGCGAGGCGATCCGGCAGGACGGCCACGAGGACTGGTTCGTTCTCACCGGCTTCATGCACGATCTTGGCAAGGTGCTCTGCCTTTTCGGAGAACCGCAGTGGGCGGTCGTGGGCGACACGTTTCCCGTCGGCTGCCGGCACAGCGGCAAAGTCGTGTATCCTGAGTTCTTCGCGGACAACCCGGATGCCGGCGATCCGCGCTACAACACCGAGCTGGGCGTCTACCAGCGCGGCTGCGGCCTGCGCAACGTCCACATGTCCTGGGGCCACGACGAATACCTCTACCACATAACGAAGGATTACCTTCCCGAGTCGGCCCTCTACATGATCCGCTACCACAGCTTCTACGCGTGGCATCGCGAGAACGAGTACGGCCAGCTCCTCGACGACCACGACCGCGAGATGCTGTTCTGGGTGCGGAAGTTCAATCCCTACGACCTCTACTCGAAGGTCCCGAAGAAGCCCGACTGGAAGGAGCTGAAGCCGTATTACACGGATCTCTTCAACAAGTTCCTGCCGGCGAAGCTGGCGTTTTGACGGAGCCCCGGCTTCGGGCGTGCAGGCGGCGTTTTGAGATGCAGCCCTGCGAACCGTCGAAGGTGGCCATTGGAACTCAACCGAGGCGGCGGCCCCGATTTGGAGATGGCTCCGGCTGCTACCCGGCCACCAGCGCAATTCGCTCACCTTCCATCTCCCACTCCTGCCGCGAGGCGAAGCGACCTTTCTTCCACTGGCGATAGACGTCCGGATGCTCGCGTTTCACGAGACGGCAGGTCTGCAAGCAGTTGGCGGAGCAGGCGATCACTTCGGCGTGGGCCTTCAACACATCCGGCCGGCCAAGGATGCGGACGGCATTGGGTGATTGCGCGGGCACGGGTCGGCGGTCGAGCACAAGATAGCTGAGCGGCAGACTGCGCAGGTCGATCTCCAGTTCGCGGCCGAACTCCGCCCAAAAGCCGTCGGTGAACACGACCGGCGGTGGGGTGGCGAATTGATGGCACCAATGGCTTTCGTTCCCGGGCGCGAGAATGCCGCACGGGCCCTGATGGGGACACGGCGCGACGACGCTGAACCGATCGCGCAAGCGCTCACGGATGGCGATGAGCGTCAGGCTGGTCTCGTAGGTGCCGGGCTCGACCCAGATGACCGACTGAGCGCCGGCGGCGAGGCTGGTGAGGTCCTCGACCTGCGACGGCGTCATCTCGGTCAGCACGTGACTGATGAGGAGCAGGTCGATTGTCCCGGGGATGCCTGTCTGGATCGTGAGTTGCGGATACTTCTCCCGCGCGCGACGCATGGCGAACTGAACGGCGAGCGGCGAGCGGTCGAAGAGGTGAAGCACGACCCCGTTCTGCGCGGGAAAAGTGTCCAGCAGCGCCCGGTGCGCGATGCCGCTGCCGCAGCCCCAGTCGAGCAAACTGCCATCTGGCGGAAGCCAGCCGAGCCCGCGCAGGTCCTCCAGCACGAAGTCCCACTTCCAGCCGATCCGCTGGGCAAATGTCGCGTCATACAGCGCGAGATCGTCGGGCGACTGCCAGTAGTCGGCGGCGCCGGCCTGACCCGAGAGAAAGCCGTCGCGAAGCCGGCGGAGGGTGGGCCACGAGATCTTCACTGGAACTCCCCATCCATCGCGAGGCGCCCGATGCCGAAGAACGCCTTCAGCCGGTCGGCGGCCTCCCCCGCCCGGGAGTCGCGGTCGCTCCGTTCCCGTCGGATCCCGGCGATGAGCAGGTTCCGCGGCGTATGTTCGGAGGCGACGAACTCGATCACCTTGGTCGTGTAGCCGGCCGCCTCGAGATGGAGTGCCCGCAGCCCGTCGGTCAGCCATTCGCTGAAGCGCTCGGCCATGATCCCATGTTCAAGCACCGCGGCGAACGGCTCCGGCCGGCCCAACTGCGGCCGCAGTTCCTGGTGGCAGCACGGCGACACCACGACCAGCCGCGCACCGGACGCGATGCCGCGACGGAGCGCATCGTCGGTGGCGGTGTTGCACGCGTGCAACGCAATCAACGCATCGGCCGCCGGAAGCTCCGCGTCGGCGATCGTGCCTTGAACGAATCGCAAACCTTCCGCGCCGATCGATTGCGCCACTTCGTTCGTTTGCTTCACCAGGTCGGCACGGGTCTCGATGCCGATCACGTTGGCCGGTCGTTGCAGCACGCGGTTGAACAGGTGCCAGACGCCGAAGGTGAGGTAGCCCTTGCCGCAGCCCATGTCGGCGATTGCCAACGGCTCGACGGGCGCGGCGCCTTCGGTCCAGCCACAGTCGCGGGCGAGATGGGACACGATCTCCAGAAATCGCCCGATCTGGCGATGCTTGTCGGCCATCGACGGGCGGACGCGACCGACCTGATCGCAGATGCCGAGCGCGGTCAGCCACGGCGACGCCGCTTCGCCGAGCAGCGTTTGCTTCGCACGATCATGCGTGCGCGCGGGTGCCTGCGTCGCGGTCGGGCGATGGGAGACGAGGCGGGGATCGCCGCGTCTTCCGGCGGTGAGCTGCCAGTTGCGCGCGGTGGTTTCGAGCAGCGCGCCTTTGAAGTGGGCCGGCACCTGGGCGCGGAGCCACGACTCCGTCTCTTCCAGGGCAATGTTCCGCGTGAGGTCGCGTTTCGCCTCGCGTGCGGTGAGCGAGAGGACGGTTCCGTCATGGACCTCCACCAGGCGCCCGGTGATGCGTTCGACGTTGCCGGCCGAGGGTGAAGTGAGGAGCAGCCGCACGAAGGTATCGTCGTGCAGGCTCGCGGTCAGATGCCGGACGAAGCTGCCGATGGGATCGCGGGCGGCCATGTCACTGCGCCGCAATTCACCAGACCGCCACGGCGTCGGCGGCGAAGATCTTCTCCAGCAGGCCTGCGTAGTCGGGCTGATCCACGTTCAAGTCGACAATCTCCTCGCGGATGCTTTCATCTGCCATGTGCACGGCGATGATCCTCTCGGCAAGCACGTCGGCGGTGTCGGACTTGATGTGAAGAATCGTGTGCATTTCAGAAGCGCATGACGTAGTCGTGCCCTGCAGCCAGCCGCGCCAGCCCACCGGCATCGATCTCCGGAAAGGACAATCGGTCCCGGTTGGATTCGACGAGCGGGTGGCCTTGTTCCAGATACACCCCCTGCCTGCGTTCGCAGAGCGTGGGAAGAAAATCGACGATGTTGTCCTCGTCCACAAACAGACCGTCGCCGGGGAGCAGCCCCTGCAGGGCGTCGCCGCCGACGTAGAGGGTCACGGCGACTTTCTGCCAGGCGCTGACACCGGCCGCGATGCGGATCGCCTCCGCCAGGCGTCCGCTGGTGCGGGGATTCGCGGAGACCACAATCAGAACGCGGGAGGGGCTGGCTGGTGCCTGGTCTGTCATTCGGGATCAGTTGAAACTTACAAACTTGTCGGTCGACGCAATGAGGTCACTCGCCGTGGCAAGCCCGACCCAGGTGGCACGTTCATCGGTGACGAGACGGCGCTTCTTCGCACCGAATGCGCAGGCAAAAAGATGGAGACCCCTTCGTCGCAAGGCCTGCAATCGTCCGTCGTCGATTCCCGGCACGGCTTCGTCGATCAGATACAGATAGACCTCCGCACCGGCGTTCAACGCGGCTTCGGAAAGACCGAGCGCATGCTGGTAATTCGCCTGTGCGGGCGCGGCGGAAACCAGCACACCGAGCTTGCGGGCTGCCGATTGGGCGGGCATGGGCCGTTGCGGTTGTGGGCCGGGTGCGGCCGGCGGTTCACTGGATGTTGAGGACGTTCCGGATGGTCTCGACAAACTCCTGGGCAAGATAGGGCTTGCGCAGAAAGCAGTCGACCTTGACCGGCGAACGATGCACGACCTCCTCCTGCACGGTCCCGCTGACCAGAATGGAGCGGAGGTCGGGTTTGATGCGCTTGCATTCGCCCACCAGCTGCAGTCCGTCCATGCCCAGCATCACGTAATCCGTGATCACGAGGTCGGGCCGGGGATTGGCAGCCTGAAAGGCGGCGAGAGCCTTTTTGGGCTCCTCGAACTTCTCGAAACGGAACCCCTCCATCTCGAGGATGTATTCAGCCAGCTCCAGCAGCGTCGGTTCGTCATCGACTACATAGATGAAAACGGACTCCTTGCTGCGGAATGTGTTGCTCGGCTGGTCTAGCGTGTCGGCCACAGTGGCGCGATTAACACCCGAAAGATTTTGTGAGGCAAGCACATTTGGAATTCTGCGCCGTAGGCCGCGTCGACGCCGACAAAACCGTTGCGGCACCGCGCCGCTTCGGCCTAGGCTGCCCCGCAAGTGGAGCCAATCCACCGCTGTTTCCAAAGTCGTCAACTGCAGGTTGCCCCATGAAACGAACTCCACGGAAAAAATCCGGTCCCACCAAAAAGTCCGCTTCAAAGTCCGCCAAGGCCGTGGCTGCCAAACCTGCAGGCGTCCCAAAGCCGAAGAAGTCGTCCACCCGCCCACTTCCCGCGACGCCGAAAAAGGGGAAAGCTCCGGTGACCGGCGCAACCAAGGTGACGACAAAATCTACGGTCGTGGCGTCAGACGCCGTGCGGGCCACCTCCGCCAAACCCATCTCAAGAAAAACGGGCGATGCCGCAAAGCGTGCCGTAAAGGGAAACACCTCCTCGAAGACCGCGGCGACGAGACCCGGGAAGAAACAGCTGCCGTCCGCACGCCCAATGCGTAAACGCACGGAGGGCCCGGTGAGGAAGGCACCTGTGAAAGGCAAGGTGTCGAAGAAGAAGAAGGCGGAGATCGGGGTGGCCGCGCCCAAAAAGTCCACGCCCACGCCCACGCCACGGGTCGCGGACAAGGGCAGAGCCAAAACCAAGCTTCCCAAGGTTCCGCCGCTGCTGCTGGAAGGCGACTACCCTCCCGACACCCTGCCCGGCGGGCCCGGTTCACGCTATGCCCTCGGAGTCGCCGCCGGCGACACCATCGGAGGGATCGACGACCTGGCACTGCCCGAGAGCTACGGCACCCGCAAACTCTGGCTCGTGGCGCGTGATCCGCAATGGCTCTACGCACGCTGGGACCTCAGCCGCGAACAGCTCGGCGACTACAATCAGCTTTCCCGCGACGGACATCTCCTGCTCCGCGTGTACGACAGGGCCACGCCCGGCGAGGCGCTGACCGAGATCCATGTCCATCCCGAATCGAAGAGCTGGTTCGCGCACGTCGGCCGGGGTGGCGGCTCCTACTTTGCCGTGCTCGGATTTCGCGACAAGCTCGGTGACTGGCACGAAGTCTCGCGCTCGTCGGCGGTGAGCACGCCACCGGACAGCCTGAGCGACAATCTGGAGGCGGAGTTCGCCAATCTGCCGAGTGGCATCAGTTTCACCGATCTGATCCAGGTCATCCGCAAATACGTGGCGGGCGAACCCGCGCTGGTGAAGGCCATCGAGCAGCTGCGCGCCAGCGGCAGGGTGGACCTGCCTGAGCTCCCTCCACCGGCGGAGTTCATCAACTGGAGCCCCAGGCAGCAGCAGGCGCTGGCGGAACTGATCACCATGGAGGAGGTGCGCCGCGTTTGGGCCGGCTCCCAGGAAATAACGGAGTTGATCAAGGGCCAGCGCGAACGCGCGCTTGCGTCGGCCGCCGCCGTGCCGCTGCCCGAGGCGGGTGCCGCCGGAGCAATCGGAGCCATCGGCGCAATCTCCAGCCCTCGGGGTGGAGCGAAACCGGGCGCCCGGGGCTTCTGGTTCAACGTCAACGCCGAGCTGGTCATCTACGGTGCGACCGAACCGGATGCGGCCGTTACCATTGGCGGACGTCCGATCCGGCTGCGGAAGGATGGCACCTTCAGCTATCGCTTTGCCCTCCCGGACGGCAACTACTCGCTGCCGGCCTCGGCAACCTCGGCGGATGGCGTCGAAACCCGCAGGGCCGGGCTCTGGTTTTCGCGCGACACTTCGTATCAGGGCGACGTTGGAGCCCATCCGCAGGAAAGCAGCCTGAAGCCACCGAGCCCGGCCAACGTGGAATGACGGTCGAGGGCCGAAGGCGGGGCGGAGTTCAGGGATCACAATCCCGGCTGTTTCCCCGCATCGATCAGCGAACGCAGCAGCTTGGCATACTCCGCGATTGACGCCGGCACCTCGTGATCGGTCTGCCACTGCCGCAGGGCTGTCCAGTCCCTCGCAATCTCTTCCCGCAATTGCGACATCTCGGCGGCATCGCCTGATTCGACCGCCAGCTCCAGATCGACGATCAGATCGTTCACGTCGCCGTAGCCGTCATCCAAGTCGTCCATCAATTCATGCAGCTCCCCGGCCCGCTTGTTTCCCTTGGGCAGGAGTTCGATGTCCTCCGTGATCTTGACCACCGCCCGGACCCGTTTGCGGAAATCGTGGAACTTCTCGGCCGTGTCACCCTCCAGGCTCCGAAGCTCCTGGACGGCATCGTAATCACGCCCCGCCCTCTCCAGCAGTTCCGCCGTGAGCCAGCGAAAGTTGTCCAAGCCGCTCAAATCCCGCCGCGGAGTGAGGCCTTCCTCGCTCCCCCAGAAGAAACGTGACAAATCATCCGCCGAACGGCCGTGGAACCGTTCCAGATCGGGCGCACAAATGTAGGCGCGGTAGGCGGCCAGTCGATCTGCCTCCATGAACTTCGCATGCCACTTCAGCACCTTGCCACGCCGGTCATTGACACGCCCGGCGTCCGGATAAGTCACGTCCTCGGGTCGGATTCCCTTCGACCACTTCTCCTTCTCCGGATCGAACTCCGCCAGCTCGAGCCGCTGTCCGTCGAACAGATCCTTGAAATCGCCCATCCGTTCGTAGCCCTTGTCGACGTCCTCGCGGAGCTTGAGGTACGGATCCTTTCCGGGACCGGTCGGGTAGGCGAACGCAAACAGGTCGAGGCGATTGCGGAACCTGCCCAACTGCTTGCGGAGCTCCTTGGCCTCATGGGGCAGCGTGCCTGCGTTGAAGTTGGTCAGGCCCGCCACGATTTCGTCGAATGCACCGCACAGCATCTCGTTTGCAAGGCGACCGTAGGAAGGATCCGATTGAGCGCCTTCGGCCCGGTGGGCCGAAGCCATCAGCGCCGCGATGGCAAGCAATGCGGCGAAGTGCTTAATCGAATGTCGAATAACTGGAAGTTCGTGCGATAGGATGTTCATGGGCCGGAGGTGTCAAAGGTGGTCAGGTGAGGAGAGGCTCGCATACTCAGGTGTGCTCGCAACCCGATTCTCGTACAAGGAAGAACTGGCGGGAACCTTTCCCGGATAGCCGCGGAGACACGGAGTCACCCCGGCAGCACGCGCCGGTCTCCCTGCCGCAACGTGATCCGCTGACGGTCAAGTTGCTCCAGCAGCGGAATGAGTATCCTCCGGGTGGTCCCCAGCACCGGCCGAAGTTCGCTCACCGTCGCTCCACCATGCTGTTGCAGATGGCTCTTCACGGCCGCGACCGCCTCATTGAACGCGCGGGTGCCGAGCACCAGCTCGGGCCCCAGATCCACTGCTTCACCGTTCTGGATGAGAAACCGCAATGCCGTCTGCGCGCCCGCATCCGGTGCCAGTTCCTTCCGGCCCGGCGGCTCCATCGGCTTCTCGGACAGCGTCCGCCGGATGCGGTCGCCCGCTTCGCGGAGCTGGGGCGGCAGTTCGAGCCGGTGCGCCCGCGAACGGATCACCGAGCCCTGCCGCACGTGCGCGTCCCGTTCCAGGCCGGCCAGCATTGCCTGGAAGACTTCGTCGGGCACGGTGGCGAGCACTGACCGAAGTTCGGTCAGCGGCAGTCCCGGTTTCTCCGGCGAAGCCGCGTGAAACTTCACGATCGCCTCCCGCGATGCGGCGAGCAGCCGCTCCCAGGCGTCACGGGCGACCAGCCAGGCTCCGGCATCATGGACTTCTCCCGCCGTCACCAGCGCAGCCGCGGCGGTTTCCAATTCAACGGCCCCGAAGGTCGTGCGGTTGCCCTCGGAAATGCTCATCCAGCCCCGCCTGGCGAGCATGGTCCGGATCCAGGCGGCCGGACCGGCAAACGCGTCGGATAGCCGCTGCAGCCACCTGACGTGATCGGGCGCGTGAGGTTTGCGCCGGTCGGCATCCGGCAACAACACAGTTCCGCCGGCCAGGGTCCAGCGTTCCGCGGCGTCGCGCAGGATGAAGTGTTCCCCCGCGAAGGCAAG
>DNDP01000211.1:10764-11004 GCA_003484235.1 Verrucomicrobiales bacterium
GGCAAAGGCGGGGACGGCAAACCGGAGCTGGGCCGGACAGCGCCCGCCCGCCGCCAGCTCACGCTGCCCCAGCAGGATCAGCCGGGCGCGATGACAGGCGCTCCCGTGATGGACCTGCACTTCGAGATCGGACCTGAGATTGCGCCCCGCCGGCGTGTCGGACCGAAGCCGGGGAGAGCGCCGAATCAAAACATTCCACACGGCCGAACAGGCACCGAACCCGGCCAGGGTGACGACGTC
>DNDP01000266.1:0-122 GCA_003484235.1 Verrucomicrobiales bacterium
TCCCGCAGAGCCGCGATCTCCTCCACCAGCGCCAGCAGCGCCGGTGTAATGGTGAACTGCGGCTGGTAGCTCATGGAAAGCAGTCTGTTGCGGCGTCAACCGTGAGTCAAGCGTGGGTCAAG
>DNDP01000266.1:443-729 GCA_003484235.1 Verrucomicrobiales bacterium
AACATCCCCTTCAACGTCGCGCACCGCAGGTTCCCGTCATACACATTGGTCACCGCCCAGTCGCCGAGCGTGCCGCCGGATTGAATCGTGAAGTGGTCCTCCAAAGTCCCACCATCAGGCAACAGGTCGCCGCGCCGGAACAGTTCCGTCGTCGGATCCCGGCCGTTTGCACCGCCGCCGGGGGACTCAGATTCTCGGCTGGGCGATGGTGGATGCAACGAGGCGGCTTGGTTGAGATTGGGAGCCTCGGGACCGGGCTGTTGAGGCGGGGCATAGGTGGGTTTTG
>DNDP01000266.1:974-9592 GCA_003484235.1 Verrucomicrobiales bacterium
CCGTTTTCCCGAAAAATCTAGTTGCCGTGCCCGGAGGCTTTGCTACTTTCGCGCCTCTTTTCGCCGGACCGGCTGGTCGGGCGGAGGAAACCAAACGGCCGCAATGCGTTTGCCCGCGTGGGTGAACCGGCCACAACAACATCGAACATAATCCCGTGTTCCGCGGGATGATCCGCCCAAACGACGGATTCCCAACCAAAGGAAATAACGACATGTCAGCCTCAGGAATCGGTATCAAAGAACTGCTGGACGCCGGCGTCCATTTCGGCCACCAGACCCGCCGTTGGAACCCGAAGATGAAGCAGTACATCTTCGACGCCCGCAACGGCATCCACATCATCGACCTCAGCAAGACCGCGACGCTTCTCGACCAGGCCTGCGAGTTCCTCCGCGGCAAGGTGGCCGGCGGCGGCAAGGTCCTGTTCATCGCCACCAAGAAGCAGGCGCAGGAGATCGTGAAGGAGGCCGCCAAGGAATGCGGCCAGTTCTTCAGCACCGAGCGGTGGTTGGGCGGCACCCTGACGAATTTCAAGACCATCAAGAACTCGATCAAGCGCATGAAGGAGATCGAGAAGATGGAGTCCGACGGCTCGATCAACGACTACGTGAAGCAGGAGCAGTCGATGATCCGCCGCGAGCATGCACGGCTGTTGAAGTACCTCGACGGCATCCGCGACATGGAACAGTTCCCGGACGCGGTCTTCCTGGTGGACGTGAAGCGCGAGCACAACGCCGTGGCCGAGGTCCGCAAGCTGAAGATCCCGCTGGTGGCGATCGTGGACACCAACTGCGATCCCGACCTGGTCGACCATCCGGTGCCGGCGAACGACGACGCGATCCGCTCGGTGAAGATCATCCTGAGCGCGGTGACGGAAGCGGTGAAGAAGGGGCGCGCCGAACACGAGGCGAAGTACGCCCGCAGCCGCAAGGTGGAGGACAAGGCCGAAGAGACCGCCCCGGCGGCGGATGCGGCCGCGGCGACGGCCACTCCGGCGGTCAGCGAGGCACCTTCGGCTCCCGCCCAGGCCTGAGCCACGAGATTTCCCCTGTGGAAGGCCAGCCTGCGGTCACGCCCGCAGGCTGCGCCATTTTTCCAATCGAACCTCATCAACCAGAACCGAAATAATATCATGGCTGAAATTACCGCCGCCGTCGTTGGCAAGCTCCGCGCGATGACCAACGCCGGCCTGATGGACTGCAAGAAGGCGCTCGCCGAATCCAACGGCGACCTGGACGCCGCCGTCGACATTCTCCGCAAGAAGGGCGCCGCGTCCGCCGCCAAGAAGGCCGGCCGCGACGCCAACGAAGGGCTGATCGTCCAGCACATTCTGCCCGGCTCGAAAGCCGGAGTGCTGGTCGAGGTCAACTGCGAGACGGACTTTGTGGCCCGCAACGAGTCGTTCGGCGCCTTCTGTGCCGAGATTGCCAAGAAGATCGCCGAGAATCCGGGCGTGGACCTGGAGGCGGACCGTGTGGCCGCCGTGGCGAAGATCGGCGAGAACATCCGGATCACCCGCAGCGAGCGCATCGAGGTGAAGGGGAACGGCCTGGTGGCAGCCTACATCCACACCGGCGCCAAGGTGGGCGTGCTGGTCGAAGTGGGCGCCGGCAAGGAAGCGACCGTCGGCCGCGAGGAATTCAAGCAGCTCGTGCGGGACATCACCCTTCAGATTGCCGCCGCCCAGCCGCATGCGGTCCGGCGGGAGGAGATTCCTGCCGACATCCTGAACAAGGAAAAGGAAATCGCGGCCGAGCAGTTCAAGGACAAGCCGCCGCAGGCCGTCGCCAAGATTGTCGAGGGCAAGCTGGAGAAGTTCTACCAGACCTGGTGCCTTGTTGATCAGGCGTTCGTGAAGAACGGCGACCTGACCATGAGCGCCCACATCGCCGGTGTCGGCAAGGCGCTCGGCGACTCGTTGGAAGTCCGCCGCTTTGTGCGGTTCCAGGTGGGCGAAGCGCTGCCTGCCTGATCCGGCCCGAAAACGGTCCGAGTTTGAAGACACCCGGAAGACTGCCGTCTTCCGGGTTTTTTGTTTGGCGGCCGACGAGGCGCGGGGCCGGCTTGTGCTGATGAACCGCTCTTCAGGCAGGGATGCCGGCGGTTTTGACCGCTTCGATCAACGCCCGAACTTTCGCCGGGTCCTTCCTCCCCGGGGCTAGTTCGACGCCGCTGGAGACGTCGATTCCGGCCGGCTGAACCTGCCTGACCGCATCCACGACGTTGCCCGGATGCAGGCCGCCGGCAAGGATGACGGGGCGGCCCAGGGATTTGGCCTTGATGGCGAGGCCCCAGTCAAAGACCTGGCCGGTGCCTCCGTGTGCGCCGGACACGTGGCTGTCCAACAGCCAGGCGTCAACGTTTGGGAAGCGGCGGACCGTGCGCAGGGAATCCTCGTTCTCGATGCGAAAGGCCTTCCAAACCTTCAAGGCCCGGAACTCTTCGCAGAATTCAGGCGATTCCTCGCCGTGAAACTGCACGGCATTGATGCCGGTCGCCTCGATGATGCGGTGGACTTCTCTGCGGTCGGCATTCACGAACACGCCCACACGGAGCACGTCCGCGGGCAGTCCGGAGATGATCTCCCGCGCGGCGTCAGACGTGATGAACCGCTTGCTCTGCGGGTAGAACATGAAGCCCAGCGCGTCGGCTCCTGCCGCCACTGTGTCCTGCGCGTCCCGCGCGCTGGTGATGCCGCAGATTTTGACCTTGATCGCCATGTCACCGGCAGTTGAAGGGGCCGCGAACGCCGGCACAAGTTCTTTCCCGTCTCAGTGGGCGCTCAGTTGACGTCCCTGCGAAATGCACCACAGGCCGCGGTGGGTGCGCAGGATCAGGTCCTTGCCGGCCACGACCAGGCTCGAGTTGGTTGGTTCGCCGACGGCATTCGACGCGACCACCTCGAACTCGCGGCCGGCCTTGACCACGTGCGTTTCGCCCGACTGATTGACCATGTAAACATGATCCCCGGCCAGCAGGGCCGATGACCAGGAGTCGCCCTTGGGCGCCATGTTGGGCAGCCGTTCGAGCCAGACCTGCCGGCCGGTGGCGAGCTCAAAGCATTCGGCGATCCCGTCCTGGTTGAGATGAAAGTAAAGGCCGTCCTTGATCACGCCCGTACCAAGGCGGTTCTTCCTGGCCCGCTGTTCGTGCCACACGCGGGCGGACTCGGTGATGTCGCCGGTGCCCTTCGGCTTGACGAGCATGCCGGCGCCGAAGAACCCGCCGAGCGTCAGCACGTGGTCGCCCTGGATCACCGGGGAGGTGTAAACGAGGGGATTCAAACCCCGGCAATGCCAGAGGTCGGCGCCGTCGGCGGTGGCAAAACTGCGGAGCTGTTCGGGAAGGCTGATGACGAGCTGATCGCGCCCCTCGAAGTTTGCGAGCACCGGTGTGCTGAACGAGCCGATGATGCCCGGTCCGCGACCGGCGAAGCCATCGAACCGTTCCGTCGGCACCGGTTCCGGAAGATCACGTTTCCAGATGGTGGCGCCCGACTTGAGGTCGAGGGCGTAGAGCGCCGAGTGAGCGCCGGGGCCGTGGTAGAGGAACACACGTTCGTCGTGGATGACCGGCGAGGAGGCGTTGCCCCAGACATGGACCTGCGGGCCGAGGTCGCGCCGCCAGAGTTCCTTGCCGTCCAGATCGTACGCGAACACGCCGGCACTGCCATAGGTCGAGACGACCACGTTGCCATCGGTCACCGGGGAGGCGGCACAATAGGGATTGTCCTCGTGGGTCGTCTCGGGTTTGTCGTGGGTGGTGCCCCGCCGCCAGATTGTCCGGCCGGTCATCCGATCCAGCGCCATGGTGGAGCGCAGGTGCTCCGATTCGACCGCCTGTGTCACGAAGATGCGATCTCCCCAGACTATGGGAGTCGAATTGCCCCGGTCGGGCAGGTCCACGCGCCAGCGAATGTTCTTGGTTGCCGACCAGGTGGTGGGCAGGTCGGCGACCGGCGATACGCCGTCGCCGTTCGGACCGCGCCAGGTCGGCCAGTTTGCGGTGGCGGAACGGGGTGTCGCGGCGAGCAGCAGGGCCAGGAGCAGGGTGAAGCGTACGGGATGGTTCATGGCGGACATGGTACCAAGCCATGGCCGGATGCCAAGTTTGACAGGGTGAAATCGGCCGGCCGGCATCCGGCGGCTCCCTATTCCCGGTAAAGTTTGCCCGTCAGACTGCCGATGGTTGGGGGACGTGATGCCGTTCTCTGGTCTCTCCGGGCAGGAGGACGGTTGTCGGGTATGAGAGATCAAACCATCACACAGCCGCCCAGCGGGTCGGAAGCCAGAGCCCTGGAATACATCATCGCCCTGATCTACGAGCGATGCAGAATCCAGCTGCACCTGGGCAAGCAGCAGCTGATCCGGTCACGGCTGGGCAAGCGGATGCGCCATCACGGAATGCAGTCGCTGGCCGAGTACTGCCGTTTTCTCCAGGAGCGTGCCGACGAGGAGGAGTTCACCCACGTGGTGGATGCGCTGACGACGAACTACACGAACTTCCTGCGTGAAGAGGACCATTTCAGGTTCATGGTGGAGAAGGCGCTGCCCGCCGTGTTGCCGCCGGGGAGGAGATCGTTCCGCGTCTGGAGCGCGGCCTGTGCGACCGGAGAGGAGCCGTACAGCATTGCGTTTTATTTGGCGGAGCATTTTCCCCTCGCGCAGGGGTGGGACTGGCGCATACTCGCAACGGATATTTCAACCCGGGCCCTGGCGGCGGCCGGTGCGGGAGTTTATCCGCTGGATCGTGCCACGGGCGTGCCGCACGACTGGCTGAAGCGTTACTGCCAGCGGGGTGTCGGTGAGTTCGAAGGGCAGTTCCGCATCAAGCCCGCGATTGCCGAGCGGGTGGCCTTCCAGCAGGTGAACCTGCTGGGACAGTATTCGTTCTCGAATCCGTTCGACCTGATCTTTTGCCGAAATGTGATGATCTACTTCGACCGCCCCACTCAGGAGCAGTTGGTGAATTCGCTGGCCCGCTGCCTCGTGTCGGGCGGCTGCCTGCTCGTGGGGCATTCCGAAAGCCTGAACGGTTTGTCGGTTCCGTTCCGCTGCGACCGCCCCAGCATCTACCGCAAAAACTGATCCCCAGATGGCCGCACCTCACCCAACCGGATTGTTTGACCAGAAAGTCGTGGTGGGCATCGCCGACATGGCGGTCTCCAACAATCAGGCGGTGACGCTGGCGACCTACTCCCTTGGCAGCTGCATCGGCGTCACCATCTACGATCCGGTGGCCAAGGTCGGCGGACTCCTCCACGTCATGCTGCCGGAATCCTCGATCGATCCGGACAAGGCGCAACGGCAGCCGGCGATGTTCATGGACACCGGCATTCCCGCAATGTTCCGGGCGGCCTATGAACTGAAGGCCGAGAAGTACCGGGTGCAGATCTGCGTCGTTGGCGGCGCCCAGGTGATGGACAGCAGCGGCTTCTTCAGCATCGGCAAGCGCAACTACCAGACGCTCTGCGCGATCATGGAAAAACATGACCTGAAGATCACCGCGGAGCAGGTGGGAGGCATGGTGAGTCGGTCCGTGTATCTGAATCTGGCCACCGGCGAGGTCCGCCTCAAGGTCTCCGGCCAAAGTGAAGAGGTCGTGCTATGCAGGAACTAGACGATTACATCAACAAGGTGAAGCATCTGCCCCCGGCGCCGCGGGTGCTCCCCCAGCTGCTCCCGCTGCTGAACCAGGCGGATGTGGACTGCAGCAAGGTGGTGGATGTCATCACCTACGACCAGTCGCTGACGGCCGCGGTCATCCAGACCTGCAACAGCGCCTATTTTGCCGGCCGCTCGCCGGTGGACGACATCCAGGAGGCAATCACGCGGCTCGGGTTCCGCGAGGTCTACCAGATCGTGCTCGCGGTCAGCGGCTCGCGGGTGCTGGGTCCGGAGCAAAAGGGCTATGGCATCGGCGAGGGCGAGCTCTGGAAGCACTCGGTCTGCTCCTCGGTGGCCGCGCAGATCATCGCCGAGGACAAGGGCGACGATACCAGCGTGGTGTTCACCGCGGCGCTGATGCACGACGTGGGCAAACTGGTGCTGGCAGGCGCACTGGAGGAGATCTACGCCAAGGTGATCGAGGAGACCGAAGCCAACCAGCAGTCACTGCTTGAATCGGAAAAGAAGCTGCTCGGCGTCCAGCATGCGGAGATCGGGGGCCGGCTGCTGGCGCGCTGGAAGTTCCCCGCCAACCTGGTGAGCGCCGTGTGGTTCCACCACACCCCCAGCGCGGCAAGCCCGTACGAGAGGCTCGCCTCGTATGTCTATCTCGGCAACATGATCGCCCATTTCCTCGGGTACGGCTTCGGCCACCAGGCCTTTGCCCTGCGGGGCCGCTCCGACGCGCTCGAGATTCTCGGACTGACGTCCGACGACCTCCCCCGCTACATGATCAAGACCGTTGACCGGTTTGACGAAGTGCAGAAACTGTTCGGCGTGCTCGCGGAGAAATGAATCGGCAGCCAGTCAAGGTGTTGATCGTGGACGATTCCGCCGTCGTGCGGCGGGTGGTCAGCGATTGTCTTGGTGACCGGCCGGAGATCGAGATCGTGGGCACCGCGTGCAATCCCTACGATGCCCGCGACAAGATCCTCAACCTCGCCCCCGATGTCGTCACTTTGGATCTCGACATGCCGCTGATGGACGGCCTGACCTTCCTGCGGCTGATCATGCAGCACCGGCCGATGCCGGTCGTGATCCTCAGTTCACTGACGGCAACAGGATCGCGGATCGCGCTGGAGGCGCTGCAGGCCGGCGCGGTGGACATCATGGAAAAGCCCTCCGCCAGCCGGTTCAATCCGGAGGAGGCGACCGTCCTGGTGCACAAGATCGTCGCGGCCGCCGCGAGCCGGGTGTTGGGCCCCCACCCCGAGCTGAACAGTTCCCTGCTGCGCAAGGTCGGCTCCGCTGAACGGGAAACGCGCACCTTCAACCCGCGAAAGGTCATCCTGATTGGCGCGTCCACCGGCGGCACCGAGGCGATCCGGCAGATTCTCGCGCCGCTGCCTCCGGATTTGCCGGGAATCGCCGTCGTGCAGCACATCCCGGCGGCCTTCTCCGGCCCCTTCGCCTCCCGCCTCAATGAGTTGTGCCGGCTGGAGGTGCGCGAGGCGCGTCATGGCGACCTTCTCCGAACCGGCACGGTGCTGATTGCTCCCGGTGGGCGGCACCTTGCGCTGCGCTGGACCGGCAGTGCCTATGAAGCATTGCTGGGCGACGGTCCCAAGGTCCACCACCAGCGGCCCGCGGTGGACGTGCTGTTTGAGTCCGCTGTCAAGGCGGGGGCCGGCCCCCATGCCCTGGGCGTTTTGCTGACGGGAATGGGAGCCGATGGCGCCGCCGGACTGCTGCGGCTGAAGGAGAGCGGGGGCGAATCGATCGCCCAGGACGAAGCCTCCTGCGTGGTGTTCGGCATGCCCCGCGAGGCCATCAAGCTCGGTGCCGCCCGGCAGGTGTTGCCGCTGAAGAACATCACCACGGCCATCGACCAGTTTGCGGACTCGCGCGCCATCACCGCGACTTGACCTCTGACGGCGGATCCGTTTTCGCCCGCCCGTCATCCTGCCGGCGTTCGATTTCGTTGCCGGCACTGGCCGCTGCCGATGTCCCGTCCTGAGGGATTTCAGACTTGCGTTTTGGAGGGCCGGTCGGGACATTCGCGCCTCGTTTATGGACCAGAAACAGCAGCAATCAGCCCCGCCGGAGCAGGCATCGGCGTCCGCACCCGCCAGCGGGTTGGGTCTCGACATGGCGATGCTTTGGATCGAAACCAATCGGAACAAGATCCTCGCGGGCATTGCCATGATCGGCGTGGCCGGCCTGATTTTCGTGATCTACACCGGCAGTGCCCAGGCCCGGCAGCACGAAGCGTCCGCCGAGCTGTTCAAGCTGCAGGGCATCGAGGACGGCGAACCCGGTGCCGAGGACTTCCGGGCGGTGGTCGCGGCTACCAAGGGCACCGGGATCGAACAGCACGCCCGGTTGCGCGAGGCGGCGGCGCTCTTCACCGAAGGCAAACACGCCGACGCACTGACGGCCTACGAATCATTTGTCCGCGACTTTCCGGCCAGTCCGCTCGTGGCGGAGGCCGCATACGGGGTCGCCACCTGCCTCGAATCCCTGGGCCGGAACGACGAGGCGTTGGCAAAGTATCAGGAGCTGACCACGCGATATCCGCAGTCGGCTCTCGTTAACCGTGCCCGCCTTTCCACGGCCCGCCTGCAGGAAAAGACCGGCGACAAGCAGCAGGCCTTTCGCACGTATCAGGAACTGGCTTCGCAGATGGGTTCCGGACAGTTTGGCCAGCGGACTGGTTGGCAGGTGGATGCAACAATCGCCCTGCGACGCATGATCTCGGAAGATCCCTCTTTGTTGCAGACCAACGCGCCTGCGGCCATCTCCTCGCCTACGGGCTCAATACCTTTCACCCTGCCGCAAACGCCGGCGTCCACCGACGGCCAGTGATCGCTTTTGGGAGAACGGGGCCCAACTTCACGCGGTGGAGCCCGGGAATCCACGCCGGCAGCGCACCGGGCGTCGCATTTCACGCTGACCGGGCAGGTGGGGATTTCGAACCTTTACTAACATGAAGCTGTCGATCATAGGAACCGGCT
>DNDP01000126.1:0-1032 GCA_003484235.1 Verrucomicrobiales bacterium
AAATGAGCAAAGAACGCTGGACGCTGCAGCGCTCGTCTTTCCGCATGCCCCGGTAGTTCAGTGACCGCCAATTCTGATCCCACCCCGCGCCGCCGGAAACCGTCGCCCCCCTGCGCGAGCGGCGCGCCGAATTCATGGCCGGCGTGTTGAAGGATTTCGAGGAGTGGATCCGGCTTTCTCGGCTGGGTCTGCCACCGGTTGCCCTCGGCCCGTTCACGGGTTGCGGCCCGGAGCCAGGCGGGCGGCGATGAGTTGGCCGACTTCGCGGAGCACCGATTGTCCGCGGCGGATGGCCCCCGCGTAGTGCAGGAAGCCGTGGATGACTCCCTCACACCGGATCATCTCCACCTCGACTCCCGCCGCGACCAGGCGCTTGCCAAACTGTTCGCCTTCGTCCCGCAGGACATCGTATTCGGCCGTCAACACCAGCGCGGGTGGCAGGCCGGACAGATTCTCCGCCGCGAGCGGGACCGCATATGGGTTCTCGGGTGAGGCGGTGCCCAGGTAGCTCTTCCAGAAGAACCGCATCTTGTCGCGCGTCAGTCCATGGCCGTCGGCGAACGCCGTGTAGGCCGCCGTGTCGCAACCGGCGTCCAGCACCGGATACAGCAGACATTGAAGCGCGATGGCTGGCCCGCCCTGTTCGCGGGCATGCAGGCAGACGGCCGCAGCGAGGTTGCCCCCCGCGCTGTCCCCGGCCACCGCCAGGCGTCCGGGGTCGATGCCCAGTTCCTTGGAAATCTCCGCCACGTGGCGCACGGCGGCGACCGCGTCATCGAACGCGGCGGGGAAGGGATTCTCCGGCGCCAGCCGATAATCGACGGCGATCACCACGGCACCCGCGGCGTTGGCGAGGTGACGGCAAAGGGTGTCGTGGGTCTCGAGGTCGCCCATCACCCAGCCGCCACCGTGAAAATAGACGATGCCCGGCAGGTGGTCGGCACGGAACCCGGCGGGATGGTAGGCACGCAGGCGCACGCCCGATGGGGAGGTGAGATCGGCGGTTCGCGCCACCGCCACAGGCGGATGAAA
>DNDP01000126.1:1328-3592 GCA_003484235.1 Verrucomicrobiales bacterium
GGTGACTTCGCCGCGGCGGCGGCCGCCAGGAATGCTTTGACGTCGGGGTCCATGTCCGCTGCTCAGCCGCGGGCAGGTGGTCGCAGTCAGGGTGTCGGTGCCGCGCCCGGCCGGTTGGGAATCGGCCAGGTCAGCAGCAGGTTCTCGCCGAGCTCGAAGGTTTCGTAGAAGCGGACCATGGCGCGCACGTCGTGGTAGTTGGCCTTCCAATTGGAGGCCTTGACGCCGCGCACCAGCGAGCCATCGGCCGCCACGGTATCGACCCAGATGGCATCGCGCGGATCGACCATGTGGCTCCAGACGAACTGGTTGAGCTGTTCAAGCGCCGTCCCGTATTCGGGCCGGACGTGGTTGCGGATGGCGTAGGTCAGGGCGGCCATCATCTCCGCCTGCACCCACCAGATCTTGTCGGTGCGGGTGGCCGGGCGGTCGCTGAAACCGCGGTCGTAAACCCCGCCGCGTTCATGGTCATAGCCGTACTGCAGCGCGTGGTCGATGTGGGCGTAGAAATGTTCCCAGCTCGGCGTGCGGCCCAGGGCCTTCTGTGCCTCGATCATCAGCCAGGCGAACTCGACGTTGTGGCCGTACGAGAGGCCCAGGCTCGAATAGGCGGAGACCGACCGCCAGTCCGGATGACGGTGAAAGGCCGACTTGCCCGGTTCCTTCGGGTAGAAGTATCGCTGGTTGATCTCGATGCTCTCCGCCAGCGCCTGCCGCACCTTCGGCTCGTTGAACGCCTTGTAGAGCTCGGTCAGCGCCTCCATCCAGTGCAGATGCGCGTTGGCGCTCTTCAGTCCCGGAACCTCGATCACGTAGTTGCCGGCGTAGGGTTCCGTGATGACCGTCCAGTCCTCCTCGAAATGCTCGAACCAGCCGTCATGCCGGCCGTCGTGGGCCTTTCTTTGCAGCAGCTGAAAGAGTTCGTAGGCGTCGTTGCGCGGCCGCGGATCGGCGCTGGCCTTGTGGAACTCGAGGAACGCGTAGATCACGAACGACTGCGCATACAACGTCTTGTGCCGGTCGATCGGATTGCCCGCGGGGTCGGTCGCCATGAAGTAGCCGCCGTTGGCCGTGTCATGAAAATGGTTGCGGATGAATTCGTAGCCCTGTTTTGCGGCCGCCAGATAGTCGCGCTGCGGATCGTGCAGGCCCTTTATGTGCGCGTGGGAAAAGCCCCAGAGCATCCGCGCCTGGCTGACCAGCATCTTGTCCCGGGGCGTCTCGCGGCCTGTGGTGCTGTCGGCCAAAAGGTATCCGCCATTGGTCCGGTCCACGGCGGTGTCGTACCAGTATGGGAAGACGCGGTCCTTGAGGTCGCTTTTCATGCGCCGGGCCCAGTCGGTGAAGCGCTGCTTCGTGCCGGGGGGCGGGGTGGCGGCGGTAAGATGCGGGCTGGCGACAAACAGCAGGGCCAGACCCAGGGCCAGGAGGGACTCCGGTCGAGTTTTCATGGTGGAGATCTTCACAGTCCGTTGAACGGGGCCAAACGTTAGCAATTCGTGAGGTATTGTCGAACCTTTCGCTGTTCAGGCAGACGCGGCAACGGCGCGGAACGTTCATTTACCGCATGACGGATCCCGGGCCCGCCGGTTAAGCTCGACGCATGATCGACGACACCATTGCCAAGATTCAGTCCCGTCTCGAACAGGCAAGGAAGCTGTCACCCGAGCGGAAGCAGGAACTGCTCGATCTGGTCCGCGAGTTGAAGGCGGAGATCGCCGGTGTATCGAAGGCCGATCCGGACCGCGCGCACAGCATTGCCGGGTTCACGGAGATCTCCGCCCACGAGGCGACCCGGGAAGTGCCGCAGAAGGAAACCATGCAGAGCGCCATTACCGGTCTGGAGTCCACCGTGCGCGGGTTCGAGGTGGCCCATCCGGGCCTCACGGCGGTCGTCAACCGCATCGCCCACGCGCTCTCCAATCTGGGCATTTGAACGTCGCCCGAAAACCCGCTCGCCGCCTTTCCAAACACCCCCAGCTTCATCCCATGAATTCAATTTCCCTCGTCCTGCTGAACATCGGCTGGCTCGGCCTGCTGTCCGCAGCCGGTTCCTTGGTGGCGGCGGAGTCCGCCTATCCGCCCGGTGTCGATGTCCGCGAATACACGGGCTGGAAGAGCGCCATCCACCTGACCAGCGGCGAGGTGCAGGCGGTGATCGTGCCCGATGCCGGCGGGCGGTTGTTCCGCTACTCGGCCCATCGTGAGAACCTCCTGTACGAGGATCCTGATTCGGCCGGCCGCGTCGCGACCGGCCCGGAGGA
>DNDP01000126.1:3711-4260 GCA_003484235.1 Verrucomicrobiales bacterium
CGCGACCGGCCCGGAGGACAGATGGCGCTTCGGCGGTTTTCAGTCGGACCTTGGTCCCGAGCTGCGGGGCATCCCGGCGCATGACGTTTTGTGGCGGGGCGTCCATTCCTGGCACATCCCGGGTCCGTTCATGGCACGTGTCACGAGCAAGCCGGACCCCGTCACCGGCGTGCAGCTGGAGAAGGAGTTCGTGATCGATCCCGACAATGGCGAACTCGGCATGACGCTGAAGATGATCAACGTCTCCAAGGAACCGGTCAGCTACTGCCACTGGGACCGTACGCTGTGCCACGGCGGCGGGTTTGCGATCATCCCGCTGAACGCCAAAAGCCAGTTCCGCAACCGCTGGGCCCTGCGGACCGGAGAACGGGGCAGGGACTGGCGCTACGACGGCAACGCACCGCTGCCGCGCGGGGCGAAGGTGATGAAGAACCATCTGATCGTGCAGTGCCAGGGGCCGCCGACCAAGCTGGGCGCCGACAGCACCGAGGGCTGGATCGCCTATGCCCGCGGCCGCCAGATGCTGGTGAAGTTCTTTCCCCACTACCC
>DNDP01000430.1:0-2470 GCA_003484235.1 Verrucomicrobiales bacterium
GATCGCCACGCAGCCGTCGCACGGCACGGTGACGCTGAACGCCAACGGCTCGTTCCGCTACGAACCGGCAGCCGACTTCAATGGTCCAGACAGCTTCACCTACATCGCGAATGACGGGCTCGAAGATTCCAATCCGGCCACGGTGACGGTCAATGTGGGAGCGGTGGGCGACGATCCACTGTTGCTGCCGGACAGCTATCAATTGCGCGAAGATCAGACTCTCACGGTGGCCGCGCCCGGGGTGCTGGCCAACGACAGTGATCCGGACGGCGACCCCTTGACGGCCACGCTGGTGACTTCCACGGCTCGCGGAGTTGTGACGCTGGCTGCCGATGGCTCGTTTACCTATAAGCCAGAGGCGGATCATTTCGGTTCGGACAGCTTCACCTATCGAGTGACCGACGGAACGTCCACTTCCAGTCCGGTGCTCGTGTCCCTGAATGTGCTGCCGGTGAACGATCCGCCGACGTTCGCGAAGGGGCCCGACCAGATCGTCCAGCAGAACGCAGGTCCGGTTATCCTGGAGAACTGGGCGACGGACATCCGCCCTGGGCCGGCGAACGAGTCGGCGCAAACCGTGCAGTTCACGCTCTCGACCGACAACGATGCACTGTTCAGCGTGCGCCCCGCGATGCTGCCGAACGGCACGCTCCTGTTCACGCCCGCACAGGGAAGGTACGGCCTCGCAATGGTGACGATCCTCGCCCGCGACAACGGCGGCACCGCAAACGGCGGATCGGATTCTTCGACTCCGGTCACGTTCCGCATCCTGGTCAATGCGCCACCGGTGGTGGCCATCACCAGCCCCGAGGACGGCAACATCTACTTCCCGCACCAGGTGATCCCGTACGCCGCTGCGGCCAGCGATCCGGACGGCACCGTCACCAACGTAACCCTGCGGATCAACGGCAATGCCATCGCGAGCTTCGATGGGGCTCCCTATTCGACCGGAGTCTCGAACCTGCCGCCCGCGGCCTACCAACTGACGGCCACCGCGCGTGACGACCTCGGAGCGGGTGCGACTTCGCCGCCCGTCGGTCTGACGGTGATTCCCAGGCCTCCGGTGATGGCGTTGGGGCAGGCCTTCAACTTCCAGGTGGATCTGGTCGAGCAGAGGGTGCGGGTGGACAATCCGACGCCGTATCCGATCACGGCGGTGCGGGTGCTGGTCACCGACCTGCAGCCGGGCGTGCGGCTGTTCAACGCCAGCGGCACCAATTCGGCAGGCGTGCCGTATGTGCAGTTCAACCGCGAAGTGCCGGCGCGTTCGAGCGTACAGTTGACCATCGAGTACCTCACGCCGCTGGTGCAGACCGTCCGTTCGACGCTCACGGGTGAGATTGCACCGATCGCGCCGCCGCCGCCCACGGCGCCGCCCGGCAGCGTCCTGATCAACCTGAAGCGGCTCTCCAGCTTCCCGGACGGCCGGATGCTGCTCACCTTTGACTCGATCAAGGGGCGCATCTACTTCATCGAGTATTCGGAAGACCTGGAGAACTGGAAGACCGCCTTCCCGTCCGTCACCGCCGTCGGCGATGGCATCCAGTGGACCGACAACGGCTGGCCGAAAACCGAGGGGCATCCGAACACGGTCGACAAACGATTCTACCGGGTGAAACTGGCGCCGTTGCCGCCGAAACCCTGAAGCCAACCTGCATCCACCTGTGAAACATCGCATCAAACGTCGCAAGGCAACCACCGTCACGCTCGCCATCGCCTGTTCGTCCGCCGGAAGCATGCCGGGGACTGCCCAAGCACAGAATCTCGATCAGCCGGCGGCGCCGCTGTTCGAGCTCCGCGAGGGCAAGCTGCTGCCGAAACAGCCGCCGCGGATGCGTCACCATGTGCGGGTGAGCTATCAGCCCACCTTCAACATCAGCGCGGAATTCACGAACCTGGGTTTTCCGTCATCGACGGTGCCGGGTCCCGGTGCGGGGTTGGTGGATCGGGACTATGACGACGGCTTCGTGCGCCTGGAGACCACGGGACCGGCGACCGGCAGTCCCGACGGCTACACCGCCTACTGGAGCTACGAAAACAGCAATCAGGTGGTGGGCAGCGATCTGCTGATGCGCAAGGCGACCAGCAGCGGAACGATTTCCTCCTCCGGAGACATCGGCGATGATCCGCAACACGGCGTCGAACTGGGGTACGCCTTCGAGGTCGGACCGGTGGGGCGTCTCTACTGGGGTTTCGAGGCCGCCGTAAGCTTCATTCCGGTGGACATCCATGACGCGCGGCCGTTGACAACGGACCTGACGCTGATCACCGACACGTTCGACATCAGCAACCTCGATCCCGGCGGCGGTCCACCGCCTCCGCCAGGAACGCCCTCCACCGGACGCAGCGGCACCAGTGCGCTGATCCTCGTCGAGCCGGTTTCGCGCACGCTGACGCCCCTGACCGGCTCGACGGTCAGCGGCCGACGGACGGTGGATGCGAACGTTTTCGACATCCGGATCGGGCCCTT
>DNDP01000430.1:2607-5944 GCA_003484235.1 Verrucomicrobiales bacterium
ATCCGGATCGGGCCCTTCATCGAGTATCCCATCTCAACGAAGTGGAGCGCCTCGCTGAGCGGCGGTCTCGACCTCGCGGTCGTGGACGGCTCGTTTGACTTTCTGGAAACTCTCGTTCTGCCCGGTTCGGAACAACTCACCCGTTCGGGGAGCAGCAGCAGGACCGAGGTGCTCGTGGGCGTCTATGTGGCGGGCCGGGTTTCCTACGCGATTGACGAGTCGTGGCGGGTGTTCGGCGGTGCCGAGTATCGCAACGTCGGCACCTTCAACCATTCGGTCAACGGCAGCGGATTCCGGCTCGATCTGGGAGGCACGGTGCTGGCGACGGTGGGTGTCGGATACTCCTTCTGATTGCCTGCGCGCGCCGGAAGATCCCGCCGCCGCCGCGGCGCGCGGACAAATCTGTTCCCTTCACTGTTTGCCCTTTTTCCTTCTGCCCGGGTAGCCTGACGGGGCTGGACACCGGCGATGACCACTCTTCGTCAACTCGGTCTGATCAGCGCCACCGCGCTGGTGATGGCGAACATGATCGGGACCGGCGTGTTCACCACCAGCGGATTCCTGATGGCGGACCTCGAGTCGCCGAAATGGGTCATCGTCGCGTGGCTGGTGGGTGGATTGATCGCGCTGCTCGGAGCCCTCAGCTATGGCTCGCTGGCAAGGGCGATTCCTGAAAGCGGCGGCGAGTATCTCTTCCTCTCGCGGACCCTGCATCCCGCCGCCGGCTATGTCGCGGGTTGGATCTCGTTGCTGGCCGGATTTTCGGCGCCCATCGCGATGGCGGCATTCGGGTTTGGCGAGTATGTCAGCGGATGGCTGCCGCAGATTCCGGTCAAGGTGACTGGTTCTGCGCTGCTCCTGCTGTTCGCCGTGGTCCACGCCCTGCACGTCCGACGTGGTGCCTGGTTCCAGAACCTTGCGGTGGCGATGAAGTTGGTGCTTCTCGGGGCGTTCGCGGTCATGGCTGCCAGGCATCTGCCACAGACAGCCAATGAAGGGCAGGTGCCCCTGCGCGCCGGAGCGTTCGCCGTTTCCCTCGTGTGGATTTCCTTCAGCTACTCCGGCTGGAACGCCGCAGTGTATGTTGCGTCGGAAGTGATTTCGCCGGAGCGCAACCTGGTCCGCGCTCTCGCGCTGGGCACCGGGGTGGTGACCGCCGTATATGTGGTCACCAACGCATTGTTCGTCCTTGGGGTGCCCCCGGAAGCCATCGCCGGCAAGGTCGCGGTGGCGCAGATTGCGGCGGAGGCGTTGGGAGGCGCAGGGCTTTCGCGGCTGGTCACCGTCATTGTGCTGTTCGCCCTGGCCACATCCGTATCGGCCATGATGATGGCCGGTCCGCGGGTTTACGCCCGCATGTCGGCCGATGGGTTCCTCCCGGCCTGGCTGCGCCACGGCGCCGGACCACCACGCGCGGGAATGGCCCTGCAGCTCGTCCTCGCGCTGGTGTTCCTGTGGACGAACACGTTTGAAGCGCTGCTCAGCTACATCGGCTTCACGCTCAGCGCGAGCACGGCGTTGACGGTGTGCGGCCTGATCCGCCTCAAGCGGCGGAGTCCCGATCTGGCAGTCATCGGCTGGCCGATTGTTCCATCCTTGTTTCTGGTGTTCGTGAGCTGGTCGCTGATCTTCAGCTTCGGACGACTGGGCTGGGCCGGCCTATGGGGAATTGGAACGATGGCCATCGGCTGGCTGATCTGGCGCATTCAGACGGCGAGGTTCCCGCGATTGTGAAGGGCGACGAAGCTGCTCCGGGTCAGTTTGGCGTTGCACCCCTGTGGCGGAGATTCCTACCGTCGGCAAAACCCAACTCGAGAGGATTCACATGACCTGGTACTATGGAATCGCCGGTGAACAGAAGGGTCCGGTCGCGGAAGAGGAGCTTTCCCGGCTGCGGCGCGCGGGCGAGATTGCAGATGCCACGCTCGTGTGGCGGGAGGGGATGTCCGGCTGGCAGGCCTACAAGGAGATGTTTCCGGGAAATTTGTCGACGGCGGTCGCCTGGGATGGGCGGCAACCGCCGGCGGTCGGCGGCGTGACGTGCCGCGAATGTGGCGGTACGTTTCCCGCCGGCGAGGTGGTGCAGTTCGATGGCGCCAGCGTCTGCGCTGCCTGCAAGCCGATCTACCTGCAGCGAATGCGCGAGGGCGTGGCCGGCAGCGAAGCGGAGCAGATCCGGCAGGATCACATCAACCACGAGGCGTCGGTCAAGGCGGTGGGCATCCTCTATCTGATTGGTGGCACGTTCGGTCTGATCGGCAGCCTCGGCTTGTTCGTGATGCTGTCCTCGACCACAACGGGGGACGGACCGGCAGAGAGTGTCGTTTTCACAGGCGGTGTGGCGGCCGTGCTGTTGGTGTTCTGCGGCGTGCAGTTCGCCGCCGGGCTGGGTTTGCGGCGGCTGAGAAACTGGGCTCGCATCGTGGCCGCAATCCTTTCCGCGCTCGGCCTGCTCAGCTTCCCGGTCGGCACCCTCATCAACGGCTACATACTCTATCTCCTGCTCTCCAAGAAGGGGCAGATGGTCTTCAGCGAGGAATACCGGCAGATCATTGCGCAGACCCCCCACATCCGTTACCGCACCTCGACGATTGTCTGGATCGTGCTGGGCATCCTGGTGGCGTTGATTCTGTTCTTTGCGGTCTTCGCGTTCCTGGGGTCCTCACGATGAAGGGGGCCCTGACCTACATCACTCTGGCGGTCCGTGACATGGATGCTTCGGTGAAGTTTTACCGCGCCATTTTCCTATGGCCGGAACCGTCTCCCAAGTCCGCAGCGCGATTCTTCCAGCTGCCGAATCTCACCGTCGCCTTGATGGAGCAGGGGAGGTTCACCGACTTTGTCGGCGAAGGCGGTGAGCCCGGTTCCGCCGGGCTGCTGCTTTCATGGAATGTCGGAAGCGAGACGGCGGTTGACGCCCTGGTCCAGCGTGCGCGGACCATGAATGCGGCTTTGGAGCGCCGACCATCCCGTTTGAGCTGGGGTGGATACGCCGGCATCCTGCGCACGCCCGACGGGCATTTGTGGGAGATCGTCTGGAACCCCCGGCTGCAAAATCCCGGGCAGAAAATAATTTGTGAACCGGGTGGCCCCGTATAACCTCCGCCCAACCTTAACGAAAGAATCATCATGGGACCGACTCTGTTAATCCTCCTGCTGGTGTTGCTGGTGCCGCTTGTGATCATCGGCCTCTGGGCCATCGGCGCCTACAACGGCTTCGTGGCCGCCCGCAACCGCTTCAAGAACGCCTTTGCCCAGATCGATGTGCAGCTCAAACGGCGCTACGATCTGATCCCCAATCTCGTCGAGACGGTGAAGGGCTACATGAAGCACGAGC
>DNDP01000430.1:6196-6355 GCA_003484235.1 Verrucomicrobiales bacterium
AGGCCCGCAATGCGGCTGCCAGCGCGGGCGCCTCGGCGGCGGCCAACCCCGGCGACCCGAATGCGATGAAGCAGCTCATGGGCGCCGAAGCCGCTTTGACCGGGACTTTGGGCAAACTTTTCGCCCTCTCCGAAGCATACCCCGATCTCAAGGCGAACC
>DNDP01000300.1:0-9906 GCA_003484235.1 Verrucomicrobiales bacterium
GATCTACTTCACCGCGCCGGTACTTGGCATGTTGACGGCCGGTTTCGTCTTTTTCCCTTTGCGCGCCCAAAGGCCGCTCGCGTGTCCAAAGCTGGTTCATTCGGAGAGCCATCGCTGCATTTTTTGCGGTCACCGGATGAAAGCCGTGTTCCGGACAAAGTCAGCGGAAACGGCCGTGCTGGCGTCACCACCTCAAACCCGCTCGCCCTCATGATCGTCGCGGTGCTCTTGTTGCTGGCGATTTACCTTGCCCTCGGAGGTTGCTTCGCCGTGTGGTTCTGCGTCGCCGGTGTCCGCCGCGTCGATCCGCATGCGCAGGCGGGCAGCTGGGGATTTCGCTGCCTGATCTTTCCCGGTGCCACGCTGCTGTGGCCGGTGTTGCTGCAACGCGTCTCAAGCGGCGCGAAGCATCCGCCCGAGGAACGGACCGCTCATCGCCTCACTGCGGGAAAGGGAGTCGGACCATGATTCTGCCGCTGCGAAGGCGTCATCAAAGGATGTTTCTGGTGCTCGCGGTAGTTCTGCCTCTGCTTTTTGCTTGGGGCATCGCGATGCGCAGGGAACTGCCGGTGATGCCCGACGTTGGACCTGCCACTGCCGGAGTAACCGCGGTGAACGGAGGCCGGCCATGAGCGTCGACTACGTCGCCGTCCAATGGAACCGGCAGAAGCGCTGGTACGACGCCGTGCTCGCGGGCGCGGTGCTCGTGTTCCTCGCTTTGTTCATAGGTGTGTCCAAGGCGCTGTTTCCGCTGGTGACCGACGAGATCTTGCTGCTCCGCGCCTTCGGGGCCGCGGCGTTCCTGCTGTTGCACGTGATCCTCTGCATCGGCCCGCTCTGCCGGCTGGACCGGCGTTTCCTGCCGCTGCTCTACAACCGGCGCCACGCCGGCGTCGCGTGCTTCCTCCTCGGACTGGTGCATGCCGTTCTGGTGATCGTGACCTATCACGCGGGCGGCGATATCAATCCGTTCGTCAGCATCTTCACCTCCACGCCGCTGCGGACCTCGCCCGATTCACTGCCGTTTCAGGCGTTCGGATTCGTTGCCTTGTTCATCCTCTTCCTCATGGCGGCGACGAGCCACGACTTCTGGCTGGCAAACCTCACCGCGCCCGTCTGGAAAGCGCTGCACATGTCGGTCTACGCCGCCTACGGGTTGCTCGTGTTGCACGTGACGTTTGGGGTGCTGCAGGCCGAGACGAACTCGGTGTTCGCAGCCGCCACGGCGATCGGGTTCTTCGTGGTGATTGGATTGCACCTGATGGCGGGGAGCAGGGAACGGGCATTCGACGCTTCAATGACGACTCCGGGCGGGACAGCTCCCCGTGTGATTCCATCCCACTCTCCCCGGCCTTCTCCCTCAGAAAGAGGGAGGCCCGCTCCTCCGATGTCCGACTGCCCAAATGGTTGTCTTTCTCGAGAGGCCGCCGAACAGATCCCCCTCTCCCCGGGGGAGAAGGCCGGGGTGAGGGGAAACGAGGCCTCCGACTGCCATATGTCTGGCGCTTCTTCAACCGGATCCAAGCGCTTCGTTGACGCCTGTGCCGTGGCGGACATTCCCGAGAACCGCGCGCGCATCGTCTGCGTCGCCGGCGAGCGGGTCGCGGTCTTCAGGTACGACGGCAAAGTCTCCGCCGTGTCGAACGTCTGCCAGCACCAGAACGGCCCGCTCGGGGAGGGCAAGATCGTATACGGCTGCATCACCTGTCCGTGGCACGGCTATCAATACAAACCCGAGGACGGCGCGTCGCCGGCACCCTTCACCGAGAAGGTGCCGACGTTTCGCGTGCGCGTGCGGAATGGCCGCGTGCTGGTCGATCCCCGGCCATTGCCGGCGGGAACCCATGTTGAACCGGCGTTGATCAACGACACCGCCTTCATCGACGAACCGCTGGCAGTACATGAATGACGAATTCTACATTGGCTGGGAGAAGCAGGCGCCGCCAACCTTCTCGCGTCGGACCAAGGCGGCGGTCGCCTTGATCGTGCTGCTCGCATCGGGCGGCTCCCTGCTGCTTGCTTTCAACCAGCGTTTGATCGGCGATGCCGTCTTCGAATGGAACCGGGAACGCGAGTTTGCCGGCGTGTTCCGGGCGAAACCGGCTCCTCACCTCGTCACCGAGGCGGACGATGGTTCCACGACAACCCATCTGCTGGTGGCACCGTGGAAATTTGGCCTCGATCGTGACGCTGCCCGTGAATTTGACGGCCGGCAGGTCTCGCTGGCGGGCAGGGTCATCCGGCGCAGGGATCAGTCCATGATTGAGGTGCAGCCGCAGTCGTTGAGCGCAATCGGGCCGAACACAGGGGCGCCCGCGACTGCGGCGTCAGCCACGTCCGCCGGGGCCGGGCGTCGAACCCTGCGGGGCGAGATCGTCGACAGCAAATGCTGGCTCGGCGTGATGAATCCTGGGAGGCTGGCGACGCACCGTGGCTGTGCCGTGCGCTGTCTCAGCGGCGGCGTCCCGCCGATCCTGCTGGTGCAATACGAAGGAGGCCGCACCGAACACTATCTGCTGGTGGGCTCCGATGGCAGGGCGTTGAACAGGGAGATCCTCGATTTCGTGGCCGAACCGGTGACGATCACGGGCGAAGTTGCCAGGCAGGGCGACCTGCTGGTGCTGCGTGCCGAGCCCGGCGACATCGCGCGACTGGAGAGAAAGCACTGAGCATTCTTGCTGCCCGACTCAAGGAGCGCGGACGAACCGTCCGCCCTCCGGTGTGGCAGGTCAGACTTCCCAGCCTGTCCCGGCGACCGGAGGAAACCATTGCCAATCCGGAGCGGGGTTCACACATCGACGCTTCGGAGACTGAGTTGGCGGCTGGAGATCGTCCGCCTCGACATCTGACGAACGCGCAACGCCGGGTCGCCACGACGCTCGCTGACGCTCGCGGTGACAGGCAGGAGGCCTGTCCTACGATTCACGCGGACAGGCCGTCCGCGCTCAGGCAACCGAAGTGCCGCGTCCGCCTTCCCGTGTAAGGGTTGCCATTCTTCCACGACCACCTTCCATGCACGACCACTATGACTTCATCATCATCGGTTCAGGCGCGGGCGGGGGCACCCTGACCTGGAAACTGGCGCCGACCGGCAAGCGGATTCTCCTGATCGAGCGCGGTCCGTTCGTGCCGCGCGAGAAGGAGAACTGGAGCACGAAGGCGGTCAACCAGGACGGCCGCTACAACACGAAGGAGACCTGGCGCGACCGCAGCGGCAAGGAACTGCATCCGCACACGAACTACTACGTCGGCGGCAACACCAAGTTCTACGGTTCGGCGTTGTTCCGGCTGCGCGCCGAGGACTTCGGTGAACTGCGCCACCACGGCGGCGTTTCCCCCGCCTGGCCGGTGGGCTACGACGAGTTCGAGCCTTGGTACACCGAGGCGGAGCGGCTTTACCACGTGCATGGAAATGTCGGCGAGGATCCCACGGAACCCTGGCGCAGTGGTCCCTATCCGCATCCGGCGATCAGCCACGAGCGGCGCATCGAACTGCTTAGCGAGGATTTCGCGCTCCAGGGCTTGCGGCCGTTCCACACGCCGCTGGGCGTCATGCTCGACGAGCAGAACCCACGCAGGAGCCCGTGCATCCGCTGCAGCACCTGCGACGGCCATCCCTGTCTCATCAACGCCAAGGCCGACGCGCATGTCTGCTGCGTCGAACCGGCGCTGGAGTATCCGAACGTCACCCTCATGACCGACGCGAAGGTCACGCGCCTGCAAACCAGTCCCTCGGGTCGCGAAGTCACCGGCGCGGTGGTCGAACGGGACGGTGAAACGCTTGAACTCACGGCGGACGTCGTGGTCGTCGCCTGCGGTGCGATCAACTCGGCGGCGCTGCTACTGCGTTCGGCCTCCGATCGGCATCCCGCCGGCCTCGCAAACGGCTCGGGTGTCGTCGGCCGCCACTACATGGGCCACACCAACTCGGTGCTGATGGCGCTGTCGAAGTGCGAGAACCCGACGGTGTTCCAGAAGACGCTTTCGGTAAACGATTACTATCTGACGTCGCCGGAGTGGGAGTTTCCGATGGGCCACATCTCGTTCGTCGGCAAGCTCGACGGCGACACGCTCCGCGCGGGCGCGCCGGCGATCGCGCCCGGATGGACGCTCGAACTGATGGGCAAACACTCGCTCGACTTCTGGCTGACCAGCGAGGACCTGCCCGATCCGGAGAACCGGGTGACGCTCGATCGCGATGGCAACATTGTTCTCAGCTACCGGCCGAACAACGAGGCGGGCCACAAGCGGCTCATCAAGAAGCTGGAGCACCTCATGCAGGCGCAGACCAAGTGCCCGCATCACGCCCAGCACTGCCATCAGGGCTTGTTCTCGCGGAATCTGTTTGTCGGCCAGCGCATCCCGCTTGCCGGTGTCGCGCACCAGAACGGCACGATCCGGTTTGGCGACGATCCGGCCACCTCCGCGCTCGACCGCAACTGCAAGGCCCACGAGGTGGACAATCTCTACGTGGTCGATGCGAGCTTCTTTCCGTCGAGCGGCGCGGTGAACCCGGCTTTGACCATCATGGCCAACGCGCTGCGTGTCGGGCAGCACCTGATCGAGCGGATGCAACTGGTCGACACGCACCAAGCCGGGGAAGCAGAGACCGCGCTGGCGATGGCCTGAGCGGGGTCGCTGTGAACCGTTCTTCCCATCGACTCATCACGCGCATGAACCCGTCCGTTCTTCCGTCCCGGCCCGACCACGGCGCGCCCGAGCCGGTGCTGCTGATCCTGGCGGACATCAGCGGTTACACGCGGTTCATGACTTCGAACGCCAAGTCGCTCGCGCACAGCCAGGTCATCATCACCGAGCTGGTGCAGACGATCATCCAGGTCGTCGAGCTGCCGTTGACCGTCGCCAAGCTCGAGGGCGACGCCGTGTTCCTCTACGGACGCAAGCGCGACCCCGGCCTGCCCTGGGCGGAAGCGAAACGCCGGATCAGCGAGCGGCTGCCGGTGTTCTTCGATGTGTTTGCAAGGCGGGTGAACGAACTGCGCGGATCAACGACCTGCACCTGCGGCGCCTGCGCGAACATCGAGCATCTGCGGCTCAAGTTCGTCGTGCACAGCGGCGAGGCGTTGTTCTGCCGGGTGGCCGGCTTTCTCGAGCTGGCGGGGCCGGACGTGATCCTTGCCCATCGCCTCCTCAAGAACTCGGTGCCGGTCCGGCAATACATCCTGCTGACGGACGCCGCGTTGGCCGATCTGGAAATGCCGGCGGACCTGCAACACACCATGGGCGTCGAGCACTACGAGGATTTTCCCGCGGTGACCACGCATGTGTACGCCGATGCCCGGACCCCGGTCCGGTCTCCGGTCCGCAGGGGGGTGGCAGCGGCGATCAAGTGGAACCTGCGGTTGTGGTTCGAGCCGCTGCTGCGATTCCTGTTTCCGGAGCTGAGCGGCAGATCGAGCGGTGGCGGTGCCCGTGTTTCCGGAGCCGGCTTCGTCATCCTCAGCATTCTGCTGACGCCGATCTACGTTCCGGTCTGCGTGCTGTTCACCGTGGTGTCTCAGGCGGCGCGCCGGTGATCGGGGAACTCGCGTTGAAAGGTTTCCTCCTCCCGCGCGACTCATGATCACCAGCGACTGCTGGACTGAATGCGAATCCTGATTCCAAACATGAAATCGAAAACGTTCTTCCTGGCCTCCCTTCTCCTTTCCACCCCGTTGCTGGCGGATCAGGCCGGTCCACCTCACAAGTCCCTCGTCAACCTCAACAAGGATGGCGTGGCGATCGAAGGCTACGACCCGGTCGCCTATTTCACCGATGGCAAACCGGTGAAGGGTGATCCGAGGCAAAAGGCCTCCCATGACAACGCGGTATACTACTTCGCCAGCGCGGCGAACAAGGCGACCTTCGAAGCCGCCCCGGAGAGATATGCGCCCGCGTATGGCGGCTATTGCGGCTACGCGGCCAGCATCAACCGTCTGTCGCCCATCTCCCCCGACTGGTGGCAGATTGAAGACGGCAAGCTCATCCTTCAGCACAACAAGAAGGCGTTTGACCTCTTCAACAGGGAGCTGAAGGACAATGTCGTGAAGGCCGACGGGAACTGGCCGGGCCTCGTGGAAAAGAACGGCTCGGTCGGCCGACCGCTGGTGTATCTCGACAAGCAGGGCGTCGCACTGGGTGGCTATGATCCCGTCACCTACTTCACCGTCGGCGAGCCGGGAGCCGGAGATCCGACGATCGAGGCGACGTTTGGCGGCGCGAAGTATCATTTCGTCTCCCAGGAGAACCGCGCGACCTTCGAAAAGGATCCCGTGAAATTCGTGCCGGCCTACGGCGGATTCTGCGGTTACGCGGCCTCGGTCGGCAAGGTCCGGCCCGCCGATCCGCTGCTGTGGTCCATTGTGGACGGACAGCTGATCGTGCAGCACACCAAAGGTGCGGTTGGGCTGTGGACCAAGGACGTCGCCGGCAACAAGTCGAAGGCGGACGCCAACTGGCCAAACCTGGTCGCCAAGAAAGCCGGCAAGAAGAAGGTCATCGATCCCCTCTACCGCATCGCCGGCGTGATTCCCGTCTATTGAACTACCCGCCATACATCCCGCCCCACATCCCCATCCACGCGGGCGGACGAAAGTAGCTCGTCCGCCCGCGTCCTCGACGGGGATGGAAGCAGCTCCGACGCAGTTCTTGAACAGCCAACACCAACCACCGACAACTCAAATGAAACTCCAGCTCGCACTTCTCTCAACTCTTCTCGCCACCGGCCTGCTGCATGCCGATCACCACGCCTCACCGCCAGTCTCATCGCGCAGCACCCTCACGCTGGATGGCGCGAAGAAGGTGCTGGCCGCCGCCGAGGCCTTTGCCAGGGCGAACGGCGCCGGACCATCGATCGCCATCGTGGACGAGGGCGGACACCTGATTGCCTTCACCCGTCCTGAAGGCGGCTTCGTTGCCGGAGCGAATGTCTCGATCGGCAAGGCGCGGACCGCCGCCATCTTCAAGAAGCCGACGAAGGACTTTGAGGAGATCGTCAACAAGGGCCGTTTCACGATGACGGCGTTGCCGGACTTCACTCCGCTGCAGGGCGGCGTGCCCATCACCGTCGCCGGACAGGTTGTCGGCGCCATCGGTGTCAGTGGCGCAAAGAGCGCGCAGCAAGATGAGGAGGTCGCCATGGCCGGCGCCAGGGCGATCGCTGAAACCAAGCTGACCCAGGCCGCTCAGTAGGCGCCGCCGCCGCAAAGAGAGCCCGCTCCTCCGACAACCGATCAGCTCACAAAACAACATCATGAAAACCACCCCCATCAGCATCGCACTGAACCGGCGCGAGATGATGTTTGCGCTTGGCGCCACCGCCGTTGGCCTTTCCGGATTGCGGCACGCGGCGGCCGCCGATCATGCCGCCCACGGCAGCGGCCATGCCCACCACTGCGCGCAGGCCTGCGCCGCCTGCCTCGTGGAATGTGCCAGCCACATCCGTCACTGCACCGAACATCTGTCCGATGGTCACCGGGAGTATGCGAAGTGCCTGGAACTGTGCGTCGCCTGCGAGCGCCTCTGCGGCACCTGTGCCGCCGGTTGTTTCGGGCCCGGTGCCCGAATCACCGCCGAAGCCTGCGCCGAGCTTTGCGACCTTTGCGCGGCCGAGTGCGAACGCTTCGCCGGGGATGAGGCAATGAAGCAGTGCGCGCGCACCTGTCGTGAATGCGCCCGGGCCTGCCGGGAGTTCGCCGGGAAACATGCCTGAACCCGTCTCCGCTGCGTGAACACCCTCCATCAATTGGTCTCCAGCATCCTGCGTCGCCGCCGGGAGGTGACCTCCTCACGGGCGGTGCTGGTGGCGATCAGCGGCATCGACGCCAGCGGCAAGGGGCATACGGCTGAACTGGCGGCGGCGGCGCTCCGGCGGCTTGGCCAGCGGGCCGTCGTGCTCAACGCCGACGGCTGGCTGAACCTTCCTGCGGTGCGTTTCAACGCGACGGATCCCGGCGGGCACTTCTACCGGCACGCGTTGCGCCTCGAGGAGATGTTCACCCAGCTGGTGCTGCCGCTGCGCGACCGCCGCCGCATCCGGGTGACCGTCGATTTCACGGAGGAAACGGCGACCGCCTATCGCCGGCACGTTTACGAATTTCCGGAGATCGACGTCGTTCTTCTCGAGGGGATCTTCCTGCTCAAGCCGCAGTATCGGGCGCACTACGACCTCAGTGCATGGATTGACTGCACGTTCACGACGGCCCTTGAACGGGCGATCGTTCGCGGGCAGGAGGGACTGCCCGAGGACGAGACCATCAAGGCCTTTGAAACGATCTATTTCCCGGCCCAGCGGATTCATTTTGAACTCGACCGCCCGCGTGAGGCCGCCGGCTTCATTGTCCCCAACGATCCGCGCCTGTCCGAGGAGGCGGCGGCCGGATCGCTGCCCGCCGGTGCGACCAACCAACCCGCTCCTGAACCATTTACCCAGACGATTACAACTCCATGAAAATGTTTCTCACTGAACACTTGCCCACCCTGAACGGTTCCGGCCGGTTGCTCGTGCCGGCGCTGCTGGCGGCGCTCTTGTTGAGCGGCGGAACGGCGCATGCCGAACGGCTCGTCCGGCCGGACGCCACCATCGATCTCCGCACCGCGGAAGGCGTGGCGCTCGTCCGGAGCAACTGGCGTTTCAACGACACCGCGATCCAGGAGATTGACCACCGCGCGGTGGGAACCGACCTCAAGGCCAGCGGCCCGGCCAATCGCACGTTCGACTTCACACCCGACGCGCGCGCCGCGGACTTCAATGACCGCGACTGGGAGATCATTCCCGCGGCGTCGCTGGAGCAACGGCGCGGCAACGGCCGGCTGTCGATGGTCTGGTACCGCATCAACGTGACGATCCCGGACCAGGTCGGCGGTTTCGCCACGGGCGGCTCGACGGTGGCCTTCGAAATCGTCGTGGACGACTACGCCGAGGTCTGGGTGAACGGCCAGGCGACGTGGGTGCTCGGCCAGAACGGCGGCGCGGTTGCCGCCGGTTGGAACGCGCCCAACCGCGTTGTGCTCACCCGCAATGCGCGCCCGGGTCAGCAGTTCCAGATCGCCGTGCTCGGCGTCAATGGCCCGCTCTCCGCGCACCCCGACACCTACATCTGGGTCCGTGGCGCCACGCTGGATTTCTTCGCCCCCGGCAAACTCAGCCGCGCTCGCGAGGTGGCGTTGCAGGTCGAGCGCAAGGACGCCGCGCTCGACGCGGTGCTGCCGGCGGACGCGAAGCTCGAGAAGCTAGCCGACGGCTTCACCTTCACCGAGGGACCGGTCTGGGTAAACGACGCAACGCAACTTGACGGTGGCTATCTGCTCTTCTCCGATCCGAACAACAATGTGATCTACCGCATGACGCCGCTCGGCGACGTCTCGGTCTATCTGAATCACTCCGGCTACACCGGCACGGACATCGGCCAATACCGCCAGCCGGGCTCGAACGGTCTCGCGCTCGACGAGCAGGGCCGCCTGACGATCGCGCAGCACGGGAACCGCCGCGTCGTGCGCATCGAGAAGAACGGCCTGACCACCGTCCTTGCCGACCGCTTCAATGGCAAACGCCTCAACTCGCCGAACGACCTCGTTTACCGGAGTGACGGCGCGTTGTTCGTCACGGATCCGCCGTTCGGACTGCCGAAGTTCCATGACGATCCCGGCCGCGAGCAGCCGCACTTCGGAGTTTACTCGGTCAAGGACGGGCAGGTGCGGCTGGTGGCGAAGGACTTCACCGGTCCAAACGGCCTGGCCTTCTCGCCGGATGAAAAGTTCCTCTACGTCGGCAACTGGGACGACCACAAGAAGGTGGTCTTCCGGTATCCGGTCAACGCCGACGCCACGCTCGGCAGGGGCGAACTGTTTCAAGACCTGACCCCCACGCCGGGCGCCGACGCGATCGACGGCGTGAAGGTCGATCAT
>DNDP01000300.1:10098-23125 GCA_003484235.1 Verrucomicrobiales bacterium
GGCGTGAAGGTCGATCAGCTCGGCAACGTGTATGTGAGCGGACCGGCCGGGTTGTGGGTGATCTCGCCCGAGGGCCGGCACCTGGGCACGATCAACGGTCCCGAGCACCCGCACAACATGACGTGGGGCGATGCCGATTACCGGACGCTTTATCTGACCGCGCAAACCGGAATCTATCGGCTGCGAATGAACGTCGCAGGCAGCGGCGCGTTCATCAAACCGCAGCGGCAGTTCACGCGGCGTTGAGACTTTGAGCCGCCATCAATTGTACCGCCCGCTCGTCTCATGATCTCCCATCGCCTTCTGCTCCTTGCCGCCGGCGTTGCCGGCACGGCGGGAACGTTGCCGGCCAACGACGCGGCTGATCCGCTCGCCTCGCCGTACGGCACCGATCGATTCGGCAACGCGCCGCCCGCGTCCTTCACCTACGCATTTCCGTCCGCGATCCGACTCGGCGACACCGCGCTTGGCGACATCGACTCCGCCGAGTTCGCGGCGAGCTATGTGGAATCGGTCGGCGGCGGTCGCGACTGGCACTGGCTCGTCGGCGCGAACTGGCGGCGGCAGCAATTCGATCCGCCGGCAAGCGCTCCGCTGCCGGACACCTTGCAGGCCGCCGCCGCGGCTGTCGGTGCGAACTGGCGGATCAACAATCGCTGGCGCGCGCGAGTCGAGCTGCTGCCGGGGGTCTACAGCGATTTCCGCGACGTCTCGGGTGACGACGTGAACGTGCCTGCGCTCATCGAAGGCGCCTACCGGTTCAACGACAACTTGGAAGTGGGCGTGCAGCTGAATGTCGATGCCTTTCGCGAGTCGCCCATTGTCGGCACCGTCGGAGTGTCGTGGCGGTTTGCCGACGACTGGCGGCTGGCGCTCTGGATTCCACGGCCACAGATTGAATACACCATTGACGACCAGTGGGCGGCGTTCGTTGGCGCATCGTTTGGAGGTGGTTCGTACCGCGTGGCGGACGACTTTGGAAAGGACGCGGGGCGTGCCGATCTGGGGGGCGAAGTGGTGGATTTTCAGGAGGTCCGAGTCGGGGCAGGGGTTCGGTACATCGCACTGGAGCGGCTTGCGATTGAACTCGCGGGCGGATGGATGATCGACCGGCGATTTCATTTCCACGAACGGGATGTCCTGGTCAACGGAGATGGCGCACCCTACATCCAGTTCTCGCTGGGAGCCGTTTGGTAGCCAGTCGGTGCCCTTCAACCCTCGATCTGCGCAATGCGGCGGGCGTGGCGGCCGCCGGCGAAGGGGGTCTCGACAAATATCCCCACGATTTCGAGTGCCAGCTCCACCGGAATGGTTCGCTGGCCGAGCGCGAGCACGTTGGCATCATTGTGCTCCCGTCCCCAGCGGGCGGTGTCCAGGCTCCAGCACAACGCACAGCGGATGCCGCTAACCTTGTTGGCCGCGATCGCCTCGCCGTTGCCCGAGCCGCCGAGCACGACACCGCGGCTGCATTCGCCGCGGGCCACCGCCTCTGCCGCCGGGCGGATAAAGACCGGGTAGTCCACCGGATCGGCGCTCGAGGTTCCGAAATCCCGCACTTCGTGGCCGAGGCTCTCCAGCAGTTCCCGGATCCGCTCCTTGTATTCAAAGCCGGCGTGATCGGAGGCGATGGCGATTTTCATGAGGGGTCAAGCGGCATGCAGATCTTCTGCTTAGGATGCCTGGCTGAGGTCCGCCGGTCGTCGTGGCAGACACGGGTTGAGGTTACGCGGCGGCCGCTGCCGGGTCAATTGACGCAGGCGGCGCACTCCCGCTTCCGGTCACGGGCCGTTTGGCTTGCCCGCGTTTGGGAATCGTGAAAGGATCCCGACACTCTCTGATCCAAACCTCATGCCGGAACGCAATTTCAACGCGTCGAAACCCGGCAAGGCTTCACGTTTTCTACTGGGAGACACGAGCGCCGGCGTTTCGATGATCCTGGGGGCGCTGGTCCTCTTTGGCTGGCACACCGGGCAGAGGTCGTTGCTTCAGATTTCGGCCGATTTCGCGCCCATGCAGTACAACACGGCGTTGTGCTTCGTGCTGGCGGGCGGGGGTCTGCTGGCCGCGCTGCACCAGTTCCCCAGAGTGGCGCTGGGAGCGGGAGCCCTGCTGGCGGCGTTTGCGGCGATCACACTCGCGCAGTACGCGCTGAGTGCGGACTTTGGCATCGATCAAATCTTCATGCGTCACTATGTAACCGTCGAGTCGTCCCATCCCGGACGGTTTGCGCCCAATACGGGAGTTGCCTTCCTGCTGTTTGGCGTCGGCCTCATGTGGACCGGTTGGCCCTGGCCGGTTCCGGGAAAAACATCCTTTCCGGCCCTCATGGGAACCGTGGTGATCGCCCTCGGCGTGGTTTCGTTGTTCGGCTATCTCACGGGCATCCGTGCCACCTATGGATGGGGGCAGCTGACCCGCATGGCGGTCCACACTGCCGGTGGGTTTCTCGTTCTTGGCATGGGCTTGCTGACCTGGTCCTGGCAGGCGCGGGATCTGTCCAATGGTGTTCCCCCGAACTGGTGGCCGACGGCCCTCAGCCTGGGGGCCGTGACCGTGGCGCTGGTGGTATGGCAGGCGATGCTCGCGCTGGCCACCGCCACGGACGCCGAGCAGGAGTCGGGATTGCGCACGCTTGGCGGTCTTTCGCTGGGAGTCGGATTGCTGATTGCCTTGCTGGCGGGCTGGGGCGCGTCGGCCGCCCGGGCGGTCCGGGTGCGGGCGACGGAACTGCAGTCAGTCAACCGCAGGCTTGAGCGTGAAGTCGAGGAACGCAAGCGGGCCGAAGCGGAGACCTCACTCAGTGAACGGCAGTTGAGCGACGCTCAAAGCCTTGCCCGTCTGGGGAGCTGGAGCTGGGACCTGACGTCCAACCAGGTCACCAATTCGGCGGAGCTCTACCGCATCTACGGCCTGGAGGTGCAGCCGTCCGGTGTGCACTTCAACCAGTTCCTTGACCGGACGCACCCGGAGGATGTCGGGCATGTCCACCAGGTGATCAACCGGGCGATCAAGGATCATCAACCGTTTCAGCATGACCTCCGCATCGTGCGGCCGGATGGGACGGTGCGGGCGTTGCATTCGCGCGGTCATGTCCTCACCGACGTTGCCGGTCGGGCGACGCAGATGGTCGGCGTCTGCCTGGACGTGACGGAGGAACGAGAACGCCAGCAGGAATTGCAGGCGAGCCAGGCCCGTTTCCAGGCGCTGTTCCAGTCGGCGCCGGACGCCATCCTGGTCGTCGACGGCCGTGGCCGCATCACCCTGCTCAACGACCAGACCGAGCAGCTGTTTGGCTACGGACGGGACGAGCTCATCGGGCGCACGGTGGAGACGCTGGTGCCGGCCCGGTTTGCCGCAGCCCATGTCAAGCATCGGCGGGAGTACTCCGACCACTCGCGCCTCCGGGCGATGGGCGCCGATCTGGAACTGAGCGGCCGTCGAAAGGACGGCACCGAGTTTCCCGTGGACATCATGCTCAGCCCGCTCGAACTGAATGACCAGAGGTTCGTGATCGCCATCGTGCGGGACATCACCGAGCGCCGGGAGGCGTCGGACGCCATCCGCCGTTCCCTGCACGAGAAGGAGCTGCTCATCCAGGAGATCCACCATCGCGTGAAGAACAATCTTCAGGTTATTTCGAGTCTGCTGAATCTCCAGGCCCGCCGGGCGCCGAATGCGGCTACCCGTGACTCCTTCCGGGAAGCCCGCCAGCGGGTGCAGGCCATGGCGCTGATCCACGAGAAGCTCAACCGTTCCTCGGACGTCAGCCGGATCGAGCTGGCCGGTTACATGGAAAGCCTGCTCAGAATGCTGTTTGCGACCTACGACATGAGTTCCGGCCGCATCCGGCTGGTGACGGAGATTGATCCGATCGAACTGTCGGTGGACACCGCAGTGCCGGTCGGCCTGATCGTCAACGAGCTGGTCGCCAATGCGCTGCAGCACGCCTTCCCCTCTGGGCAGCCGGGCACCATCACCGTGGAGCACCGTATCTCGCCTGACGGGCTTCATGTCCTGGGAATCGGCGATGACGGCGCCGGTCTGCGTGACATGAAGATCGACGGCCACGCCGGGTCGCTCGGCCTCCGACTGGTCCAGATCCTGGCCCGGCAGCTCGATGCCACGCTGGAGATGAACAACAAGAACGGCACGCGTTACCGCCTTGAATTTCGCGAGCCGGCAAAACCGAAGGCAGGATGAAAACCAGAATCATGGTCGTGGAAGACGAGGCGATCGTCGCCGAAGACATCAAGGTAAACCTGAACGAACTGGGCTATGAGGTCGCGGCGGTCTGTCACACCGCGGAGGAGTGTCTGAAGCAGTTCCCCGCGAACGCGCCGGATCTCGTGCTGATGGACATCCAGCTCAACGGCCGGATGGATGGGTTCGCGGCCGCGGACCAAGTCCTGAATGACCATCGATGTCCGGTGATCTACCTGACGGCGTTTGCCAACACCGAGCTGATTGGCAAGGCCAAGGAAACCGAGGCGCTCGACTATGTGCTCAAGCCGTTCAAGAAGGAGCAGCTGAAGGCGAGCATCGAGCTGGCCCTTCACAAGCATGCGCTCCGCCGGGAACGCGAACAAATGACGGCCGACCTCGAATCCGCCCTTGAGGAACGCCGCACGAGGGGGCCGTTCGTCCCCATCTGCGCCGTCTGCAAGAAGATCCGGAACTCGTCGGGCCACTGGCTGCCGGTCGAGGAATTCCTCTCCCGCGGCGACTTTGGGCGATGCCAGCGCTGTCACTGTCCGGAATGCGCCCGCAATCTTTTCAATGAAATCCGAAGCCGCCTGCGCGGACCCGGAACGTGAGTGCGCGCCGGGGCTTTCGGCCGAAACCGGGACAAGCCCATGAAAACATCCATTCTGCTCGTCGAAGATGAGGCGGTGGTGGCCGCCGATCTAGAAGAACACCTCCGCCAGCTTGGCTACCAGGTGGCCGGCATCTGCGCCACCGGCGAGAAGGCCGTCGAACTGGTGGACAGCCTGCAGCCGGATCTGGTCATCATGGACATCCGGCTCAAGGGCGGGATGGACGGCGTGGAGACCGCGGCCCGCATTCGGGAAACCCGGCCGGTGCCGATTCTCTTCCTCACCGCCCACGCGGAGGATGCCACCATTCAGCAGGCCAAACAGGTCGAACCCTGCGGTTACATCCTGAAGCCCGTGGACGGAAACGTATTGGCGATCCACATCGAGATCGCCCTGCACGAGCATGGGTTGAACCGCGAACGCGAGGAACACCTGCTGGCCTTGAAGCAGGCGGTGGAGCCCCGCGGGCCGATTCCCGACGGGCTGTTCTTCATCTGCACAAAATGCCACCAGGTGCGGACCAGCCGCGACGAATGGGAGCCGGTGGAAGTCTATTTGCATCACCATGCCGGGGTGAACTTCACCCATGGCTACTGCCCGCTCTGCGCGCAGCGGATGCTGGACGAGCTGGAGAGGGAGGAGCCGGGCAGGATGTAAGGTTGATCGCGCGGAGGCGACCAACCGGCAGATGCACAACGACACGGTTTCCCTCCTGCAGAGCGATGCGGCGCCGATGCGGCGCCTGGCCAAACGGACCTCGCACCCGCGGAGGCCGACGCGGATGCGGCGGCTGGCCCCCGCGGTTTCTGGCGGCAATCGGGACGGGAGCCCTTCACCGGCCGGATCAAGACCGGCCCGTTTCTTCGCCTGTGGTGAGGAATGGTCCTACTTTTTCCTTGGTGCCCGGCTGACAGTCTGGCTGTTTCTGCTGGCCTCCGCGCTAGCGGTCTCGGCCGCGGTCAAAGAGGTGGGGCCGATTCGGATCACGGTGGGTGATCTTGATCAGGCCATGCACTTTTACACGGAAGTGCTGCCATTCCGGGAGGTGACGCGATTCGAAGAGCAGGGGAGGCCATTGAAAAACTTGACTGGCACCGCGGGCGCCCGCGCACGGGTGGCAAGACTGCGGTTGGGCGCCGAACAGATCGAACTGGTGGATTGGCTTCATGCCGAGGGGCGGCCGATTCCCGCCGACTCGCGCAGCTTCGACCACTGGTTCCAGCACATTGCGATCGTGGTGAGCGACATGGACCGCGCCTATGAGCATCTCCGCCGACACCGGGTGAAGCATGTTTCGACGGCGCCGCAGACGCTGCCGGACTGGAATCCCAACGCAGGCGGCATCAAGGCATTTTACTTCCGCGATCCGGAGGATCATGTGCTGGAGATCATCTGGTTTCCGCCGGGCAAGGGCGATCCAAGGTGGCAGCAGACCGACGGCCGGGGCACTTTCCTTGGGATCGATCACACCGCGATCGTGGTGGGCGACACCGAGCGGAGCCTGGCATTCTACCGGGATGAACTGGGGCTGCAGGTCGCGGGCGCAAGCGAGAATCACGGCATCGAACAGGAACGCCTCAACCAGGTGTTCGGCGCGCGGTTGAGGATCACCGCCCTGCGGGCGAAATCCGGACCGGGCATCGAGTTTCTCGAATACATCACACCCCCGGGGGGACGGCAAATCCCGGCGGACCGGCGAATTGAAGATCTCGCCAGTTGGATGGTGGTCCTGCACGAAGATTTCGCCGACACGGATCTGAAGACGCGGGCGGCGGCCAGCCGCCGCCTGCTCCAGGATCCGGACGGCCATTCGCTGCTGGTGCTCCGGGAACCTCCCAAGTCGGCCGCCGCTGAATCCTCAAAATGACTTCAATGCACGCTCGATCCATGAATGCCTCGAATCGAATCCAACTGACCGCCGCCGAGCTCAAGGAAGTTCTTCTGCGGATCGCCGCGCGGCGCCGGCGGGCGGTCGTCCAGTTGGAAGCCGGCCCGGGAACAGCCCCGACGGCCGGAGGAAGTGCGGTGGTCCGCCTGCCAGCCATGAGCTCGCCGCTGAACGAGTGATGCAGGCCCGGATGCGGCGGAAAAAGAGGCGGGCATTTAGATGCGGGTTCGCCTGGCCTGCAGGTCTCTTCCTGCGGTGAAGAACCAGATCCGGCCTTCCACGTCAGCTTCCGCAGCAGGCGTCGCGTTCGGCTTCCTCGGTCTTCCGACCAATCAATGGCCGAAGTCGTTCCTTGATTCTTTGGCGGGCTTCCGGCGTCAGTCGAACTTCGTTCGGGGCCGGATCCTCATCTGCGAGCAGTGCTTTCAGGCGTTCGAGCTGTGTTCGGTAGCGTCGGCAGAAGCCGCACAGCAGGAGGTGTAGCCGCAGTCCCATGCGGCGGGGAAACGGATGCGGCCGGCGGCGTGATTCGGCAAGCATCCGGACCGCATCCCGACACGAAGGGCTGATCGCATTCAGCAGGTACACAAGACGTTGACGCATCACTTCAATCTGAATGGTCGCCGCCGGCGAAGATTCCTTACGAAACTGCAATGAAAGGGGAAGAAGTCCGGCGGGGTCGGCATCCAGTTCACCGGTGGCAGCAGATGGCTTTTCAAATTGCGGCCTGCCGGGCCGACTGGCTAGCCTGCGACAGATCGACATGGCCCAATGACAACGCAACCCCTGCAGGAAGGCAGCTCAGGTCCGGAGGCCTCGGGCGCGAATGCCGCGCTCGCGCTGCGCGAGATCGTCAAAGGTTTGGCGGACAGCACGGGTGAGGCGTTCTTTCCCGCCCTGGTCCGCCAGCTCGCGGTCAAGCTGGGGTTCGATCACGCCTACATATCCGAGTCGTCTCCCGATGGAAGCGGATTTCGGTCGCGGGCCGGATGGAGTCGTGGTGAATCGCTGCCTGCCTTTGAGATCCCCGAGCAGGGGCCGTGTGCCGACGTTCTTCGTCGCAGGGTCGTCTATCATCCGTCGAACCTGGACCGGGAGATCCCCGATGGCCGACTGGCAGGTGGGCTGCTTGAAGCGGTGAGCTATTGCGGTGTTCCGGTGATCGGCCATGCCGGTGAACTGCGGGGACATCTGGCGGTGGCGGATTCCCGGCCCATGCCGGCGCAGCTGCACGTTCCGGAACTGCTGCAGCTGATCGCCGCCCGCGCGGCCGGCGAGTTTGACCGGCTGGCGCTCGAACGGAGGCTGCGCCGGAGCGACCTCCTGCTGCGGCGGATCGATGAGGGCACGGCCGGTGCCGTCGGAGAGGAGTTTTTTCAGTCACTGACCCGCAACCTCGCGGCCGCGCTGGAGGTCCGCTACGCCTTTGTCGCCGAGATGACCCAGCCGGACCGACGGGTGCGCACGTTGGCTTTCTGGACCGGCGACGGATTCACGCCCAACTTCGAGTATGATCTGCGGGGCACCCCCTGCCAGAGCGTGCTCAAGGGCGAGCTCTGCCATTACCAGCAGGAAGTGCAGGCGCTGTTTCCCAAGGATCACGATCTGGCGCGTCTGGCCGCGGACAGCTACCTCGCCATTCCGTTGCTGGGACCCGGAGGGTGTGTCCTCGGTCATCTCGCCGCGATGGACACCAAGCCCATGCCCCTCACGCCGGAGGACCTGTCGATCTTCAAGATCTTCGGCTCACGGGCCGGCGCCGAGCTGGATCGCAAGCATCTGGACGAGGCGGCCAACCGAGCGGACCGGACGCTGCGGAAGATCGTCGAGGGAACCGCCTCGACGGTGGGAGACGAGTTCTTCCACTCGCTGGTGCGCGGGCTGGCGGAGGCGCTGGACGTAAAGCATGCGTTCATGTCCGAGTTTGTACCGGGAACCCAGGCGCGGGTGCGCACGCTGGCCTTCTGGAATGGGGAGGAATTCATCGGGAATTTTGAATATGACCTCACCCACACGCCGTGCGAGCGCGTGCTCGGCGGCGAAATCTGCCTGTTCCCGGAACGTGTACAGGAGCGGTTTCCCCGGCACCGCACCCAGCTGGCGGCGCTCGATGTGGAAAGCTACCTCGCAATACCGGTGCAGGGTCGGAGCGGCCTGGTGCTCGGGCATCTGGCGGTGATGGACACACGGCCGATGCAGGAGGATCCGCGCGTGCTGTCCGTGTTCAAGGTGTTTGGCGCCCGCGCCGGCGCCGAACTGGAACGCCTGCGGATGGAGGCGCTGTTGAAGGCCGGCGAGGAGAACCTCCGCGACCTGTTCGATGAAGCGCCCATCGCGTACGTCCACGAGGGGCTCGACACCCGTTTCATCCGGGCCAACCACACGGCCCTGCGCATCCTGGGCGTCCGGCCGGAAGAGGTCACCTCCACCTACGGGCGCAATCTCATTCCCGATACGCCCGAGGCCCAGCGGCGGGTGAAGGAGGCGCTCGCCTCGATCGGCCGGGGCGCGGATACCGAGGGGGTCGTCCTCGAACTGCGCCGCAAGGACGACGGCAGGCCGGTCTGGATCCAATGGTGGTCGCGCCCGCACCCCAGCGGGGAGTTCACGCGCACGATGTTCATCGACATCACCGACCGCGTGCAGATGGAGCAGGAACGGGCGCGGCTGCAGGCACAGAACAACTACCTCAAGGAGGAGATCCTCGCCGAACACAACTTCACCGAGATCGTCGGAAACAGCCCTGCCCTCCTGCGCGTGCTCCGGCAGATCGAACAGGTCGCCCCGACCGACTCAACGGTGCTCATCCTCGGCGAAACGGGCACCGGCAAGGAACTGATCGCCCGCGCGATTCACGACCGCAGTGCCCGCAAGGTCCGGCCGCTCGTGAAGGTCAACTGCGGCGCGATCTCTGCGGGGCTGGTCGAGAGCGAGCTCTTCGGTCACGTCAAGGGTGCGTTCACCGGCGCGCTGGCCAACCGTGACGGACGGTTCAAGGTGGCCGATGGCGGCACGCTGTTTCTGGACGAAGTGGGTGATCTCCCGATGGAAACCCAGATCAAGCTCCTGCGCGTCCTGCAGGAGCGCGAGTTTGAGCCGATCGGCAGCAGCCGTACGATCAAGGTCGACGTCCGCATCATCGCGGCGACGAACCGGGATCTGGGCGAAGCGGTGCGCCAGGGCAAGTTTCGCGCCGATCTCCTCTATCGCCTGAACGTGCTGCCCGTGCACCTGCCGCCGCTCAGGGACCGGCGCGAGGATATTCCGTTGCTGGCGATGTTTTTCCTGGAACGCTTTGCCAGAAAGCTCGGCCGGCCGCCGCGCGAGATCGCCGACGAATCGTTGGGCAAGCTCATGGCCTATGGCTGGCCCGGCAACATTCGGGAGCTGCAAAACATCATGGAACGGGCCGTGGTGCTCGCTTCCGGCGAAACGCTGCGGCTGCCGGCCGATTTTGCCGCCACAGTTCCGGCCGAACACGGCCCGGCGGTGGAAAGCTTCGACGGCGGTCGACGTGTGCTCGTGGAACCGGTGCGCCCCGCAACGGCGATATCCGACGGCACGGCCGATTCGCTGGCCGAGGTGCAGCGTCAGCACATCGAGTCGGTGCTGGAACGGACCAACTGGGTGATCGAGGGCGATCAGGGGGCAGCCCGGCTGTTGAGCCTCAACCCGAGCACGCTGCGGAGCCGGATGCAGAAGCTCGGCATCCGCCGCCCTTCCGCCAGCGCCTAGCCGCCATCCGGTTGTTCGTCATGCTGGCGGATTTGTTCCCGCAGAAAGGCCGAGCAGCCCGAGAGTGAGGCGCGGTCGGCGACGAGCCGTGCGAGCAGGCGGGCTCCTTCGTGATCGGCAAACGACAGACCGGCAAGGTCGAGAACCAGCTGGTGTCCGTTGGCGACCGGCGCGGTGCAGGCGTTCTCGAGTTCGGCCACCCAGGGGCCGGCCAGCTGCCCTTCCAGACGGAGCAGCCGGACGTGTGCGTTTTCGCTGAACGTGATTCGCAGCATGTTTCCTCCCCAATGGTTCAGCGGCGTTCCTCGACGCTGGGTTCCGACCGGCCGCCGTGCCACCAGGAGGCCAGTTCCTCCCGCAGTTGCTTGCGCGCCCGATGCAGCATCACCCAGAGATTCTGCTCCGTGATCTGCACCGCTTCGCAGACCTCCCGGCCTGAGAACTCATTGATCTCGTACATCTCGAAAACCTGGGCGATCCGCGCCGGCAGCCTGCCCAAGGCGCGCTGAAGCGATTCGCGGAATTCGCTCAGCTCCAGCCGGCGATGCGGCTCCATGCACTGCGCCGCAACCTCGTGCACCCAGACCATCGACTCACCGAGGGCGTCGTCGTGCCGGGCTGCCTCCGATGTCTCCAGCGCGACCGTGGGCCGACGATACTGCTGGCGAAGATGATCCATGATCTTGTGGCGGAGAATGCTCACCAGCCAGGTCCGCTCCGAAGAGTTTCCCGCGAACCGCTCGTGGGCTTTCAGGGCCGCCAGAAAGGTTTCCTGAACGAGATCCTCGGCCACCTGTCGGTCTCGGACCTGTCCAAGAGCGAAGTGGTGGAGGTAGTCGCCATGAAGTTCCACCCAGTTGGCGGGTGAACATTCGCTTGCCGTCGTGGGGGCGGATTGAGAGCACGTTGATGTCGCGGTCACGGCACTCCCTTTGGCAGTGTCCGTGCCACGACCATGAAACGAACCTGGTGCTCATACGCAACTCGCTGCAGGACTGAATACTACAATGCAGATACGGGATGGAATGCGGCTTTACATCGACGGAGCGGCGCCGCGAAGCCTTGAAGGCTCGTGGGGGTCCCACGAAGTTTCGTGGGACCATCGACGAACTCCTTTCAGCGGATTCGGTGGCGAATCCTGTCGAGCGGCAGTTTCGGCGGAACGGGCGTCAGCCGCCAACAAGTCGATGCCAGGCGAGCCTGGCCAGGAGTGGCAGGTTCTTGAACTTCCGGCTCGGGTACCTGGCGGTGATGCGCTTTAGGCGGTGCGGATCAGTGGCGGCGGTGTTCACGCCTAGGTCAGTCGTGGCGGCAGTTTCGTAACCGGCTTCGCGCACCAACTCCACGACGCGTTCGTTGAGATCGCCGTAGGGGTAGCAGAAATGCCGGATCGGGATGCCGAACGTGTCTTCAAGGCTCTTCCTCGACGCAAAGATCTCCTCTTTGGCCCGATCAACCGCAATGGTCGTGAGCCGCGGGTGTGTCATCGTGTGGGCTCCGATCGATTGCCCGGCAGCAAGCCATTCACGCACCTGCGAGGCATCCATGATCGGCTCGAGAATCTCACCGGTTCCGGCCTGCCATTCGGTACGGCGCCCCAACAGGCCCGCGACGAGAAACTGGATGGCAGCTGCGCCGCTCTCGCGCAGCAGAGGCAGAGCGTGGTCCAGAACGTTGACGCAACCGTCGTCGAACGTGATGAAGCAGCGTTTGCCCTCCGCCGATGCGCCATTCACAACAGCATCGTAGGACGGGCAGTGGTAGCCCGAGATCTTGAACTCGCCCAGTTGGCGCTTCAGCAGCGCCGCCGGCAGATACATGCCTTTGAGCCGCGCTCCACGAGGGCGGGGACCGATCTTGTGGTAGGTAAGCACCGGCGTGCCGGCCGCAAAAAATGTCTCCCAGCCCCGCAGCGAGCTGAAGTAGTTGGCCGGCGGTCGCGGAGAGGATTCGTTCACGGGGTTGAGTTCCGATCCCGCAGGCGGGGCAGACTGCGATAAAGCCGCTCGAAGTTGCGGCAGGCGGATTCGGTCGAGGATTTCGCAGCCACCCGCTCGTGCAGAGAGAGCCGTTCGGCCATGCTCAGCCGGGACTCCCGTGCCGTCTCGATCATGGCGGTTGCGAGAGCATCGATCGATTCGGTTGGAATCAGCCGGCCCAAGCCGCCATCGCGAAATGCTTCGGGAATGCCGTCCACCGCCGTGGCAACCACCGGGCGCCCGCACGCATGCGCCTCGAGAATGACACCGCCCAGTGCCTCGGTGCCCACCTGCGGGTGAACGAGGCAGTCCAGCGCGTTCATTGCCGCAGGCATGTCATTGCACCAGGGGAGAATCTGCGCCCGATCCTGAAGGCCCAGGGATTGGATGTCGGCCTGGAGCGTCGGAAGCAGGCTGCCGCTTCCCACGATGAGAAACCGGGCATGGGGCAGGGTGTCCTTGATGCGGGCCGCGGCCTGAAGAAACTCGCGCTGCCCCTTGCCGCGCGGCAAGTCGTAGGAGCCAACGACGCCGAACGCATAATGCTCGGGCGCCAGGTGCCAGGCTTCGCGCAGCGGTGAAGTCTCGGTCGGCTTGAAACGTTCCAGCTC
>DNDP01000300.1:23351-26433 GCA_003484235.1 Verrucomicrobiales bacterium
TCCGGGGAATCGGGTTCGTAGGATCCCTTCTTCAAGACCTCCGCCACGAATTCGGAAACGGCGACCATCGCCTCGCATCGGTTCAGCAGGAAACGGCGGCTGACGAATGAGCTCGGGCTCTTGGCCAGGTGACGGACCAGCACCAGCGATGGACGCACGCCGCTCAGTATTCCCGCCACCACCGCCGGCCAATAATCCCGTCCGTGGTGCGCCTGCAGGATCTGATATTTGCCGCGCCGAAGCTCGCGCGCCGATCCGAGAATGTAGGCGGCCTTGCCGGGGCCGGCGGGAACCATCGGCACACCCCATTCCCTCGCGATCCGCCCGTACTTGCGGTCCGGCAGGCCCGCGATCGCCACCCGGTGGCCGCGGGCATGAAAACCGGCGATGAGGCGGACGGCCCGGTCATCCGTGCCGCCCCCGTTCAGCAGCGAATTCATCTGCAGAATTCGCAGTGGCGTGGCCGCAGTTGGGACTGGCGTCATTTGCGGTGTTGATTGGGATGTGGCGTGCCGCCTCAAATGGCGACGCCAAACCAGCGGTCGTGCTCCAGCAGCAGGTAGCGGTCGGTCATGCCGGCCAGGTAGTCGCAGACCGTGCGGTGCCGGCCCCATTTTCGGATGCGACGACGCGCGCCCTCGCCCATCGTGTCGGGGTTCTTGAGGTAGTGCTGAAACATCTGCTCCAACAGCCGGATCGCCCGCAGATTGGGTTCATGCACCACGGGATTGTAGTAGAGATTCTTGTACAGGTAGTCGCGGAGTTCGAGATTCAGCTTCCGCCGCCGGGCGCTGTAGCAGACCAGCGGTTGCTTTTGCTGGCGGACTTCGTCCGACGAATTCACCGCCGCGTCCGCGATGCGATCCTCCGTGGAGTTCACCACGTCGCGCACATGCCCGTCGATCAGGCAGCGGATGATGAAGTAACGGCGGGTCTCGTCGGGCAGCGCGCCGTGTTCGCGCCGGACGGCCCGATGGGCTTCGGCCCAAAGGCGCACGTCCTTGCGCAGTTTCGCCTCGTCGAGCAGCCGGGACTCGAGACCGTCGTCCAGGTCGTGGCTGTAGTAGGTGATTTCGTCGGCGAGGTTGGCGACCTGCGCTTCGAGTGAAGGCGATGGGGAGCTGAACTCGCTGCGGCGCCCCGGCTTGTCGTAGCTGGTCTGATGTTTGCCGAGGCCCTCGCGGGTTTCCCAGGTGAGGTTCAATCCGCTGAAACGTGGATACTTCTGCTCCAGTTCCTCGACCACGCGCAGGCTCTGGGCGTTGTGCTCGAATCCGCCGTGGGCCTTCATCAGTTTGTTGAGCACCGCCTCCCCCTTGTGGCCGAAAGGCGAGTGGCCCAGGTCGTGGGCGAGTGCGATCGTCTCGGCCAGATCCTCGTTCAAGCGCAGGGCGCGGGCGATGTTCCGCGATATCGCCGCCACCTCCATCGTGTGGGTCAATCGCGTGCGCAGATGGTCTCCGCTCCCGTTGAGAAACACCTGGGTCTTGTATTCCAGCCGCCTAAAGGCCCTCGAATGGATCACCCGGTCGCGGTCGCGCTGGTATTCGGTCCGCCAGATTGGCGGAGTCTCGCGGTGTTTTCGTCCCCGGGAGTCGACGCTGAATTGGGCAAACGAAGCCAGCGTGGCGCGTTCGCGCTGCTCGAGCTCGTGGCGGGATTGTGGCATGCAGGGAAACGAAACTCAGTCGTGAAGGAGCTCCTGGACGGAGACGCCCCGCAGCTCGAAGACCCGGCGGATTGCGTCCTCGATCAGATTGTTGGGGCAGGAGGCTCCGGCGGTCACGCCCACGACGATGTTCCGGTCCATGGGCAGCCAGTCGCTGGTTTCGACCTCCTGTTTCAAGTGCTGGTTGTAGTGGCTGATCAGCCCGGCGTTGATCATCTTGCCGGCGTTCTTGATGAAATAGGTCGGCAGTTTGCCCTCGCCCATTTCGGCCAGGTGCGACGTGTTGGACGAATTGTAGCCGCCCACGACGATCAACAGGTCCATAGGATCATGCAGCAGCTTCTGCAGGGCATCCTGCCGGTCCTGAGTGGCGCCGCAGATCGTGTCGAAGAAGCGGAAATGTTCGGGCAACTTCGAGGGACCGTGCTTGCGTTCCATGGCCGCCCGGATCCGGCGCTGAACCTCCTCCGTTTCGCCACGCATCATGGTGGTTTGATTCGCCACGCCCACCGCCTTCAGGTGGATTTCGGGATCGAAGCCCGCGGAATGCGCACCTTTGAATTTTTCCAGAAACTCAGCCTTGTCGCCGCCGTTCTCGATGTAGTCGCAGACGTAGTCGGTCTCGTCGAGATTGTAGACCACCAGGTAGTGGCCGCCGCCAATAGCCGTGGCCTGCGAACTGGTCGCCATCGTCTCCTCATGCCAGGCCTTGCCATGAATGATGCTGGTCACCGCTTCACGCGCGTTCTGTCGGACCCGTTTCCAGACGCTCATCACGTCGCCGCAGGTGGTGTCCACCTCAATGCAGCCCTTCGCCCTGATTTTTTCGCGCGTGGCCACTTCGGTGCCGAAGGCAGGGATGATGACAATGTCCTGGTCGGTCAGTTGGGCGAGTTCCTCGTCGGTGGGCCGACTGCCGATCGTCACGATGCCCATGGCGCGGATCTGATCGTTGACCTCGGGATTGTGGATGATCTCGCCAAGAAGGAAGATTCGGTTGGGTGGGGGAAACACCTTTACCGCCGCATAGGCGAGATCGATGGCGCGTTCCACGCCGTAGCAGAAGCCAAACTCCTTCGCCAGCTTCACGGTGACGCTGCCATCCGGAGAGGAAAGAACATGGCCGGAAGCACGGATGCGCTCCACCAGCAGGCTGCGGTAATGCTGGAGGACCTGCGCCTGGACCACTTCCATGATGTCGGGCCGGCGCAAATTGACCTTTTTTGGGGCGGGTGATGCTGCAATTGACATGTCCGGTGCAATCTAGCAGGAGCAGACTATGCGTCCAGCCGAATACCCGACGCGAAGGCCCGAAAAAGGTCTGCAAAAATGATCGAAAATACGCTTGTCGAGTCGGAAGCCAACGGCATACTGCCGCCCCTTAGGCTGAGTGCCAGAGTAGCTCAGGGGTAG
>DNDP01000300.1:26658-31875 GCA_003484235.1 Verrucomicrobiales bacterium
GAGTAGCTCAGGGGTAGAGCAGAGGACTCATAAGCCTTTGGTCGGGGGTTCAAATCCCTCCTCTGGCACCACTCTTCCACCACGTCCGATGCGACTCGTCCCGGCCATGACTTCACCTCGCCGGCAGCCATTCTCCACCTCCGTTTTACTCCGCTGCGGGTGCGCCGGTCGTCCCCACGGGTTGTTCATATCTGCGCAATGCGTTGAACAGCTCGACGGGCATCCGCCGGGGCTTTTCCGAAACCGAAGTGCAGACATGGTGGGTTTGACCGTTGACCAATGAACTGCCGGATTCGTCCCGAACCGCGAAACCCACCTGCAGTCGAAGCCGCGTCAAAGCCATCACCCACAATTCAATCCGGACGAGGTCGTCGTACCTTGCCGGAGCAGCGTACTCGAGATGAGCCTCGGTCACGGGAAACGCAATGTCCTCGGTTTGCAGCTGCAGCAACGGCCAGCCGAAGGAGCGGAACCATTCGCCTCGCGCCTCTTCCAGCAAGTCCAGATAGCGCGAGTAGTACACGTGATTGCCGATGGTGCACTCCGCGTAGGTAATGCGATGACGGTGAACATAGGGCGCTGAAGACATCGCCGAAGAATACTGGAGCCCACGTACTCGCGGAAAGGGCGGACTGCAATTTGAGTTTTCAAACCGGCCGCCCCAACTTAGGTTGCATTCATGGACTGGCAAGAGATTGTGGCCCTCGCGGTCGTCGTCTTGACCGTCGCCCTATTCGTGCGGGCGGCGGTCCGGCACAGGCGTCGGCGGGGTATTGAAGGCAGCTGCCACTGCGCGGGTGGAGCCTCGGGCGGACTTCCAGTTTCCACGGTCCTGAGGGGGCGCAAGGGCGAGAGGCCGCAATTGGTGGTCAAGATGAAGTGAAAGCGCGCTTGCGGAGCCCAGACCAGTGGGCTAGTTTCCGCTGTCTTTCGATCATGAGCAAAGCCAGTTCTGCATTGGACTTCATGCGCCGTTCTCACACGGTGGGAGTTCGGGAATCTTCAAATGAAGGTCAATGGGCGCCCAACACCGACGTTTTTCTGACCGAGGAGGGCATGGTCATCCGGGTGGAACTGGCGGGCATGCGGCGTGAAGATCTGGAGCTGACGGTGGAAGGGCAGCGGCTCGTGATCTGTGGCCACCGCTCGGACGGTTGCCGGAACGGCAAGTGCAACTTCCTCATCATGGAAATCAACTATGGGCCGTTCGAGACCACGGTTGATCTGCCGCCCGGTTACGATCTCAGTCGGGCGAGGGCTTCCTACCAGAACGGCTTCCTGCGCATTGACGTGCCAGAGCAATCCCGTCCTACGCCCAAGAGCGTTTCCATCAGCATTTCCGAGGAGTAGTTCCCGCGCATTGAACTAAAGGGCGGCTGTCGGCATCCAATTGAAAAGGGCTGACCATGGCCGAAACGGAATTCATCAACATCAGCGGGTCCAACATGGGGGCGGGCGATACGGCCATGTACCGTTCCGGCCGGCGCGCCTGGCCCGATTCCATCCCGGTTCTGGGCCTGTCTGACATCGTCATCTTCCCGGGAATGGTTTCCCCGCTGCTGGTTGAGTCCTTTCCCAGCATTCGTCTGGTTGACGATGTCGTCGGCGGCAACCGGCTGGTTGGGCTCGTTCTGCAGAAGGATCCCGAAGCCGACAACCCAAAGCTGGCGGAGTTGCACGCCCACGGATGTCTGGCGCGTGTGCTGAAGATGCTGAAGTTCCCGGACAACAGCGTCCGGGTGATGGTGGAGGGGCTGCGACGGATCGAGCTGACCGAGGTCGTGAGCGAAGATCCCTACCTCGTTGCCAACATCAACATCCTTTCCGACGTCAAGGAGTCCACGGCCGAGCTGACCGCGATGACGCGCAGTGCGATCAAGATTTTTCAGGACATCATCCAGCTTTCCCCCGCGATCACCGAAGACGTGAAGGTGGCGGCGGTGAACGTGGAGGATCCGGGCAAGACGGCCGACCTGATCGCCGGCAACCTCAACCTCTCGCTGTCCGACCGCCAGCAGCTCCTTGAACAGACCGACGTCACCGAACGCCTTCGGCGATTGCTGCCGATGTTGAAGAACGAACTCGAGCTGCTCTCGCTCGGCTCGAAGATTCAGAACCAGGTGGCGTCGACAATTTCCAAATCGCAGCGGGACTTTTATCTGCGGGAGCAGATTCGCGCCATCCAGCGGGAGCTGGGCGACACCGATCCCAACGCCTCCGAGATTGCGCGGCTGCGCGAGCGCCTGGATCAGAACGACCTGCCGGCCGAAGTGCGGAAAGTCGCCGACCAGGAACTGGACCGGCTGGGCAACATGTCGCAGGCGATCGCCGAGTACACCCAGACCCGCAATTATCTCGACCTCCTTGCAAGTCTTCCCTGGAACAGGAGCACGGAGGACAAATACGATCTCGACTCTGCCCGCAAGGTTCTGGACCGCGAGCATTACGGTCTGACCAAGGTCAAGGAGCGGCTTCTGGAGTTTTTGGCGGTGATGCAGCTGAAGCAGAACCTCAAGGGGCCGATCCTCTGTCTGGTGGGGCCGCCCGGCGTCGGCAAGACTTCGCTGGGCCAGAGCGTCGCCCACGCGCTGGGCAGGAAGTTCGTCCGCATCTCACTTGGCGGCGTGCGGGATGAGGCCGAAATCCGCGGGCATCGGCGGACCTACGTTGGGGCGCTTCCCGGCCGCATCATCCAGAATCTGAAACGGGTCGAGAGCAACAACCCGGTCATTCTGCTCGATGAGATCGACAAGCTGGGCGCGGACTTCCGGGGTGATCCTGCTTCGGCGCTGCTGGAGGTGCTGGATCCGCAGCAAAACAACACCTTTACGGATCACTACCTGGACCTTCCTTTCGACCTGTCACGGGTGCTCTTCATCACCACGGCGAACTGGCTGGATCCCATTCATCCCGCGCTCCGTGACCGGCTGGAGGTCATCGAGCTTCCCAGCTATACGGCCACCGAAAAGCTGGCCATCGCCCGACGCCATCTGCTGCCCCGGCAGCTGGAGGAACACGGCCTCACGGCGAAGCGCGTCAAGGTGGTGAACGGCACCCTTCGCCGCCTGATCACCGACTACACCCGCGAGGCCGGAGTGCGGCAGCTCGAACGCGAGATCGCCACGGTGACCCGCAAGGCGGCGCGCGACATCGTTCGCGGCAACGGCGACACCGGGCCCATTTCGATCAAGCCCGATCAACTCGGCGAGATGCTGGGCCCGGCCCGGTTTGTTTCGGAGGATGCCGAGCGGATTCAGGATTTCGGCATTGCGATCGGGCTGGCCTGGACACCGGTCGGCGGCGAGCTGCTCTACATCGAGGCGACGATGATGCCGGGCTCGGGAAAATTCATCCTCACCGGTTCGTTGGGCGAGGTGATGAAGGAGAGCGCCCAGACTGCGACCAGCTATCTGCGAAGCCAGGCGAAAAGACTCGGGCTGGACCTGCCCGCGCACGACAAGTGGGACCTCCACATCCACGTGCCGGCCGGCGCCACGCCCAAAGACGGCCCGAGCGCGGGCTTGACCATCGCAGTAGCGCTCGCCTCGCTGGCGAAAAGGTGCCTGGTGAGGTCGGATGTCGCGATGACCGGCGAGATCAGCCTGCGTGGCCGCGTGCTGCGTGTCGGAGGCATCAAGGAAAAGGTTCTTGCCGCGGCCCGCGCCGGGGTGAAACAGGTGCTTCTGCCGGCCGGGAACCGCAATGACTGGCTCGAAGTGCCCGGGGAGATCCGCCGCAAATTGAAGGTTCATTTCGTCGAGAGAATCTGCGAGGCGCTGCCGCTCGCGCTGAAAAAGAAATGACACGAATCTTCAAAGCGTTCGCCGTCGCGGTTGCCATCGTCGCGGGCAATTTGGGTTTCAAGCTCGCCGCCCAAGAGGGGGATCCGGTCGAGGGCGCGAGAATAGCCGCCGAGCTCCGATCAATCCGGCCTGCGGAGGAGACCCGCTGGAGGGGCGAGTTCAAGCAGAAGGCGGCTGACGGCTCGCGGATTTCAATCCCCGTCACCTGCGACATCCTCATCCAATCCAACCGCTGGCTGGCTTCCTACGTGACACAGGCGCTGCCCGGGCGCATGGCAGAGAAGCTGGTCATCGTTCGCAGTGACGACGGCAGCACCGAATACCTGCATTGGCAGGCCGGGGACGACGGCGCATTCCCCTTGGAACCCAGACGATTGACTGGAGCGGCTGCCGCCATCCCCTTCGCCGGCACCGATTTTCTGCTGACGGACTTTGGACTGGAGTTTTTGCGCTGGCCCACCCAGAAGCTTCTACCCGGCGAAATGCGGCGAGGATTTCCCTGTTACGTTCTCGAAAGCGTCAATCCGCGGCCTGACGCCAGCTACAGCCTGGTGCGCTCCTGGATTGAAAAGGAACACCTCGGATTGATGCTGGCGGAGGCGGTCGGTCCGACCGGAGAACACTTCAAGGAGTTCACTGCCGGCAGCTTCGTCAAGGATGCCGAAGGCAACTACCAGCTCAAGGACATGGAGATGCGGACCCGCGGAACCGGCTGGACCCGTTTGGAGTTCGACATCGAAGGAAAATAGCTCCACCGAGCCGCCAATCCCCGAGATCCGGGGACGGGGACAGCCTGGCGGTCATCTGAGGAAAATCCGCTGCAACTCGGCCGTGGTTGGCTGAAGCTCGCTCAAGATCGACGTCCAGCTGGGAGGGATGGTCGCTGTTTCCAGCTGGTCGGGATTGGTGCCTTCGATTGCATTGATGGCGACCAGCCGGTAGATCGTCTCCAGCTTCAGCAGCCAGGCCATGAACCGGCCGCCTCCTTCGGGGTTGGGAGCCCCCTTCACCATCGCCACCGAATTGGGAATGAGGAGCGCGTCCGGACAGATGGGAACCGCCTCGATCGGATACCCCTCCCTCTGGCCGGCCAGAATGTCGTCGATGTCGGTCATGCCGATCGCGGCCTCTCCGCGACCGACCTGGCGGACAACCACCGAATTGCCATCGACGATCATCGGTTCGTTTGCGGCGAGGGCCTGGCACCATTCGCGCCAGGTGGTCCCGCCCCAGTGCGCCCGGAGCGCCATGAAATGCGTGGCGGTCGTGCCAAAGAGCGGATACGCCATCGCGAACCGGCCGCGCCATGCCGAGTTGGTCAGCGCGGCGAACGAAGTCGGCGCGTTGGCCAGCCGGACGAGGTTTGTATTGATGACCAGGCGCCGGCTGCGGTAGCCGAAGACCATCCATTCCT
>DNDP01000300.1:31976-34113 GCA_003484235.1 Verrucomicrobiales bacterium
CCATTCCTTCTCGACGAGCACGCCTTCGTTCACCAGCTGCCGCGTGCGCAGTTCCTCGTTGTTCCAGAAGACATCGCACTGAGGGCGACGCCGCTCGGCGATGAGGCGGCTCGTCAAACCGACCGTTTTCACCGCCTCGCTATCATAGACGGCGCGGACCTCGATGCCGGTCTCGGCGGTGAACTGTTCGAAGAGCTTCTCCGCGAAAACTTTGTCCTGGGATGTGTAGACAGTGACGAACGGCTGTGGCTTGAGCCGCTGAACGACCGGCATCACCAGGGCGCCGACCACCAGAATGAAGAAAGCTGAAACGACCAGCCACAGGGTCGGAGCCTGCAGCTTCCGTGTCCAACCGTCCTCGCGGTGGAGCTCCTCCCGCCAGGGTTTCATGCGGTCCGCTTGTGGTAGAACCACCACTCGAACATGAGCATCGCCAGTCCGGCGAGGGCGATCCAGCGCCAGACCTCGAGGTTGGCCTGCTGTTCGGTGGTGGCGACTGTGCGTCCCTGCTGCCCGAAGGGCAGTTCATCCCGCGGCATGATGTCGGTCTCGCCGCCGTCCAGGAGATTCACCGTGAAGGCGATCTCGCCGCCGCCGGCCTGCAGCCGGTAGAGGCCCCGCCGGCCGGTGTCTCCGAACAGCACCTCCGTGGTGTTGGTGTTGATCACCAGCGCGCGTTCGGTGCCGTCGGGGAGCGTGACCCTCGCCTCATTGACCGCCTCGTCGAGCCGGAACCGGAACGGTTTTCCGGCCTGGACCGAAAGCAATTCCGCCCGGGACGTGGCCGGATTCAGCCAGTCGATGGCGTTTGAGATGAAGATCGGGAAGGAGACCCGCAGCGGCCAGGTGCTCTGCAGGGTGTCGAAGCCCACCCAGACGATGCGCTGGGCGTTGAGTTCGCCCGCCACGATCAGCGGCGACTGGGGCGACTCGACCAGTGGGAGTCCCCAGGGCGGCGGCTTTACGACCAGGCTTTCGTTGATGAACACGTTCTCGAATCCAACGAAGCGGAGCAGGGGATGGGTGTTCTTCCAATCCACGATCGGCGGCTGCTCGAGACGGGAGATGCCGTCGAACCAGTTGGTCTGCCAGGTGTTGATCGCGAGGATGTTTGCTTCCGGCCATTCCAACGGTGCCAGGTTGTCCACCACCACCACGTCAAAGTCGGAGCCGGCCAGCCGCAGGTCGCCGGTCAGATTCAGCTCGACGTTTGGCACCGCGCCCAGCGCCTTCTCGAGGAAGCGGTTGCCACTGCCCGCCAGCAGCACGCGCACGGGTTGCGGCAGCAGGCTGATGATCGACGCCTCATTGTCCACCGCCAGTTCGTCCTCCACCACGAGTGTCAGCGTGAAGAAACCGCTCTCGGTCTGCCCGACGACGAACACCTGGGGAAAGGTTTCCTTGGGCGGAAGCGTCACAGTCTTGAGATCGACCGGCTGGCCGTTGAATTTGAGCTCGAGGCGCGCATCCATGGCGTTGCTCGAGACATTGTAGATGCTGGCAAAAATCGCGCGCTGGGCGGGGTTCTCCGGGTTCGCACGGACATCCATGGCGGTGATGCCGGCGTTGTGCGAGGAGGTGCCGATGCGATGATAGACGAGGGGCAGCGGCTTGTTCTCGAACCCCTCGGGAAACGGAAACGAGCCGTCGCTGAAGAGGTGAATCTCCGCATCGTTCTGGCCCTGGACCAGCGTTTCCGCCAGACGCAGCGCCTCATCCAGGCGGGTGATGGAATCGGTCGGCGCCGTGGCCTCGATGGCCCGGCGGAGCGCGGATTTTTCACTGGTCGCGGACTGCTTGACCTCGGTGACCGCGCCGGCCTGGAGCACGATCATCTGGTCCTGGTCGCGCAGGCCATCGACATACTTCATGGCTTCGATCCGCGCCTGTTCGAAACGGTTGGGGCCGACGTCGGTGGCCTGCATCGAAGCGGAGGCATCGAGAACGATCACCCGCAGGCGGCTCTCCTTGGCTTCGCCCGCCCAGTAGGGACGACTGAGCGCGAGGATCACGAGCAGCAGCAGCAGCAGCTGCAGCAGCAGCAGCAGCAGCAGCAGCAGCAGCAGCAGCAGCAGGATTACCAGCATTAGGATCTTGGTCAGCCATCCTTGTAGTAAAACTGCACCGGTGAATACAA
>DNDP01000022.1:0-1744 GCA_003484235.1 Verrucomicrobiales bacterium
CCGCCCGGTCCGGCACTGTCTTGATCCGGCCTCCCAGCAATCCCCGGGAAAGCCGGTAACCGCAGCGGTCTGCGTTGCGACGATGGGCGAGGAAACCGGTCTCAATCCGTGTCCGCGCCTGATGGCACAGGCAGTCCACCAGCGTCAGCAGGTCGTCTCCGGCTTCGCCGCGGTCGAGGAGGGTTTGCGCGCGCGAGAGGCTGGTGGACATGAGCCACAACTCGGTGCCGATTTCGACCAGCCTGCCGAGGAGAAGCTGCTGGCGTTCGAGCTTCGGTCCATGACGGAGCATGGAATGAAAGAGGGTGCGTGCGAGTCGCCGGCTGGTTCGGCGGGCGTATTTGAGATGGGGACGAAGCAGGGGGTTCACCCGTGGTCCCGGTCCCGTGGGGAGCAGCAGCCGCAGATACCAACCGGCGTAAAGCAGGCCCGCCTGGAGCGCCGGCACGATGCGTTTGCCGAGTGGCAGTCTTGAATCCAAAACCGGCGCGGCGACCTTGAGGTGCGGGTCCAATGCCTCGCGGGCAAGAAACAGCCTCATGATCTCGCTCGATCCCTCGAAGATGGTGTTGATGCGCGCATCGCGAAGGAACCGCTCGACGGGGACCGGTTCCTCACCTCTTGCCCGGAGTGACTCGACGGTCTCGTAGCCACGGCCGCCGCGGATCTGCATCGCTTCGTTGATGATTTCCCACGCGGCTTCGCTGCCCCACATCTTCGCCATCGCCGCTTCGATCCGGATGTCGGCCTTCTTGTCGCGGTCCACCTGGCTGGCGGCGGCGAACGCCATCGACTCCATGGCAAAGATCGCAGTGGCCATGCGGGCCAGCTTGTCGGCGATGGCAGCATGCCGGCCGATGGGCTGCCCCCACTGTTCGCGGCTGGACGCCCAACGGCGTGAAATGTCGAGGCATCGTTTGGCCAGTCCGGCGCAGGCGGCCGGCAGCGTGAGGCGGCCGGTATTGAGGGTGACGAGGGCCACGCGCAGCCCCTTGCCCTCGCCGAGCAAAATGTTCTCGCGCGGCACCCTCACGTCCTTGAAACGGATGACGGCGTTGTACAGCGCCTTCAGCCCCATGAACCGGCAGCGATGAACGATTTCGACGCCCGGCCAGCCGGTCTCGACGACGAATGCCGTGATCTGGTTGCGCGGCCTGCCATTCACCATCATTGACGGCGTCCTGGCCATGACGACGATCACGCCGGCCTTGGTGCCGTTGGTGCACCACAGCTTCTCGCCGTTGAGGACGAAGGCGCTGCCATCGGCGGTGGGTTCGGCGTGGGTCTCCATCTTTGCCGGATCGGAGCCGACCGAGCTCTCGGTGAGCGCGAATGCGGAGATCTCCCCCTTGGCCACCCGCGGCAGGTAACGGCGTTTCTGCTCTTCCGTGCCAAACAGGATCAGGGGTTGTGGCACGCCGATCGACTGATGGGCGGAGAGCAGGGCAGCCAGGTTGGCGCACCAGCTCCCGAGCAGCGTCGCGGCCCGGCAGTAATTGGTCTGGGACAGGCCCAGGCCACCGTAGGCCGGCGGAACCTTGATGCCGAAGGCACCCATGCGTGCCAGTTCTTCAATGACGTCCGGGGGAATCTCTCCGGTCCGGTCGATCTCATCCGGATCAACCTTCTCGTGGAGAAAGGTGCTCAACCGTTCGAGAAAGGCGTCGCCCTGATCACGGTCTTCAGTCGATTGCAGGGGGAATGGGTGGATGGCACCCCAGTCGAACCGGCCCATGAACAGGCC
>DNDP01000022.1:2050-5189 GCA_003484235.1 Verrucomicrobiales bacterium
AGCGCCTCGCGCTGGCCTGCGGACATCTTCGAAGTGTCGATCACCGGTGTTTCCCCACCCTGGTGAGCGGCGGAGTGGGCCGGCCGATGAGTGCTGGTTTCAAGCGTTTTCATGTGGGTACCGCCGGGCTGAGGGGTTTGACCGTGATGGCGATGCGAAACTTGTAGCCGTGGGGCTGGATCGCCGGCCGCCGCGGGCTGCAGTTCGGCAGCCTGGCCTTGGATCCGCCGGTTGGGCTCAGCTCAACGCCGACAGCAGGCTCCGGCGTGGGTCTTGAATGCCGATGGGCGATGACGTGGCGGACCGCGCGCCTTTCGTTCAGTGAGATGGAGGGGCGAAGTCTCATGCCGTATGGAACCTCCTCCCCGCAGCCGCCATTTGCCGCAGTTGCTCGCAGGGCGCGAATCGCGGGCCGACGTCGGCGGCCAGCCGCTTCATTTCATCAACGATTTGGGCGATGCCTTGGGAATCGGCGTAACGCAGCGGACCGCCGCGGAACGGCGCGAACCCGGTGCCCATGATCATGGCGAAATCGACATCCTCGGGCGCGGTGACCACGTCTTCCTCCAGGCAGCGTGCCGCCTCGTTCACCATCAGCAGAACCATGCGATGGCTGAGTTGGGCGCGTGTGAGCCTGCGCGCGGCGTGGCCGTGATCGAACTGGGCCAGCTCTTCGATCGGCTTCGGGCGCCTTCCTTCGTAGAGGTAAAATCCCGATCCGCACTTGCGCCCCAGCAGCCGGCCTTCGATCAGCCTTCCGAGAATGGGCGGCACCCGGAGGCGGTCGCCAAACTGCGCTGCAAGCGTTTCGGCCACGTGCCGGGCGACGTCCACGCCCACCTCGTCGATCAGACGCAGCGGCCCCATGGGCATGCCGAACTCGAGCATCGACTCGTCGATGTCGTGAATCCGCGCGCCCTGGTCGAACAGCTCTCCCGCCTCGATGAGATAGGGCATGAGGATGCGGTTGACCAGAAATCCGGGGCTGTCCCGCACGACCACCGGCAGTTTTCCGAGCTGCTGCACGAACCGGACGGAGCGTTGCAGGGTTTCGAGACTGGTCTGCCTGCCGGCGACGACTTCGACCAGCTGCATCCGGTGGACCGGATTGAAGAAGTGAATGCCGACGACCCGCCCGGGATTCCCGGTGACGGCCGCCAGCTCGGTGACCGACAGCGCGGAGGTGTTGGTCGCCAGAATGGTTTCCGCAGATGCCGCCGCATCGAGCCGGCGAAAGATCTCCTGCTTCAAAGGCATCTGCTCGACGGCCGCCTCGATGATGAATTCGACCCGCCTCATGGGCACCTCCGTGGCCGCCGGTGAAATGCGGTCCATGCCCTGCCTCGCCTCGACCCGCGTGAACTTGTGCCGCCTGACTCCCGCCGAGTAGAGGCCGGCCACTTTTGCCAGCCCGCCCGCCACCCGTTCCGGATCCACGTCCCGCAGGATGACGGACACCCCACGCGAGCTGAGCCACTGCGCGATGCCCGCACCCATCACTCCCGCTCCGATCACCGCGGCCCGCCGGACGGCTGCCGTCGATGGTTGCTGGGCAGGCAACGGCTTCGCCACCGCGTTGGCCGCATCGGCACCGGTGACACGTGTCTTCTTCGCCCGCTCCTGCAGCAGGAAGATGCGGATCAAATTGTGGGTGACGTCCGACTGCGCCAGTTCGAGGATCGCCTCCCGTTCGAGTCGCAGCGCGGCTTCAGGCGAAAGCACCACGCCTCGTGTCACGACGTCCAGCGCCTTCAGCACCGCCGGATAATGACCCCGCGTGCGCCTGCTCACCGCCCGGGACAGAACACATCTCAAGCCCCAGGCAGCAAGCCGGTGATTCAACAGCGCGAGCCATCGTCGCGGCCGCGCCTTCAGACCGGAACTCCGTTTGCGGATGCGCTCGCACGCCACCTCGATGAGCCGCTCGCGCGGGACGATTTCGTCGATCAGGCCGCGTTTCAGTGCTGGAACTGCGGGCAGCGAGCGCCCGTTGAGAATCACGTCCAGCGCTTTGGGCAGGCCAACTAGCCGTGGCAGCCGTGTCGATCCGCCCCATGCCGGCAGCAGCCCCAGCTGTGTCTCCGGCAGGCCGATGCGTGTGCTGCGGTCCGGGGAGGCGATCCGGTAATCGCACGCCAGCGCCGCTTCGAAGCCGCCGCCGACGCAGGCCCCGTGGATCGCCGCCACCACCGGCACGGGAATCCGGGCGAGCTGGTCAAAAATGCGCTGGCCCGACTCGACGAAGGAGACCAGCTCGGGCGAGAGTGTTTCGCCGGACCGGCCCGCCCAACGCCCAAGGGCGCGGAGGTCCGCTCCCGCAATGAAGATGGAAGGCTTTTCACTGGTCAGAACCACTCCCCTGAGCTGACGCCGGCACTCGATCGTCCGGAGTTGCACGGCCAGTTCCTCCAGGGTGTCCGGATCGAACACGTTCGCGCTCGAACCGGGGCTGTCGAAGGTCAGGATGCCGATGCCATCCTCGGTCTCCCGCAGCCGGAATGCGCACGGTTCGTTCGCCGAAGCAGGCTGGGAAGCGGCCAGTGACCGATCGGAGTGTTCGTTGATCGGAGAAATTCGGGTGGCGGATTCGGTGATCATGCGGCCTCCAACCATAGTGCCGCTCCCTGTCCGCCGCCGACGCAGGCGGACACGAGCGCGCGTTTTGCGTTTCTGCGTTTGAGTTCCTTGAGGCTCGTGAGCACCAGCCGCGCGCCGCTGGCGCCGACCGGATGCCCCAGTGCGATGGCTCCACCATTCACGTTCAGTCTTTCTTGCGGCACCTCGCCCATGGCGCGGTCGCGCTCCAGAAACTTTCGGGCAAACGCGTCCGAGGCCAGCGCCTTGACCACGGCCAAGGTCTGCGCGGCAAACGCCTCGTTGATCTCGATGAGATCGGCATCCTCGGGGTGCAGGCCCGTTTCCTCCGCGGCGCGGGCAATGGCGAAGACGGGGCCCAGTCCCATGCGCGCGGGATCGCAGCCGGCGTAGGCGTAGCCCGTGAGCACTCCCAGCGGCGTGAAGCCGAGGGTATCGGCCCGTTCCTCCGTCATGACCAGCAGCGCCACCGCGCCGTCGGTCACCTGCGAGGCATTGCCTGCGGTGACCGTGCCATGCCGCCGGTCGAACACCGGCTTCAGGC
>DNDP01000022.1:5497-5639 GCA_003484235.1 Verrucomicrobiales bacterium
CCGCGGTGGCGGAGCCGTTGACGACATAGACCGGATGGATCTCGTCGTTCAGCCGCTCCTTCGCCGCGGCGGCGTGCTGGTGAGATTGGAGGGCGAACAGATCCTGTTCATCGCGGGAGATCCCGCCTTCGCGGGCGAGCAG
>DNDP01000022.1:5942-6103 GCA_003484235.1 Verrucomicrobiales bacterium
CCGAGCAGCAGTCCGATCCGTGGCTGAAGATCCTCGGGGCGAAGCGCCGCGAGGGCTGCGAGTTTTCCAACGGGACCCCGCGCGCGCTGCACCTGATGAAGCTTCTTTGCGGTTGAATGCTTCAGGAGCAGCGGAATCTGCGACATGCTCTCGACGCCGCC
>DNDP01000103.1:0-229 GCA_003484235.1 Verrucomicrobiales bacterium
TGGCGTTGTGATTAAGGCATTTACGGCGGACGGGCAAGCTTTTAGTCTGGCCTAATCATGAGCCGCAGTTTTCGCCGGTCTCCGGCAGGCATTCCGCGTCGTCCGCCGTTGGAGCGGGTGCAGCCCAATCCCAAGCTCAAGTTGCTGGATCAGTGCCGGGAGGTGGCCCGGGTTCGGGGGCTTTCCTACCGGACGGAGCAGGCGTATGTGGATTGGGTAAGACGGTACG
>DNDP01000103.1:456-3106 GCA_003484235.1 Verrucomicrobiales bacterium
GGTGTGGTGCCGGGGCGAGGCCGAAGGCCGGCCTCCCCATAACCCGGCGGGGCGGAAGGGAAGTCAGGGCTCGGCGGGAGCCTCGCCCAACCGGTGGCGGCATCCGCGGGATTGCGGGCGGGAGGAGGTGCGGGGGTTTCTCACGCATCTGGCGGTGGATCGCCAGGTGGCGGCGGCGACGCAGAGTCAGGCACTCAACGCACTGGTCTTCCTGTACCGGGAGGTGCTGGGGGTGGAACTGGGAGATTTGGAGGAGTTCCGGCGGGCGGAGCGGCCGGCCCGGGTGCCGGTGGTGTTGAGCCGGGGGGAGTGCGGGCGGCTGTTTGCCGCGATGGAAGAGCCGAAGATGCGCTTGCTGGCGCAGGTGCTCTACGGCAGCGGGCTGCGTTTGACCGAAGGGATACGGCTGCGGATCAAGGATGTGGATCTCGAACGTGGACAGATCGTGGTGCGGGGTGGCAAGGGAGACAAGGACCGGGTGACGGTATTGCCGGAGCGGCTGCGGGAAGGGTTGCGGGAGCAACTGACGTTTTCCCGGGAACTGTTCAAGCAGGATCGGGCGGCGGGAGTGGCGGGGGTGTGGCTGCCGGAGGCGCTGGAGCGGAAGTATCCGAAGGCCGGGGAAAGCTGGGGCTGGTTCTGGGTGTTTCCCAGCCGGGAGACGAGCGTCGATCCGCGGGGCGGGATCCGGCGGCGGCATCACGTGCTGGACGCGACGGTGCAGCAGGCGGTCAAGCGGGCCGGCCGGGCGGCGGACATCGACAAGGTGGTGACGCCGCACGTGCTGCGGCACAGTTTCGCGACGCATCTGCTGGAAAGCGGGACGGACATCCGGACGGTGCAGGAGCTGTTGGGCCACCGCAGCGTGCAGACGACCCAGATCTACCTGCACGTGATGCAGAAGCCGGGGCTGGGGGTGAAGAGCCCGCTGGATGGGTGAAGGAGAGGGGAAGGACCAATTTCAAAGGACAAAGGACAATGGACAAAGGGCAAATGTCCTATTTCAAAGGACAAAAGGGCGAGGCGAGCGAACGCTCAACGCTTCGCGCTCAACTGGTAGGGACTGCGGGAGGGAGGAGTGAAAATCAAATGATCCATGTCAAACGGCAGAGGTCAGAGGTTCAGCCGGCGGATCCCCCGGGGTTGGCCCGGGGCCGCTGGGCCGAAAGTTCCAGTCCGATGCGCTTTTCTTTGCCGGGGCCTTCTGCTCCATTCTACGGCACACCATGAAGCCGCCGTACGACAGGCCAATGATTCCCGAACAGGAGTCCTGGTTCCGGCTGATGTTCGAGCGGAGTGCGGACGCCATTTTCCTGTTCGATCCCCGCCGCGAGGTGTTTGTGGACTGCAATGCCGCGGCGATGGCGCTGTTGGGGGCGACCGACAAGGCGCAGATATTGATGGCCACCCCGCAGAGCCTCTCCCCCGAGTTCCAGCTGGATGGAACCTCCTCGGCGGTGCAGGCCCGGATGCAGACGGAGGCGGTGCTGGCCAAGGGGACGCACCGGTTTGAATGGATGTCGCGCCGGCTCGACGGGACGGTGTTTCCGGTGGAGGTCTCACTCACGGCGGTGCAGAACGTCGAGAACCCGATGGTGGCGGCGGTGTGCCGGGACATTTCGGAGCGCCGGGCCCATCAGGAAGCGCTGGCCCGGAGCGAGGAGCAGTTCCGCACGCTGTTCGAGCGGAGCGCAGACGCGATGTTCCTGCTGGATCCGGAAACCGGCCGGTTTACCGCCTGCAACCGCGCTTTGATCGAGGCCCTCGGCCTGCGCGACTGCACGGAGCTGCTGGGCCGAACCCAGGCGGAGATCGCCCCCGCCCGCCAGCCGGACGGGCGTCCGTCCGGGGAGGTCGCCCGGGAGGTGATCGGCCGGGCGTTTCAGAATGGCAGTCACCGGTACGAATGGATGCTGCGCCGGAAGGACGGGACGCATTCCCGCCTCGAACTGGTGTCCACGGCGCTGCCCGTCGGGGGGCGGACGTTGCTGCTGACGGTGGCGCGGAACATCGAGGAGCAGAAGCGGCTGGAGGCGGAACTGCGGGTGTCGGAGGTCCGCTGGCGGCGCGTGTTCGAGCAGATGCCGATGAGCATCCAGCTGTTCGCGCCGGATGGCACGACGCGCCGGGTCAACCACGCCTTCGTGGAGCTGTTCCAGATGTCGCTCGCCGACCTGAAGGAGTTCAACATCCGGCGCGATGCGCAGCTGGCGGCGGCCGGTTTTCTGCCGCTGGTGGAGCGGGCTTTTGGCGGCGAGGTGGTGACGCTTCCGCCCATCCCGTTTGAGCTGCGCGCCGGCGGCGGTGAGACGTCGCGGGGCCGGCGCTGGGTCGGGGCGACGATGTTTCCGCTGCAGGATTCCGAAGGGCGGCTGCTGGAGGTCGTCTGCGTGCACCAGGACATCACCGACCGCAAGCGGGCGGAGGACGACATCCGCCAGCTCAACGCCGGACTGGAGCAGCGGATCACCGAGCGGACGGCGGAACTGCAGGCGAGCGAGGCGCGGTTGCGGACGCTGATCGACCACGCGCCGGAGGCGATCGTGGTGTTTGACGGCGAGACGGGCCGGTTCCTGGAATGCAACGAGAATGCCTGCCGTCTCTGGGGTCTGGACCGGGCGACGCTGCTGCAGCTGGGGCCGTGGGATGT
>DNDP01000103.1:3263-3698 GCA_003484235.1 Verrucomicrobiales bacterium
AGCTGGGGCCGTGGGATGTCAGCCCGCCGATGCAGCCGGACGGCACGACGTCGGCGGAGATGGCGCGGCAACACATCCAGGCGGTATATCATGGAGACACGCCGATGTTCGAGTGGCTGCACCGGCATGCCAGCGGGCGGCTGATTCCCTGCGAGGTGCGGCTGGTGGCGCTGCCCGGAAGCGAACGCCGCGTGCGCGGCAGCATCATCGACAACACCGAACGGCACCGGCGCGAGCAGATCCAGCTGGCCACGTACGACATCGCACAGGCGGCGTTGACGGCCGACGATCTGGACGAGTTTTACCGGAGCATCCACCTGATCATCCAGCGGCTGCTGCCGGCGGCCAACTTCTACATCGCGCTGTTCGACGCGAAGACCCGGTGGATCAGTTTCCCGTACTACGCGGACGAGCATGGCGGGCATCCCGATCCGA
>DNDP01000103.1:3938-5017 GCA_003484235.1 Verrucomicrobiales bacterium
CGCAAGCTGGGCGAGACGGTGGTCATCGACGGGGTGGCGGACCTGCCGTATGCGGAGAAGGGGCGTCCCGCGGCCGCGTGGCTCGGGGTGCCGCTGTTCCACGGGGAGGAATCGGTCGGCGTGATGGCGGTGCAGGACTACGCCAATCCCCAGGCCTACGGCGAGGAGGACAAGCAGCTGCTCACCTACGTGGCAGCCCAGGTCGCGCTGGCGGTCCAGCGCAAGCAGTCACAGGAGCAGCTCCGCAAGTCGGAGGAGAAGTTCAAGAAGCTGTACGAGTGTTCGCCACTGGGTTTCTCGCAGGTGGCCTGGGACGGCCGGTTCCTGCAGGTCAACGCGGCGTTTGCCGACATCATCGGCCGCACCCAGGAAGAGTGCCTCCGGCTGACCTACTGGGACATCACCCCGCCGGGGTATGAGGAGCAGGAGCGCGAGGTGCTGGAGGCGGTGCAGCGCGACGGCCATTTTGGTCCCTTCGAGAAGGAATACATCCACGCCGACGGCCATCATGTGCCGATCGTGCTGCACGCGGTGCTGATCCGGCCGCCGGACGGCGATGACCAGCTGTGGGGCATCGTCGAGGATGTGACCGCCCGCAAACAGGCCGAGCAGTCGCTGCGCGAATCGGAGCGGAGCTACCGCGCCCTGTTCGAGGTCTCCAGCCAGGGCGTGATGATCCACGACGAGCGGGAGTTTCTGCAGGTGAACGCGGCGGCGGCCCGGATCTTTGGCTGTCCCAAGGAGGAGATCCTTGGCCGACATCCGCGGGATCTTGCCCCCGAACTGCAGCCCGACGGCACGCCGTCCGAGGAGGGGGCGGCGCACTACATCCGGAAGTGCATGCAGGAAGGGCAGACACGGTTTGAATGGATTGCCCTCCGGTCCGACGGGTCGGAGGTCCCATTGGATGTTGTGCTGACACGGATTGAAATGGGCGGGCGCAGAGTCATTCAGGCAATGGTAACCGACATATCCGAACGCAAGCAGGCCGAGGCGGAGCTGAAACGCGCGCTCGAACACGAGCGCGAACTCAGCCAGCTGAAGAGCAATTTCGTCTCGATGGTCTCGCACGAGTTCCG
>DNDP01000103.1:5213-6249 GCA_003484235.1 Verrucomicrobiales bacterium
CGATGGTCTCGCACGAGTTCCGCACCCCGCTGGGCATCATCCAGTCCTCCGCCGAGATCCTCGACGACTACCTCGACCAGCTCGACCCCTCCGAACGGCGCGAGCAGCTGCGGTCGATCATCAAGAACTCGCGGCGCATGGCCGGGCTGATGGAGGAGGTCCTCGTGCTCGGCCGGCTCGATGCCGGGCGGATGCATTTCCAGCCGGCGCCGCTCGACGTGGCCGGGCTCTGCCGCCGGCTGGTGGACGAGGTGCTGTCCACCCTGGAGGGCGGCTGTCCGGTGCATTTTTACACGGCCGACCTGCCCGCCGAGGTGCTGGCCGACGAACGGCTGCTCCGGCACATCCTCCTCAACCTGCTGACCAATGCCGTCAAGTATTCGGAGCCCGGACAGCCGATCGATTTTCACGCCCATCCGCGCGGGGACGGCCTTGAATTCGTCGTGGAAGATCGCGGCATCGGCATCCCGCAAGACGAGCAGGGGCGCCTGTTCGAGGCGTTTCACCGTGGTTCGAATGTTGGCCAGCGGCCCGGCACGGGGCTGGGACTGGTCATCGTGAAACGGTGCGTGGACCTGCACCGGGGGAAGATCACCGTGGACAGCGAGGTGGGACGGGGGACGCGCGTGAAGGTCTCCCTCCCGGTGCCCGCCCCCGCGCTCCGCATCGCCGCCGATCCCGCACTCTCAACTTAACCGTCAACACCTGTACGCAGCATGAAACGCATCCTCATCATCGAAGACGAACCGGAGATGCGGCGCAACATCGCCACCATCCTCCGCCTCGAGAAATACCAGCCCCTCACCGCCGAGCACGGCCGCGCCGGCGTCGAGCAGGCGTTCAAGGAGGCGCCGGATCTCATCCTCTGCGACGTCATGATGCCCGAGTTGGACGGCTACGGCGTCCTCAAGGAGCTCCGCGAGAATCCCGACACCGAGGCCACGCCGTTCATCTTCCTCACGGCCAAGGGCGAGAAGCCGGACATCCGGGCCGGCATGAACCTGGGCGCCGACGATTACCTCACCAAACCGGTGGC
>DNDP01000103.1:6561-15398 GCA_003484235.1 Verrucomicrobiales bacterium
GTCCCCGATTTCAAGCCGAACTTCAGCTCGGCCAAGCCCCTCGAGACCGCCTTCGGCATCACCCCGCGCGTGGCGGAGACGCTCCTCTGGATCGCCCAGGGCAAGACCAACGGCGACATCGCGACCATTCTCGGCATCAGCGAAAGCACCGTGAAGAAGCACGTGCTGGAAATCTTCGAGGCGCTCTCCGTCGAGACCCGCACTGCGGCCGGCCTCCAGGCGCTGGAGGTGCTGAGCTCGACCGCCGCGATGAAGTCGTAGCGGGGTTCAAGGATTGTCGTGGCCGTCCGCTGGATGAGGGGGACGACCCGCCTGACAGCGAAGGCGGCCACAGTATTTCCGACAATGCTTTGGCGGGTGCCTTGCACTTGCCGTCACCGCGGCGATAGGCTCCACGGCATGCGCCGTCTGATCGTCACGCTTGCCTTTCTTGCCACCGCATCCCACGCCGCCCTCGCCGCGGGCGGCTGGATCCGCGCCGGAGTGGACACCAACTCGCCCGTGTGGGGCATTCGCGGCGGCCTCCAGTTCGCGCTGCATCCCGGCGGCTTCACCGGCGGCGACGGCGGCCCGCGCGGCCTGGTCCGGCTGGGCTATCCGACGCTTACCAATGGCGGCTACGACCTGATCAATTTCATCGCGGTCGAGCCGATCGTCGGTGGCAGGAAGGGATTCAGCGAGCTGGAGAAGAGCTCGCTCGACGGCCGGAATGGCAAGGTCTTTTGGACCGGTGATCCGGCCGCACCCGCGGTCGAGAAACCCCATCTCGATCCCGGCGCATTGAACCCACTGGCGGGCGGCATCGAGGAGCTGTCGGTCACGGTCCTGGTCGAGAAGTTCGACAACGGCGCCCATGTCCGACTGCGGCTGACGCAAAGGAGCGATGCGCCGGACGAGCTCCGATTGAGCGTGACGGCCGAGCCGGGTTCGGCACCCATCGAGTCCTGCATTCTGACCGCCACGATGGGCAACAAGGCCCGCACGCGCCTGCTCTTTCTGAACGACGGTCCGGTTTCCAGCCTCCAGCTGTATGCCGACTACCGGGACAAACACTTCGCTCCGCACCGGATCTTCCCGGTCGCGCGGCTGCCGCGGGCGGCGAACGGCGACGTGCTGGTCGCCCTCGCCAATGACGAGGCGGAACCGTCGGCGGTGCAGCCGTTTGGACGGCCGCATTTCTGGGACTACCGCGGAATGAAGGTGAGCCAGTACTGGCGCAAGCCGGCCGCTGGGGTGGGCGACGCCCTTGTCTGCGCGGTGAACGGCCGCTTCACCTACTGGATGAGCGAACGGTCCATTCCGGGCGGCATCTCGTTCGAGAACTTCGAGCTGCGCGAGCCGTTCCGCTCCGGCCAGACGGTGGTGTTCGGCATCACGCGTGAGGCGACGGGCCTGGTCGGCAGGTGAACTGTCAGGCCGGTGACGGCAGGGGAGTGGTGACTTCGATCCTGGACGCAATGTCGGCAGGGATCGGCACGGCCCCCATCGAGCCGTCGCTCTTCGTGGTGACGCACACAACGATCAGCTTCCCGCGGGCGACTTCGACCGCGCCGGCCGGCGTGATCTTGCTGAAGATGATCTGGTGGGTGAGGGATTTGACCTTCTTTTCGATCACCCGCAGATGCATCTCGAACTCGTCCTCGAAGCGGAGCGGCCGCGAGTAGTCGCAGGAGGCGTGGACGCGCGGAAACCCGACGGGCGGATCATGCCGGTCGTGAGCGACCGAAAAGCCGAGCGAGCGGTAGAACCCGTGCTCGACCGTCTCCATGTAGCGAAAGAAGTTCGAGTAGTGGACGATTCCGGCCATGTCGGTCTCGGAAAACTCCACGCGGCGGCGGGCGGTGAATTCGCAGGGCATGGGAATCAGGCGTTGGCGGCCGGTTCCGGATTCTCGTCGGTGGCCAGACCGCCGTCGTCCGTTTCCCTCCGTGCCGCCTCGCGTGCGGCACGCCAGCCGTCGCTGGCCTCTTCGTAGACGGCGACCATCCGTTCAGCCATGAGTTCCACGCCGAAATGGTTGTGGGTGTTGGCCCGCACGCGCTCGCCATACTCGCGGGCACCGTTGGGATCGCGAAGGAAGGGCTCGATGGCGCTGGCGAGCGCCACCGGATTCGGTTCCGCCAACGTGCCGCCGCCGATCGTCTCAAAAATCTCGGGAAACGCCGCGGTGTTGGGCTGCACGGCCGGAATGCCCGCCGCCATGGCCTCGATCAGGTAAAGGCCGAACGATTCCCCGTACATCGCCGGCGTGCAGAAGACGGTCAGCTGCCGGAAGAAGGCCAGTTTGTCGCCGCGCGAGAGGTTCGGGTAGAACTCGGCGTCCTTCAGGCATTTTGCCTTCCGCATTTTGCTCTTCAGCTCCTCGACGTAGGGCTCGTCCCCGGGACCGCAGCCGCCGCCCACCCGCAGCTTGAAGTGGGGCACGCGATCCCGCCGCTTCAGCTCGATGAAGGTGTCCACCAGGAGACCGAGCCCCTTTTCCTCGCACATGCGGGCGAAGTAGCCGAGCGACGGCGGATGCGGGGCGACGGCCGCCTGCATGTAGCCCTCGAGCGAGATGCCATTGTGGACAATGCGCATCCGCTCGGGTTCGACATGGAGATAACGCATCATCTCCGCCGCATAGTACTGGCTGGGAGAAACGAACATGTCCACCTCCTGCGCGCGATGGACCATCAGCTGCCAGCAACGGTCGCGAAAGGCGTCGGGGAGCGAATTCACGAACCAGTCCTCGCCCTGGAGGGTGACGACCACCGGCACGTCGAGCTCCCTCCGGAGCTTGCGGACCATGCCCATCATGAGCGCGTTCGAGAGGACGACGACATCGGGCTTCTCCGGCTGCATCTGGAGATACTCGATGAGCAGGTCGAGCTCGCGGGACTGGTTGCCGGACTCGCCTTCGAGCATCGAGAGGGTCAGGTCGCCCACTTCGGTGGGGCGGGTTTTCACCGCGCGCTTCGACAGCATCCTGAGCAGACGTGGGGAGGCGACCAAGTCGTGCAGCCAGCGGGGCCCCTTGCGGAAGAGCTTGTACTTCTGTTCGAGATAGACGTTGATGCCGTTGTAGAAGGTCGGCGTGCCGGCGGTCTGATCGGGTTCGTCCAGCGTCAACGGCAGGTAAAGCGGGATCATCAGCACGTTGTGATCGCGCGCGCGCAACGCCGTGACGAGGGCGTTGTCGCGGAGGCAGCCGCCGCAAAACATGCCGCCGGCACCGGGGGTGATCTGGACAATGTTCAATTCTGGTTCGCGGCTAAGGGTTTGGAGTCACTGCAGGAATTCAAATCTGCGGAACGGAGCCCACCCGTCCGACATCACGGCGAAAGTATGTTGGAAGTGTCCACGGCTGTCCAACGGGAATGAGACCTGCCCGCCGTCGCGCTTTTCCGCGCCGCCCGGCGACTGATGCCTGCACCGAAGGTGGACAACCCCGGCCGATCTGCGAGGCTTGGCAGCCATGCCGGCCGGCCGCTACATCGAACTCCATGCCCGGAGTGCTTTCAGCTTCCTTCGCGGGGCGTCGGGTCCCGAAAGGCTGATGGAGCGTGCCGCCGAACTGGCGCTGCCCTCCGTGGCGGTTTGCGATCGCGACGGCGTGTACGGTTCGCCCCGCGCGTTCCAGACCGGCAAGGAGCACGGCGTCCGCGCGATCGTCGGGGCCGAACTGACCTTGGAGGACGGGACCGTGCTGCCGGTGCTGGTCCGGAACCGGGCCGGTTATCAGAATCTCAGCCGCCTGCTGACCCGCGCCAAGCTTCGCGCCGCCAAGAACGAGAGCCGCATCGCCTGGGAGGAGTTCCGCGAGTTCGGCGGCGGGCTTGTGGCCCTCACCGGTGATGAGGAGAGTGCCGTTCCCCAAGCCATCATGCGGGATGAACCGGCGGCCGCCGAGCAGCACGTCCTGCGGTTGGTCGATTTTTTCGGTCCGGAGAACGTCTTCGTGGAAGTGCAGCGGCACCGGCGTCGGGGCGAGGAGCGGCTGGTTCGCGCTTTGGCGGACCTGGCGGAGCATCTGAAACTTCGGCTGCTGGCGACCAACGGCGTCCAGCATGCCACGCCCGAAGGCCGCGAACTGCTCGACGCCTTCACCTGCCTCCGGCATCACACCCATCTCGATGCGGCTGGCGACATTCTGAGCGTCAACGCCGAGCGGCACCTGAAATCGGCCGCCGAAATGCAGCGACTTTTCGCGGACCTGCCGGAGGCGGTCACGAACACGGTCAGGCTTGCGGATGAACTGGAGTTCACGCTGCAGAATCTTGGCTATCGTTTTCCCGATTTTCCGGTCGCGCCGGGCGACACCATGGCCGAGAAGCTGCGCCGTGAAACCTACGCCGGCGCCCGCTGGCGCTTTGGCCGCGGGCCCGATGCGAAACTGCGCGCCCAGCTGGAGCACGAGCTCGCCCTGATCCACAAGCTTGGGTTCGACGGTTACTTTCTGATCGTGTGGGACATGGTCCGGTTTTGTCGCGAGCAGGGAATTCTGTGTCAGGGCCGCGGCAGCGCCGCGAACAGCGCGGTTTGTTTCTGCCTGGGCATCACGGCCGTGAATCCGCTCGAGCACAAGCTGCTCTTCGAGCGGTTCCTCAGCGAGGGCAGCACCAGCTGGCCGGACATTGATCTCGACCTGCCGAGCGGCGACCGGCGCGAGTCGGTGATCCAGGAGGTCTATCGGCGCCACGCCCCGAACGGCGCGGCGATGACCGCCAACGTGATCACCTACCGGGGACGCAGCGCGATGCGCGAGATGGGCAAGGTGCTCAACCTGCCACCCGACGTGCTGGGGCGGTTCTCCGACCTGAATCATCACGGCGATTTTCCGGACACCCAGGAGTTTCACGACAAGGTTTCGCAGGCCGGTCTGCCAGAGGAGCACCCGCGGCTGCCGGCGTTGACCCGGCTCTATCAGGCTGTCTATGGGCTGCCGCGGCATCTCGGCCAGCACTCGGGCGGCATGGTAATCTGCAACCACGGCCTCGACGCGGTGGTGCCGCTTGAACCGGCCGCCATGCCCGGCCGCGTGGTGGTGCAGTGGGACAAGGACGACTGCGAGGACCTGGGGATCATCAAGATCGACTTCCTTGGGCTCGGCATGATGGCCGCCATGCAGGACTGTCTGGAGCTCTGCCGCGCGCGCGGGCCGGAGCGGGAGTTCGATCTCGCGAAGATTCCCAAAGACGACCCGGCCACGTACGAGCTGATGAACCGCGCCGACACCGTGGGCGTGTTCCAGATCGAAAGCCGCGCGCAGATGAGCATGCTGCCGCGCCTGCAGCCGCGCCGGTTCTACGACCTCGTCATCGAGGTCGCGATCGTGCGCCCGGGCCCGATCCAGGGTGGCATGGTGCACCCCTACCTGAAGCGGCGCAGCGGCGAGGAGCCGGTCGACTATCCGAGCGACGAGGTCAAGCAGGCGCTCGAGCGCACGCTCGGCGTGCCGATCTTCCAGGAGCAGGTGATGCAGCTCGCGATCCTGGCCGCCGACTTCACGCCCGGTGAAGCCGACCGCCTGCGCCGTGCGATGGCGGCCTGGAAACGAAAGGGCGGCCTCGGGCCGTTCCACGAGCGCCTGGTCGGCCGCATGGTCGCCAAGGGCTACCAGCCCGAGTACGCCGAGCGCATCTTCAAGCAGATCGAGGGCTTCGGCGAGTACGGTTTTCCCGAGAGCCACGCCGCGAGCTTCGCGCTGCTGGTCTACGTCAGCGCCTGGCTCAAGTGCCACCACCCCGACGCCTTCCTCGCCGCGCTGCTCAACAGCCAGCCGATGGGCTTCTACGCGCCGGCGCAGCTGGTGCGCGACGCGCGCGAGCACGGCGTCACCGTGCGGCCGGTCGATGTGAGCTGCAGCGAATGGGACAGCACGCTCGAAGGGCAGGGCAGCGGGCTGCGGCCCGTGCGCCTGGGCCTGAGCCGCATCGCCGGATTGCAGCAGGAGGCTGCGATGCGCATCGTCGCCGCGCGCGCCGAGGCGCCGTTCGCCAGTGCCGAGGACCTGGCGCGCCGGGCCCGGCTCGACGCCCACCAGCTGCAGCTGCTCGCCGGCGCCGACGCCCTGGTGAAGCTCTCGGGCCACCGTCACCAGGCCGCCTGGGCCGTGGCCGGCGTCGACACGCGCGCGACACCGATGCTGTCGGATACGCGCACCCACGAAGACCCGGTCGAACTCGCGGCGCCGAACGCCGTCGCGCAGACCGTCGCCGACTACCGGGCCACCGGCCTGACGCTGGGTGCGCACCCGGTCGGCCTGCTGCGCGAGCAGCTCGCGCATTTCAAGGTGCAGCCGGCGGCGGTGCTCAAGGCCTACCCGAACGGGCGGCTGGCGCGCGCCAGCGGCCTCGTCACGCACCGCCAGCGCCCGGAGACGGCCAAGGGCGTGGTCTTCGTGACGCTGGAGGACGAGACCGGCAGCGTCAACGTCATCGTCTGGCCGCAGGTCGTCGAGCAGCAGCGCCGCGCGCTGCTGGCCAGCACGCTGCTGACGGTCTATGGCATCTGGCAGTGCGAGGGTGAGGTGCGCCACCTGATCGCGCGCAAGCTGATCGACCACACGCCGCTGCTGCAGGGGCTGGACGCGAGGAGCCGCAATTTCAGGTAGTGCCGCGGCGCGCGAACGGGGCTAAGCTGGACCGCGGCGACCCCGCGCGGGCCCGGCCGCCACCTTGGAAGCCCGCACCAGGAGACCATCATGGCCGACGAACCCGTCGAGAAGACCGAACTCGAGAAGTCGCGCGACGTCATCAATCAGTTGAAGGAGATGCAGCACTACGCGAAGTCGAACATCGAGCGGCTGACCGACATCTGGCTGCGCCTGGACGGCGAGCTCAAGCAGAAGGCGCTGGCCACGAAGGTGGAGCCGCTGATCACCGAGCAGAACAACTTCCACGACGCGCTGGAGAAGCTGATCGGGGACTACGAGGAGGTCTGCAGCGGGATGGACGACGGCGAGCCGGCCGAGGGCTGACGCGCGCGCGCGACCGAAGAGAAGGGCACGCCCGAAGGCGTGCGGCGACAAGGAAAAAGGCACGCCCGAAGGCGTGCCAGTGCAAAGGTCGGGGAAAGCCGTGCGATTGGCGATCAGCCGATGAAGCTGTAGGCCTCGGCGTCGAGCTTGTCGATCGTGCCGCTGCGCGCGGCGCGCTGCGTCTCGGCGCGGACCGCCTGGCGCGTCAGTTCGGTGGCAGGCACGAACGGCGCGGTCAGGATCGCGACTTCGGTCAGTTCACCGTTGTGCAGCGCACGGACCGCTTCGGCGCGGACTTCGGCGCGGCTGACGCCGGCATTCGTGTCGATGGCCGGGAAGACCGTGGCTTCCTGGGCGAAGGCGCTGCCGGCAAAGGCGAAGGCGGCGGCGGCGATGAGGGTGCGGGTGTTCATGGTGGTTCCTTTCAGCGGGGGTTGAGTCAGGTTTGTGGTGACAAGGTCAGTCTTCGTGCTGACCATGGACTCAACTTTGGACGACCCGACCGACGCCAGCCGAACAGGCAGATGACATCTTTGTCATCTGGCCCCGGGCGCCGCACCGCGGGTACGCTCGACGACCTGTCCGACCGCCTCGAGGTGCCCGCCCGTGACCGACACGCCCCGCCCGATCGTCCATCACATCCCGGTCTGCCCCTTCAGCCAGCGCCTGGAGATCTTGCTCGCGCTCAAGGGCCGACGCGACGCCGTCGAGTTCCGGGTTGTCGACATCACGCGGCCGCGCGACGAGTCGCTGCTGCGCAAGACGGGCGGCACGACCGCGCTGCCGGTCATGGAGCTCGACGGGCAGCCGGTGCTCAAGGAAAGCCTGGTCCTGCTGCAGTATCTGGAGGACGTTCACGCCGACCGCCCGGTGGCCCAGCGCGACCCGTACCGCCGTGCCGTCGAGGGCATGCTGACGCGCATGGAGGCCGACTTCTGCACCCAGGGCTACGTCTGGGTCATGAACCAGGACCCGGCGCGCCGCGATGCGCACCGCGAGGCCATGCTCGGGCACTACGAGCGGCTCAACCGGTTCCTGCTCGAGCATTCGCCGCGCGGGCCGTTCCTGTTCGATGAGTTCGGCTGGGCCGAGGCGGTGTTCACGCCGCTGTTCATGCGTTTCTGGTTCCTCGAGTATTACGAGGACTTCGAGCTGCCGGACGACAGCCGCTACGCACGGGTCGCGCAGTGGGTCGACGCCTGCCGCGCGCACCCGGCGGCGCAGCAGGTCACGCGCGAGCAGATCGTCAAGCTCTACTACGACTACGCCAGGGGCGCGGGAAACGGCGCGCTGCTGCCGGGGCGGCGCCGCTCGTCGTTCAGCTTCGAGCCGCACTGGCGCGATCGGCCGTGGCCGCCAGCCGACAAGTACCGGCCCGCGGCGGGCGACGACGAACTCGGTCTATGACGCCGGCGTCGTGGCCGCGCGCCGGCACGGGTCGCCAAGAAAAAAGGCACGTCCGAAGACGTGCCCGAAGGAGGAGACAGGGAGAGAAGCGCGATGCGAGGTCGATCAGCCGCGGAAGCTGTAGGCCTCGGCGTCGAGCCGGTCGGTCATGCCGCTGCGCTGGGCGCGCTGCGTCTCGGTGCGCACCGCCTGGCGGCTCAGTCCGTTGGTCGGCTCGAACTGGGAGGTCAGGATCGAGGCCTCGGTCAGCTTGCCCTGTTCGAGGGCGCGGATCGCTTCCGCGCGCACTTCGGCGCGGCTGACGCTGGAGCTCGCATCGACGGCCGGGAAGACGGTGGCTTCCTGAGCGAAGGCGCTGCCGGCAAAGGCGAGGGCGGCGGTGGCGATGAGGGTGCGGGTGTTCATGACGGTTTCCTTTCAGCGGGGTTGAGCTTGGTTGGTGTCGAGAAGGTCAGTCTTCGTGCTGACC
>DNDP01000244.1 GCA_003484235.1 Verrucomicrobiales bacterium
GGTGGTGGTTTCACTTACGGTGCTCATTTCAATTTAGAATCTTGTTGGGTTTCAGTTTGAGTTTCAGCCCACCGCCTTCTGCAGTTCAGCCACCTTGTCGATCCGCTCCCAGGTGATGTCGGGATCGTCCTTGCCGAAATGGCCGTAGTTGGTGGTCTTGGAATAGATCGGGCGCAGCAGCTTGAGGTGCTTCACGATGTCCGCCGGTTTGAAGCTGAACACCTGGCTGACGGCCTTCTCGATGGCCTCGTCGCTCAGGCCGTTGGTGGCGGTGCCGAACGTGTTCACGCAGATGCTGACCGGATCCGGATAACCGATCGCGTAGGCAAACTGCACCTCGGCGCTGGTGGCCAGCCCGGCCGCGACAATGTTCTTGGCCACGTACCGGCCCATGTAGGCCGCGCTGCGGTCCACCTTGCTGGGATCCTTGCCGGAGAAGGCGCCGCCACCGTGCCGGCCCATGCCGCCGTAGGTGTCCACAATGATCTTGCGACCCGTCAACCCGCTGTCTCCTTCCGGCCCGCCGACGACGAAACGTCCGGTGGGATTGATCAGGAACTGTGTCTTCGGCGTCAGCAGCCGCTTGGGGATGACCTTCTTGATCACTTCTTCGATGACAAACTCCTTGATCGTCGCGTGGGTCACGTCCCGCGAATGCTGGGTTGAAACCACCACGTTCGTGATGGCCACCGGTTGGTCGTTCCGATACTGCACGGAGACCTGCGTCTTGGCATCGGGCCTGAGCCACGACACCTTGCCCGACTTGCGCAGGCGCGTGAGCTTCCGCCCGAGCTGGTGCGCATACATGATCGGCGCCGGCATCAACTCCTCGGTCTCGGTGGTTGCATAGCCGAACATCAGGCCCTGATCACCGGCTCCCTGTTCCGCGGTGTCCTTGCCTTCGGCCGCCCGGCTGTCCACGCCCTGGGCGATGTCGGGGCTCTGCCGGGTCAGGCAATTCGTGATGAACACCTTGTCCGCGTGGAAGACGTCATCATCGTTGACGTAACCAATGTTGCGGATGGCCTTGCGGATGATCTCGTTGGCGTGAAACTTCGACCGGGTCGTGATTTCACCGCCGACCACGACCATGTTGCTTTTGACAAAGGTCTCGCAGGCGACGCGACTGTATTTGTCGTCTGCCAAACAGGCATCCAATATGGCATCGGAAATCGTGTCACAGACCTTGTCCGGGTGGCCCTCACCGACCGACTCGGACGAGAAGATGAAGTTTTTGCTCATGTATTATGTGGTTCGAAACGTCATATTGACGTATCCGGATGCGACGATATATAAGTTTTCAAAAGCGTCAACCGGTAAATCCACCCCAACTTCCATGGCCGAGCTATCCACCCTCAAGACACTCCGTGCGGTCGCGGACGCCACCCGGCTCCGGATCATGTCGCTCCTCTCCGACGCCGAGTTGTCGGTGAATGAGATCCAGCAGGTCACCCGCATGGGCCAATCCCGGATCTCCACCCATCTGCGGTTGCTGGAGGAAACCGGTCTGCTGGAATCGCGCCGCGACGGCAAGCGGACGTTCTACCGGTGGAACTCGCAGTTGGATACCGGGCAACGGAGTTTCATCGAGCAGATCAGCGCCGGTGCCGAGGAACTCGACGACCATGGCTCCGACCAGATCAACCTCAAGCGGATCCTCGACCAGCGGAAGAACCAGGCCCAGGTCTACTTCAACCAGGTCGCCGGCCGGTTTGACCGGAGCTACGGACCCGGCCGCAGCTGGCAGGCGTTCGGGCATCTCCTGCTGCGCATCCTGCCGCCGCTGACCGTGGCCGACCTTGGCGCGGGAGAAGGGCTGCTGAGTGAGCTGCTCGCCCGGCGCTGCAAAAAGGTCATCGCCGTGGACAACTCGGAGCGGATCATCGAATTCGGCGCCGCGAAGGCGAAGAAAAACGGCCTGAAGAACCTCGAATTCCGGCTGGGTGACCTCCAGAACCCGCCGATCGATCCGAAGAGCGTCGATCTCGTGATCCTCAGCCAGGCGCTGCATCACGCCGAGGAGCCGGCGAATGCGATTGCGGCCGCGCATCAACTGCTCAAACCCGGCGGGCAAATCCTCCTGCTCGACCTGCTGGAGCACAAGTTTGAGCAGGCCCGCAAGCTTTACGGCGACCGCTGGCTGGGCTTTGCCGAGAGCGATCTCCACCGTTGGCTGGAGGAGGCCGGCTTCAAGAAGATCGAGATCAGCGTCGTCGCCCGCGAGGAGGAGGAGCCGTACTTCGAGACCATTCTCGCGGCGGCAGAACGATAAACCACCCGGATAAGCAGCACAGGCCGGGCACCAAAACGGCACCCGGCCCGTCGAAAGGAGACTGCACCAGCTACTTCCTGACCGATGCCGCCTGCTGCAGGAAGATCAGATCCGGGTTGTTGGGCGTGTTGACCAGCTGCGACTGGTTCTCGCCCCGCTTGACGAGCGGCTTCGTCCGCGGATCGATCCACTTCTTGATCTCGGAATGGCCGTCGGCAAAGTTGATGCCGCCTGCGTCGTTATGGTAGCTCGCCGGCCAGTCGCCGATCTGCGGTTGATCCTGGATCACGCCGAAGAAGCCCTCGTTGATGCTGTCCTCCCGCTCGTCGATGAGCACCAGCCGTTTGGCCGGCTGGATGATCTGCGCGCTGTTGCGAAAGACGACGAAGTTGGGCGAGACCCACGGCGGGCCGGTCGTGACGCCGTTCATGTAACCGCTCATCGAGACCGTGCGCACGCGGTTGTGGAGCCGGCCGAAGATGCTCACCTGGCTCCTGTCGCCCGGACACCGAAAACTCGCCGGATTCTTCACATAGGGACCGAGCATGCCCCCAAAGAGGTAGTTCGGGTTGACCAGATACTCCGTGTTGACGTTGTCCAGGCGCGACGAATGGTCCAGCCAGCCGCCGACCCAGCTCTGGCGGTCGGGGGTGGTGCCTGCCAGCGATCCGCCGGCGACAGGCGGAATCCGCCCCTGGTTGTCATCGGCATACATGACCCAGCCCAGACCCAGCTGCCGGAGGTTGTTCAGGCATTGGATTCCCTGGGCCTTTGCTTTCGCCTTGGACAGCGCGGGCAGGAGCAGCCCGGCCAGCACGGCGATGATGGCGATCACGACCAG
>DNDP01000243.1:0-9076 GCA_003484235.1 Verrucomicrobiales bacterium
GGCGGGTTGTTCCGCTTCTCGTAGATGGCGGCGATGATCTTCTCCGCCAATTCCGGCTTCTCCATCAGCGCCTGACGGGCGGCGTCCCTTCCCTGGCCGATCAGCTCACCGTCGAACTGCAGCCAGGCGCCCTTCTTGTCGATGGCGCCCACACTGAGCCCGGCGTCCAGGATGCTGCCTTCGCGGTTGATGCCCTGGTTGAACATGATGTCGAACTCGGCCTCGGCGAAGGGCGGCGCGACCTTGTTCTTCACGATCTTGACCTTGACGTGGTTGCCCAGGGCGTTGCCGGCGGAGTCCTTGATGGTTTCCTTGCGGCGGATGTCGATGCGGACGCTGGCGTAGAATTTCAGGGCCTTGCCGCCGGGGGTGGTCTCCGGATTGCCGAACATGACGCCGACCTTCTCGCGGAGCTGGTTGGTGAAGAGGCAGGTCGTCTTGGCCTTGCTGAGAATGCCGGTGAGCTTGCGGAGGGCCTGGCTCATGAGGCGGGCCTGCATGCCCATGGTGGCCATGCCCATGTCGCCCTCGAGCTCGGACTTGGGCACCAGCGCGGCCACGGAATCGACGACGATGACGTCGAGCGCGTTGGAGCGCGCGAGGGTCTCGCAGATCGTCAGGGCCTCCTCGCCGCTGTCGGGCTGGGAGACGAGCAGTTCGTCCAGGTTGACCCCCAGTTTTCTGGCGTAGGCCGGATCCAGGGCGTGCTCGACGTCGATGAACGCCGCGGTGCCGCCGGCCTTCTGGGCATTGGCGATGATGTGGAGCATGACCGTGGTCTTGCCGGAGGATTCGGGCCCGTAGATCTCGACAATGCGGCCGCGGGGCACACCGCCGACGCCGAGCGCGAGGTCAAACGACAGGGCGCCGGTGGGGATGACCTCGATCTTCTGCTGCGCGTTGGCATCGCCCAGGCGCATGATCGCGCCTTCACCGTAGCTCTTGGTGATGGTGGAGATGGCCGCCTCCAGTTCGCGCTGGCGGTTGGGCTTGGAATCGGCGGCGGTGTTCTTTTCGGCGGACTTGGCGGGCATAAATCAGGCGGGTTGATGGTTACTGGGTTGGGACATCCAGCGCTGTGATAGGGAAACTGCGGCCTTCCGTCAATGACGGGCTCCAATGCACGGATGATGCGGGCTGGCTGGCGTGGATTCCGGCGTCAGTGGACGGACGTGATCTCGACCATGAGCGTCAGCAGTTCGTTGGGTCCGACCTTGTCGCTGCCTTTTTCTCCGTAGCCGAGTTTCGGGTGGATGTAGAGCTCCCACTTGGCGCCCACGCCCATCATGGGCAGCGCTTCGCGCAGGGCAGGCATGACCTCATCGAGCCTCAGTTCCACGGGGCCGCTGTTGTCGAGCAGGGTAGTCTGGAAGACGGCGCCATTGGAGAGGGTGCCGTGGAGTTGGGCCCGGACTGAGCCGCCGGACCTGAGTTTGACATCGCTCCCCTTGCCCAAGACGCGGTACTGCAGCCCGCTGGGCAGCGTGATTACATCCTCGTTCTGCCGGTTCTTTTCGAGGAACTGCTCGGCATGCTCGAGGTTGAAGGCCTTGATGTTCTCGACCCGCTTCCGCGCACGTTCGTTGGCCACTTCGGTGTAGCGGGCGATGGAGGCGTTCAGCTGATCTTCGCTGATCTTTGATTTGTTGCCCCCGTTGATGACGTCGTAGACGGCCAGGTTGAAGAAATCGATGTTCACGTCCGGATAGTTGTAGAGGAGGTTCCGGGCCACGTTGATGCCAATGGCGTAGCTGACGCGATTGGTCTCGTTTTCAAGGGTCTCAAGCCGCCCGGGCAGGCCGCCGGGGAGCGCGCCGTCGGCCGTCTTGGCAGCCGGTGCCGCTGCGGCTTCAGCCGTCGGCGCGGCCTGGTCCTGCGCAACGAGGCTGAACGCGGGGATCAACAGGGCGCCGAGCAGGGACAGAGGGAAATGCGATGTACGAATCATGGTTCAGATGTTGGGAAACGTTCGGACCAACGGCAGTGAGCAATAGCAGCGGGCCGCCGTGCTGTCCAGATCACGGACCTGCCGATCGCTCCGCACGTTCAACCTCCACACGGCCGCTCGCGGCCTGCCGGGTCAGAAATCGTCCTGGTTCAGCGACTTCTGATAGCCGTACTTTTTGCCGAGGGCGAGACAGGCGTTGAGGGGCTTCATGCCGTTGGTGCAGGTGGGGTCGGAGAGGCTCGCCGCCGCCGCGCACACCCCGGCCTCGAGACACCGCTTGAGCTCCCAATCCTCGTGCAGACCTAGCAGGACTCCGGCGCAGAAGGCATCGCCCGCCCCGGCGGTACCCAGGACGTGTTTGGCCGGGACCTTGACGGAGGATTGCCAGACGTCCTCGCCTTTGCGGGTCCGGGCGAATGCGCCTTCGGGAAAATGAATGACAATCAGCTCGCTGACGCCCTGCTGGAGCAGCGCACCGGCGGCGTGACGCAGGCTCACCGTGTCGAGCTTGCCATCGTCCTGGCGGATCTTGAATCCGGCGGTCTTGCCCGCCTCGAACTCGTTGAGAATGCAATAGTCCGTGTGCTTGAGGGCCGGCACCACCACGCTGGCGAAGCGGTCGCTATCCTCGCTCACGACGTCCACGCTCGTTTTGAGGCCCGCCGCCTGGGCGGCAGCCAGCAGCCGCGCGGCCTTTGTGCCATGCTTGGAGTCCGGGGCATCCATGGCGTCGAGCAGCAGCAGGTAGCCCAGATGAAAGATCTTTGCCTTGGACTTCGCGAAGTCGATGTCCTCACCCTTCCAGAGGGCGTTGGCACCGCGCAGGTGAAAGAAGGTCCGTCGTCCGTCCTTCTCCTCGGTCATCACGTCCGTGTAGGAGGTGGGCGCGGCGGCGGTGGTCTTGAGAAACCTGGTGTCGATCTTGTGGCGCTTGCACAGGTCGAGAATCGACTGCCCGTGCGCGTCCCTGCCCACCAGACCGGCGCCGGCCAGGGGAATGCCGGCCCCCAAGGCGGCCAGATCGAGGAGCACGTTGAAGGGCGCGCCTCCGGTCCCTTCATGCTGGCTGCGGATGTTGGCGAGCGCCTCGCGCTGCGGGAAAGTGTCAACCACCTTCACCTGATCGATGATCCAGTTGCCGCCGGCGAGAACTCCTTTGCGCGCAGGTTTGGGTTTGGTCTTCATAGGCTGGTGCACGGGCGGTGCGCTCCAGATGAACGCTTCTTGGCAGTGTGGGACGACCTACCGCGCTGTGCCCGGGAAGATTATCTTTCCGAATGCACCGCTTCCAGCTAATTATCTCGCGTGACCGAGCCAGCCGGACGAGGGGAACTGGTGCTGCGCGGCATCCCGGTGGCCCCCGGGGTGGCGCGCGCCAGCGTGCTTGTGATGTCCAAGGCGGATGACCACTCCATTCCCAAGACTCACATCACCCGCGAGGAGATTCCGGCACAAATGAACCGCCTGCAGGGAGCCCTGGTCGCCACCCGCAAGGAGATCATGGCCATCCAGCAAAAGGTCACCGCCGCGCTGGGGGCCGCCGATGCCAGCATCTTCGAGGCGCAACTGCTCGTTCTCGAGGATCACGCGCTGATCGACGGCATCCAGCGGCTCATGGAAAAGGAGCCCGTCAACATCGAGTACGCCTTCAACGAGGTGGCCAACCGCTTCGTGAACGGCCTGAGCGAGATCGGTGATGAGTATCTTCGGGAGCGCGCCGCCGACATGCGCGACGTCACGGCCCGGGTGCTCAGCCATCTGCAGGGCGGCCGGGGTGCCGTGGACCTTTCGCACCTCAAGGAACCGTGCATCCTGGTAAGCCACGATCTGGCCCCCTCCGTCACCGCCACCATGGATCGGAGGATGGTGCTGGGTTTTGCCACCAACGTCGGCAGCCGCACCTCGCACACCGCCATCATGGCGCGGTCCTTGAAAATCCCCGCCGTCGTCGGACTCCGCAATGTCACCAGCCAGCTCGCGGACGGTCAGCCGGCACTGCTGGACGGCTACAACGGGCAGCTGATCATAAACCCCACCGACCAGACGCTGTATGAGTACGGTCAGATCGTCCGGCTCAAGGGCGATCTGGATGCCCGGCTGGGCCAGCTGAAGGACAAGGCGGCAGAAACCCTCGACGGACACCGGATCATGCTTTCGGCGAACATGGGCCAGGCGGGCGACGTCGATGGCGTGTTGGCGAGCGGCGCCGAAGGCGTCGGCCTGTTCCGCTCGGAATTCCTCTTCCTCAACCGCGAGGATCTGCCCACCGAGGAGGAGCAGTTCGCCATCTACCGGCAGGCAGCCGAGCGGCTGGCACCCCACGTCCTGATCGTCCGCACGCTGGATCTCGGCGGGGACAAGATCCGGCCCGGAGCGGAAACCCCGCCTGAATGGAATTCGTTTCTCGGCCTCCGTGCGATCCGTCTCTGCCTGCAGGAACCGGAGCTCTTCCGGCCCCAGATCCGCGCCATCCTGCGCGCAAGCGCCTTCGGCAACGTGAAGATGATGTATCCGATGATCTCGACGATCTCCGAGATCCAGGCGGCGCGGCAGGTGGTCGAAGAGTGCCGCGAGGATCTGCGGCAGGCCGGCATCCCCTTCAATGAACACATGGACATCGGCGCCATGGTCGAGGTGCCCTCCGCCGCGCTCACCGCGGACACCCTGAGCCGCCACGTTTCGTTTTTGAGCATCGGCACGAACGACCTCATCCAGTACGCGCTGGCGGTGGACCGGCTGAACGAGCGGATAGCGCACCTCTACGAACCCACGCATCCTTCGGTCATCCAGCTGATCAAGATGACGGTTGATGCCGCGCATGCGAACGGGATCTGGGCCGGCCTGTGCGGGGAGATGGCGGGCGATCCCGAGCTCGTCCCGCTGCTGCTGGGTCTGGAAGTGGACGAGTTGAGTGTTGCCTCGCCGCTGGTTTCGCAAATTAAATACCTCGTCCGCCGGCTGACCATGAAGAAGGCCCGTGAGCTGGCGGCATTCGCCCTCGGCTGTGATTCCGCCGCCGAGATCCTGAACCGGTCGCGCGAGGTGGCCCGACAGGCCGCCCCCGCGTTGTTCGAGAAGTTCACCGCCACCCGAGACTGAATTGAAGAAATGAAGCTTGTGATCCTTGGCGCCGGCTACGCCACCCGCCTCTATCCGCTCACCCTTACGCAGCCCAAGCCGCTGCTGCCCGTCGCCGGCCTGCCAATGATCGACTACGTGCTGGACAACCTCGCCCCCATCGAGGGCATTTCGGAGGTCTTCGTGGTCACCAACGACAAGTTCGCCGGCCATTTCCAGAGATGGGCCGACAACTACCGTGACACCAAGTCGAAGCTCCCCTTCAAGATCATCAACGACGGCTCGACCGACGACACCAACAAGCTGGGCGCCATCGGCGACCTGCAGCTGGTGCTGCAGAAGGAGAAGGTGGATGAGGATCTTCTGGTGGTCGCCGGCGACAACCTGTTCAACAAGCCGCTGGGCGAGTTTGGCAAGTTCTGCCGCGAGAAGAACGCGCCGGTGCTCGGTGTGTACGACGTGCAGTCGATCGAGCAGGCCCGCAAGTACGGCGTCGTGGCCCTGGATCGCGAGGGGTGCATCACCAAGTTCGAGGAAAAGCCCGTCAACCCGCCGAGCACACTGATCGGCATCGCGCTGTACTTTTACCCCAGGGCGGTGCTGCCGCTCATCCACAAGTACGTGGCCGAGGGCAACAACCCGGATCAACCCGGCCGGCTCGTGCAGTGGCTGTATCCCAAGATGCCCTTCTACACCTGGACCGTGCCCGGCATCTGGTACGACATCGGTTCCAAGGAAACGCTCGAGGAGGCCAACCGCATTTTCAGCCAGAAGAAGTAGCCGCCCCCGTCCGGACGGTCGCCGAACGCATCACAGACTCGACAGCTCCGACCAATTTCCACACCATCCCGTCATGAAAACCCTCGCTGCGTTGATGGCCCTGGTCCTGGTGACCGCCGCCGGCTGCCAGACCAAGGCGCCCCAGTCCCGATACGTGAAGATTTTTGACGGCAAGACCTTTGCCGGCTGGGACGGCGACACCGAGAAGACCTGGCGCATCGAGGACGGCGCGTTTGTCGGCGGATCGCTGAAGGAGAATGTGCCCCACAACGAGTTTCTGGCCACCACCCGCCAGTTCACCAATTTCGTGCTCCGCCTGCAGTTCAAGCTCGAGGGCGCCGAAGGCTTCATCAACGCCGGCGTGCAGGTGCGCAGCCAGCGCAAACCCGATCACTTCGAAATGATCGGCTACCAGGTGGACATGGGCGATCCCTCGTGGTGGGGCTCGATCTACGATGAAACCCGCCGCAACAAGGTGCTGGCGCAGTCCGACATGTCGCAGATCAACCGCATCCTCCGCCGCAACGACTGGAACCAGTATGAAATCCGGTGCGAGGGAAAGCGCGTCCGTGCCTATATCAACGGCCTGCTCACGGTGGACTACACCGAGCCCGACGACAGCATTCCGCAGTTCGGCAAGATCGGCCTCCAGGTCCACGGCGGCGGCAAGGCCCTCGTCAGCTACCGGGACATCTACGTGATGGAACTGCCGTAGGGTTTCCCCGGCGGATTGGACGGCCGCTTCGTTTAGGGAAGCGTTTGTCTTGGGCGTCAGCCCGGCCACCCGGGCGAGGGCGGCGGCGGGAGGTTGCCTTTCTCCGACGGCTGCAGTTTGAAGCAGTTTCCGCTTGTTTACCCGCTGACTCACGGTAAATCCGGCTTGCCGCTGAGGGTGCGTTGCGGCTACAACCTGCGTTACTTCTCCCTTGGAGAAGGGGCGCCGAAGGACAGAGACTTTGGGCGGATACCCCGGGGAGGTGGTCGCTTCCATGGAAATCAAAATCCTCTGCTCGTGCGGGTCGAAGTACAAGTTCGACGTTGAACCGGTGGACGGTCGCGCTCCGACCGAACTCGCCTGCCCCAAATGCAGTTCGAACTGGACCGAGACAGCCAATGCCATCATCGCGCAAAGCCTCGGCACGGCTCCGCTCGCGGTCGCCCCTGCCCCCGCCGTTCCAGACGCGCATCGCGCGGCCGGTCCCGTGCGCGTAGCGCTGCCGGCCAAACCCGGAATCCGGCTCAGCAATCAGCAGCAGGCACCCGCGGAACCGGAGGCCCCGGCCGAATCCGGCGAGGAAGCCGCACCGGGAGCGTCCGTCCCGTCAAAGAAGCGATTCCGACCCAAGATCGCCACCGTGGACGTCCTGAAGGAGGATGGACCGGACTGGGGAAAATTCTGGCTCGGCGTGGGTGGAGCGCTGATCGGAGCCGTCATCGGCGCATTGCTCTACTACTTCCTGTTCATCGCCGGCATCCGCAGCAAGCTCGTCGCCCTGGCGGTGGCCGCCGCCGCGGGCGGCTGCGCAAGGCTGATCGGTCGCAAGGGCAGCAACGAACTCGGCCTGCTGACGGCAATCTTCTCCCTGCTGGCAATCCTGGCAGCACAGTACTTTGCGGCCCGCGTGTGGTTCTTCGAGGAGGATGAGCGCTTTGCCAAGGAATACTTCGAGGAAATGGTCGTGGAATCCAAAGAGGTGGTCGCGGCCATTCCCAACGGCACCGATGACGAGATTCGCGCGTATCTGGTCAAGTGGCAGTCTGATGACGATGACGTGATCGATCCGGCGACCATCACGCCGGAGGAGATCCAATCCTACCGCGAAGAGTACCTGACCACCTACCAGCGCCTGGCAAAACAGGAGCTGACGTTCGAGCAATGGAGGAAGGAGTTCCTGGACGATGAGCCGGATCCCGGCGACGAGGAGACAAGCGAAGAGGACGAACGAACCTTCAAGTTCTACTTTGTCCTGCTTGTGCTCAGCAAATTCAACCTCGCCTGCCTGGCAGGTGCGGCCGGGCTCGCCTACAAGATGACGGACATCTAGCCCGCCGCGAGCAGCAGGGCGCCGACCGGCACCGCGTCCTCGCCCAGCGCGGCGAGCCGCACCTCCGGCCCCTCGCCGAACACCTCCATGATGAAGCGGCGCAGGTGCCGACCGACCGCCGCCCGCAGCGGTTCCCCCACCAGCGACAACCCGCCGCCGAGAATGATCGTGGCCGGATGCATGAGCTGGGTGACGTGGGACAGGCCAAAAGCCAGATCTTCAGCCGTGCTTTCCAATAGTCGCGTCGCCAAAGGATCGCCGGCCTCGACGGCCCCAGCCAGAAAGCGGGCTTCACCGCGCGTTTCGCTCCCGATCAACTGCCGCAGCTTTGAGCCCGGCTCACCGGCCACCGCCTCGCGAATCTGCCGGTCCACCGCCCAGCCCGCGCAGCGTTCCTCGACCAACGTGCCCGACCGGTCGAGTCGCACATGGCCGAGTTCCGATTCGCCCGGTTTCGCGCCGTGGTAGATCCGGCCGTCCACCACCAACCCGCCGCCCACGCCGCTGCCGAGCGTGACGTAAAACACGGGATTCGTCTCCCGACCGGCTCCAGCCAGGGCCTCACCGAATGCCGCAACATTGGCGTCATTGTCCACCCGCACCGGCAGGCCGGTCTGCTCGTGCAGCCATTCACCCAGCTCGAACTCAGACCAGCCTTCGATCTGGTGGGACTTCGCGATGCGGCCGGTCCCGTGATCCACCGGCCCGCCAAACCCTACGCCGATGGCGGTCGGTTGGTAGTTGGCAATCAGCCGGGGCAATCCCTGGGCGATCTGCTCGCGGATGCCGGCGCCGCCGCGCGACTTGTCCACCTCCAGACGCTGCCGGTCGATGATGCCGCCGGCGCCATCGCCCGCGACGAGTTGCAGCTTGGTTCCACCGATTTCGATGCCGATCAGTGTGTTCATGCGCGAAAAATCTAGTCATCCACCGCCGCGCCGACGAGCAGGCGGAACTTCCAGCCGGTGTTGTCGTTGCCGCCCTGGGTTTGCTTCATGAGGATGCCGACAATCTTCTCCTGCGGATCGGCAAAATACTGGGTGTTGAAGTAGCCGCCCCAGTCGAACGTGCCGAAGCTGCCCTGCCCTCCGCGCGTCACGCCAGATTCGGTCAACACGCCGAAGGCGAGTCCGTAGTGTGAGTTCCCGCCCCCGAACAGATCGCCGGTCTGGTTGCTCATGATCGTCTCGATCGTGGTCCGGCTCAGGATGCGCACGCCGTTCAG
>DNDP01000243.1:9404-9590 GCA_003484235.1 Verrucomicrobiales bacterium
CCGTCCTCGGGTTTCTGCACGGCCACCAGCCGATCCGCCTTCTCCGGCGGCAGATAGAAGCCGGTGTCCTCCATTCCCAACGGCTCGAACAGATGATCGTGCAGGAAGACATCGAACGGCTTGCCCGATACGATCTCGATGAAGTATCCGAGCACGTCCAGTCCTTCGCTGTAGGTGAACTTCTCG
>DNDP01000208.1:0-16551 GCA_003484235.1 Verrucomicrobiales bacterium
TGTCCGAGCTGAAGATCACCAGGGTGTTATCGGCGATGCCGTGCCGTTCGAGCGCGGCCATGACGGCGCCCACCGATCCGTCCACGCTCTGGATCATCGCCGCGTAAACGGGATTGTTGTGACCGCCGACGCCGGGCTCGCTCTCCCAGCGCTTCACGTATTCGTCCTTCGCCTGATACGGCGAATGCACGGCGAAGTGCGGGAGGTAGAGGAAGAAGGATTCATCCCTGTGGCGCGCGATGAAGTCCACGCCGCGCTCGGTGAGCCAGTCGGCGAAGTACTGATCCTCCGGAACATCCGTGGGTGGATCGGTGCGGATCTTGAAATGGCGGCCATTGGAGCGGAGCGCCTCGTCGAATCCGCGATCGGCCGGATGAAAACCCTGCTCGTGACCAAGGTGCCACTTGCCGAACATGCCGGTCGCGTAGCCGGCGGACTTCAACACGTCGGCCACGGTCTTCACCTTGAGCGTGAGCAGGGTCTCGTTCTTCGGCACATGCATGCGCCGGTCCTCCGCCTTGCCGCGCTCGAGGGTGCTGACCGTGTAGAGTCCGGTGCGCGGCGCGTACTGGCCGCTCATGAGACAGGCGCGGGTCGGCGCGCAATTCTGGCTCATGTAGAAGGCGTCAAAGCGCAATCCCCCGCGCGCGAGCCGGTCGATGTGCGGCGTCTCGTAATATGTCGATCCCTGGCAGCCGAGATCGGTCCAGCCGAGATCATCGGCGAGGATGAAGATGATGTTCGGACGATCGGCGCCGGAGACGGATGAGGCGGTGAACAGCGCGCCGGCGAAGAGAAGCGAGCGGACCAGGTGCATGAAGCTTTATGTTCGCCCACGCCGGACAAGCCAAGCGGGAATCTGCGCGAGATCCCGGAAGGTTTGTGGCTGTACATTTCGAGCGGAAGTGTTCGTTTCCCTCACGCGGGCCGTTTTTCTCGGGGCTGACGATCAGCCACCAGTGAGTTGTCACCGAATCGCTTTGGGATTCTCCGGACGCCGAGTGGCGCTCCACACTCGTGAATGAGCTTTGCACGAAGATGCGGGGAAAGGTCAGCGTTGGCAGGGGATCGAGTCTTCGAACTGCTCGAGCCGACCGTTGGCTTGCGACGGCGAAGGAGGGATTCACTCGACTCCCACCACGCGGAGGAGGTCGATGCGACGCCAATGGTCGTCCTGTCTGGGGCCGCCGCGGCCCTGATTGCCTTCGCGCGCGGCCAGGGCAAAGCGACCGGTGTAGATGCGCCCTTGAAACTCGACGCGGATCTCGCCCTCGGGACCGGCCGGCGTCCGGCCTTCGTAGAAGTTCACGCTCGCCTCGACTTCCCGCAAATCGACCGCGCGTGTGAACTCGATGAACTCAAACTCCCGTTCCGGCGACGAGCGGTGATCCTTGAAGTAGTAGCCGGCCGCGCTTTCCTGGTGTTGGAAGAACAGCGTCTCCCCGCGCGGTTCCGGCCGCGCATAGAGATCGAGATCGATGTTGCCCTCCCAGCGGATGCCGATCTTGAGCGGACCGGTGAGGGTCGTCGGCGGCGGCGGGCGATGGTCCGCCGGCAGTTCGCGGGTGATCCAGTCGGCCACGCCGACGTCGCGGCTGATGCGGAGCATCTCGACCTTGCCCTGCGCCGGATCCAGTTCGTCGCGGCCAAATGTGGCGGCCGTCGCGCGCGGTTGGCGCAGTGCGTTGAACGTGGTCGGCAGGTCGCCGGTGAAGGTCGCGAGTTGTGCGCCCTGCCGGCGCAGGAAGTGGCCCCAGAATCTCGCGACCCGTTGCTGATGAAGTTCGCTGGTCCACGGATCGCCGAAATAGCCGTGATGCACAATCACCTCTTTCAAGGCGGGCACGACATCGCCGAGGCCGTAGATGGATTTCTCGCGGGTCGCCAGCAGATGTCCGTCGGATGGGAAGTAGCCGTCCATCATCGAGAAGCCGGGCTCCTTTTCGTCGAGATACAGCGGACTGCCCAGCAGCACCGTGGTCACGGAAAGATTGGTGGCCGCGAGATTGTCGCCGACGAACTGAAGGAACTGCGGCAGCCGGATTGCGTGTGCGAAGTCGAGGCTCGAAACCACCGGCTGTTCATGGCGCGTGGCCAGGAACGCTTTGAGCGATTGAATCTGGCCGCTGAACTGGTTCGCCCGCGTGCGACCGCTCTGAAAGGCGTTCACGTTCGGGATCTCGATCTGCGTGATCGTGCGGAGGTGATAGGCGTCGTAGATCCACAGCGACGAGTTCAACGGCATGTCCTCGAGCAGAAAATGCACGAGATGGCGGAAGACCTCGTCGGTCGCCGGTTGTTCGAGGAACGGCGACAAACCGACGACGTACCGCGCGTGCCGGGTGTTGGCGGCGGGTTCCTTGCGTTGACAGCCAGTGAGCGTGATGAGGACGAGCAGGGCCGCGAAAACCCGGCCGGCCAGCTGTCCGGCGGAAGGGGCACCGGTGCGCGCAACCCGCGGGGAAACGTGGTTCTTCATACGATCACCTAGCGTTGAGCGCCAACCGGTCGGTTTCGCCGTTCGGTTCGTGGTCGTCCTCGCCACGGTCCGCGTCGTCGAGGCGCGCCTTCAACTGGGCGGCGATCCGGTCGAGCAACTGGCGCTTCTGTTGACCGCGATCCCGTCGCAGCCCGGCTTCCTTCTGAAAGAGCGACCGCGCATAGGCGACAAAGGCGGACAGTTGATTCTCCAGCCGGCTTTCGCCGCCGCGGGCTTCGGCGAGGGCGAGCCGTTCACGCGTCACCTGTTCCTCAAGCCGGCGGCGTTCGCCGTCGAGCTGCTTGTAAACCGGATTGCGCGCCAGGCTCACGGGCCGGTGCCGGCCGTAGAGTTGCGTCATGTAGATGCCCAGCGCGGCCGAGAGACAGATCTCCGCCAGCCCCTGCGCAATGACGATGATCATGTCGATCGTCTTGACGCCGCCAGCCGTCAGCGAAGCGCCTGGCGAGGCATCGGTCACCGTCAGGCTGGCAATGCGTTCGGCGGTGGACATCGAGAGCGCGGGATAGACGCTGGCGTACGCCGCGACCCACGCCACCACCGACACCAGCCCGATCGTCAGGCAGGTCCACAGGTAGATCATGCGGCAGCGACGGTTCTCCAGCAGGTCCCAGCCGACCTTCACCGCCAGCGCGCCGACCGGCAGCAACGCCGCCCAGAAATACGCGCGCACCGGATGCTCGGTGAAGGTGATGATGCCCGATTCGAGGAGGTTGAACGAAATGTTGAACACGCCGAACACGAGCAGGCCCACGACGCCGATGGCGGCCAGCCAAAACATCGTGCGGTCCCACAGATTCCACGGGGCGCTGGGCTGTGTGTCGGGGGTGCCGTTCTCCAGCACGGGGACGTGTTCATCCTCGTCGGCGAGCCGCGCGCGGACCTGGTCGAGCCGGCGTTCGAGATCCGCCAGACGATCTTCGCTCAACTTGCGCTGCTGGCGGTGCCGTTCGAGATCGCGACCATGCTGGTGCAGGAACAACGAGCGGTGAAACTCGGTGACCGCCTCGACGCCGTCGCGTTCTCCGGTCTCGGCGATGTTGCGGACGAACTCGAGATTGATGGCGGACGCGATGGCGGTCTCCGATGGGGCAGAGGATGACTGGTTCATGACGCAGGAGGGGATCGAAGGTGGACCACGGGCTCCGGCGCCTCAACACCGGAGCCCGCGGCAGGGTGGCCGGCTCAATTGCCGGACTGCGGCAGGTCCGGGTTGCCGGACTTGTTGAGCGGGCTCTCGACTGTCAAATCGTGCGTGGTCGAGAACTTCCGATTCAACTTTTCCAGTTGCTCGTCCAGTTGCCGCAACTGATCTGCGAGCGCACGGCGCTGTTCCTCCAACACGCGGCGATGGATGGCCAGTGAATCCTCGCTGGCGCGCCCACTTCGGGACTCGCGTGCCACCTGTTCATTGGCCCGCCGGGTCGCGCGTTCCGCTTCCCGCAATGCAATGGTGACATCCCGCTCGGCGTCTTTCATGGCCTTCTCGACGATCAAACGGTGGTCTCCGTGGGTGGTTTTCGCGGAGGTTGTCTGCTCGGGGTGGACGAATCCGAACACATCATCCTCATGGGTGATCTCGCCCGCGGGATCGAAAAAGGAGGTGCTTCTTTTCCGATCTTTCGGCCTGGGTTCCTCGCCATGCCATTCGACGTCCGCATCTTCGTGGCGGAGCTCCTTGTCGTCTGCCAGGCGTTCGATGAGCCGTTCGAGACGTTCCAGGCGCGCCTCCATGTCAGCGGCGCTGCGCCGCCGGGGCTCACGCACCAGCACATCGGCTTGAGCCGGTTCAGCTTGCGCGAGCTGCAATTTCGTCGGTTCTCGCGTGGGATCGGGGTTGCGCCATTCCAGTTTGGCGGCCGCGTCAGGGAAATGGATCCGGGGCGGCGCAGCGGCGACCCGCGGAACCAGTGACGGCGTTGGCTTGGCAGTGGGGTTCACTTTCCAGTTGGGGGTTGGGGCGATCGAGGGAACGGGAGCCGCCACCGGCGGTGGCGCGAGCGGGGCGCGTGCCGGGGTGGTGCCTGGAGATTTCTCGCGCGGCGCTGGTGAACCAAACGCATCCGCCGCGGCTTCTGCGGTGAACAGAACTTCACCTTGCGGGCTCTGCGACGAATCGCGGGCGAAGTCTTCCGAGAATGGGTCGAGGGCCGACGGGTTCGTTGGTTCCGTGGTGATGTCAACGGCGGTGGAATCCGCCGGACTTGCGAAGACCAGGCGCGGTGCGGCCAGCAGGGTGACGGCGGCAGTCGCGACTGTGGCGAGAGTGAGAGCACCCACGCTGGTGCGGGCGAGCCGCAGCGAGGTGTTTCTTTTGGCATCGAGTATCATGTTGATCCTTTCCTTCAGTTGACTGTTGCTGCTCCAGGCAGCCGGAGCCGCCAGCCAGCTCTGGCTGCGCGAACGTCCGGCAAATTCGGTGAGAAAGAGGGCGTAATCCCGGTGCGACGGCGCTCCCGCCAGCGCGTAATCGTCGCAGGCCACCTCGCGTTCGATGGTCAGCCGCCGCGAGAGCCACCAGACCGCAGGCTGAAAGAAGAGTGCGGCGGCAACCAGCTGTTGCACGAGGTTCGACCAGTCATCGCGGCGCTGCACATGAGCCAGTTCATGACGCAACACCGCCTCCAGTTCGGCGGGCGTCGCGGCCTCCGGGAGCGAGCGCGGCAACAGCACCACCGCCCTGCGGAAACCGATCGCCATCGGCGTGCTGACGTTTTCGTTCAGACGCAGCCGGACGTCGCGGTCGATTCCCAGCTCGATGCGGAGCCGGTCGAACATTTCCTGCACTTTGCTTTCCGGAAGCGTGCCCACATTCTTCAAGCGGGCGAGTTGGCCGTACTGCCACAGCAAACGCGCGAGCCGCGCGAACGCGATCAGAATCACCGCTCCCAGAGCAATCGCCAGGGCGATTGACGGCACGGCGGCCCGCAGCGCCCGCGCCTCCGTCAGGCGTGCGCGCAGACCGGCCGCGGGTGCAGGCGCGTGCTCGTTGGCAATCGCCTCGGCCTCGGTGATCGGTTCCGTGTCGAACAGGGAAGTCTCCTCGTGGCGCGGAGTGTGAGTCGGTGTGATGTTTTGCGCCGGTGTTCGGTCCGGTTCCAGCAGCGCCGCATGAATGGTGGTCAACCGCTGCCGATCTTCGAGCAACGCGAGCATCAACGCCGTTTCATCCGGCAGGACATCCTGTTGCGGAAGTTCCTCCGTGTTGACGACAGTCTCGGAGGCTGGCTCCGGCACCGGGAAGGCCGCTTCCGCTCCGGGCGCCGTTGTGTTTGCGACCGTCGGCGTGAGATAGGTGCGCGCAGGGAGTACCCCGGTGATCGATTCCGCCTGGGATTCGCGGCTGGCCAGCAGATCGGCGGTGAGGTGCGCGACCGGCAGCGTGGCGATCAGCAGCAGCGTGATGAAGCCGGCGGCGTGGCGGGTCGCCGCGTTGAGGCGGCGGCCAAGTCTAAGCGCGAGCCAGAGGACGCCGGCCAGCAGCAGCCCCTGATAGACTCCGTTGAAGAGCGCCCCGGCGATGCGCTGGGCGAGCAGGTCGAGATCGGGATTCATTTCGAGCGATCGGGTTTGGTGGCTTCGTTGATGCGTTTCTTGAGTTCGGCCAGCTCTTCGGGCTTCAGGTCTTCATCGCGCAGGAAGCTCAACACCAGCTCGCCCGGCGAATCCGAGAAGAACTTCGACAACAGCTGGCGGACCGCCCTTCGCGCAGCCGTCTCGCGGTTGACCGTCGGCTGGTAAACGTGGGCGCGGCCTTCCTTGCGGCAGTCGAGGTAACCCTTGTCGCGCATGATCCGCATCATGGTGAGGATCGTGTTGTAGGCGGGGGCGTCGCGGCCCTCGAGCTCCTCGGTGACCTCGGCGACGGTGGCCGAGCCGCGGCGCCAGAGCACCTCCATGATGCGATGCTCGCCTTCGGTGAAACTGGTGGACTTCTTGCGTGCCATGATGAAACGGTGAGTTGAACTCTTAACGAATTAGTAGATGAACAAGACAATGCCGGAAAAGTTTCGTCAACTAAATATTTAGTTGTTCGCGAAAACTTTTTCGCCGCGAGTGGTGAACGGGAGGAAAACGGGTGGCGAATGCCGGTCTCAGCCCATGCGGAACGATGCAGTTCAGGGGGAGCGCCTGCGTCCCGCGGGCCGTGTTCGGCGTCGCGCCGAACACCCCTTGAGGCGAGCGGAAATTCGCGCCGACAGGTGTGGCGATTCCGGGTCCTCCGGAAGCGTCGCCGGGACGGCTCCGCTGCACGCGGGACGCGTGCGCTCCCAATGCTGAGTCGTTCCGTATGGGCCTAGCGGCGTTCGGCCCTCATCTCGTTTGCGAGCCGCCCGTGCAGCTGAAGCAGGCGTTTGACATGCTCCGGATGCTTGGCGGCGACGTCCGTCTGTTCGCCGGAATCGGTCTCCAGATCGAACAACTGCCCATCGGCGCCGGTGTCGCCGGTCAGCAGTCCGGGATACTCGTCCGGCATGGATTGTTCGAACGGCGCGATGATCGTCACCCCGTCGGGACCGCGCGGATCCACCCAGTCGAGGCCCTGCTTCACGAGGCTGTTCTCGGCGGATCGTTTCACGTGCAGTTTCCAGCGGCCGTCGAACACCGTTCGCAGGGAATCCCCGTGGATCGCGAACACCGCTTCGTGACGGCTGGGTCGGCCGTCCTGCAGCATTGGCAGCAGATTGTGTCCATCGAGCACGCGATCGTCGGGAAGCGGAATCCCCGCAGCGGCCAGCGCGGTGGAAAACAGGTCAATCATCGCCGCAAGTTGGTCGATCGTCCGGCCCGCCGGGATGCGTCCGGGCCAGCGCACAATGCACGGCACGCGCGTGCCGCCCTCCCAGGTGGTGGATTTCATCCCGCGCAAGCCGCCCGTGCTGCCGCCGAACCACGGCCCGTTGTCGCTCGTGAAGATGACCAGCGTGCGATCGTCGAGTCCGGTCTCGCGGAGCTTCTTCAGCACTTCGCCGACGCTCCAGTCGAGTTCGGCAATCACATCGCCGTACAGACCGGCATCGCCCTGCTTGTAAAATGCCTCCGAGGCGGCCAGCGGTTTGTGTGGCATCGCGTGCGGGAGATAGAGAAAGAACGGGCGGTCGCGATGGCGCTCGATGAAGTTCAACGCCCGTTCGGTGTAGCGCCGGGTGAGGTTCGCCTGAACGATCGGATACTCGACGACGTTCGTTCCATCGATCAGTTCCACCGGCCGCATGTCGTTGCTGTAGAGAATGCCCAGGTACTCGTCGAAGCCGTGGCGCAGCGGGTGGAACTCCGGCTTGTGACCAAGGTGCCACTTGCCGATGGCAATCGTCGCGTGGCCCTGCGCTTGAAACACCTCGCCGAGCAGCAGTTCGTCATCGGGAATGCCGATGTGATGAATGCCGGCGTCGGGCGCGGGATTGCCGAGCACGCCGCTGCGAAACTGGTAACGCCCGGTGAGCAACGCCGCCCGCGACGGCGCGCAGTAGGGCGCGGTGGAGTGGAAGTTCGTCAGGCGCGCACCCTCCGCCGCCATGCGATCGAGGTGCGGCGTCTTGAACTTCGGATGTCCGTAGCAGCCGAGGTCGCCGTAACCGAGATCGTCCGCCAGGATGATCACAACATTGATCGGTGACGACGCGGCCACGACGGGCGGTGCGGAGGCCAGGACGCATGCGAGAATGACGGGCAATGGAAGGAAGCGCATGACCTTCTTGTGCCTCAACACGTGCCCATCGCCAAGCCGGAAGGCCGGGCCTTGCTCACGGCAGACGAGCCCGGAAGAACCGTCCGGCGAACGCATCGGCAGCAGGCAGCGTTACGGTGAGCGTGTCGCCGTCCTGAGTCATTGTTCCGACATCCGCCCAGTCGATGAAGTTGCTGGTCTCCTGCACCACGACACCGGCAGCGTCGGACGAGAGCGCGCGCAGTTCGAGTGGACCGCCGGTTGTGCGTTGAATCTGCGTCCATACCGCGAAGCGCCCGAACTCGGGAGCCCCGAGATCGACGGCAGTTTGCCCGTCATGATCACCATCCAGAAGGCGAGGTTTGCCGTCGATGTCGCGGGTGGACACGGTCAGATTCGCGAAGACGTCGTTTGATCCGAGATCGATCGCGGGCGATCCCGGAGTGAGCGAGAAGTTGTTGCTTCCGGGCGCGACGAACTGCAGATCCACGGTCCAGATGTCCGTCCCGTTGAAACCGTCCTCGACGATGCAGCGTGAAACCATCGAGCAGGCCCGCGGCAGAGTACCCGAGAATGTACGCGCCCGCCGTCCAGCGTGGAGGCAAACAGCCGGGTGGGAAGGTTGCGCGGATTCCGCTGGTCGCGCGCGGTCTCGTTTCCGGAGAACCCGCCGCAAACCGAAACGCCGGCTGGAATCAGGAACGCCGCGTCGATTTGGGAGTCCTCGATGATGCGCGGGATGTATCGCGGCTCGAAGCTCGTGGGCGACGGCGCACGGTGATCTCCCGCGCGGACCCATAATTCGTCGCCGGCCACGGCGCTGCCGAGTGCGGCGGCGAGATTGGTCCGGGCATTCGACCACGACGTTCCGGAGCCGTCGCCCTGTGCGCCCGGGTCCACCCGGATGACGGCGCCGGCGGCGGTCCAATACAGTCCGCACGCGAGGGCAAGAACGGTGATGGCCAGGAAGAAGGACTTCATACGCAAATGGTTCGAGCGGAATTCGTCACGGCAGCTTCGCTCGGTGGAAACGGTGGTTCGGGCCGCCACTCTGATCGGTGAAAGTTTGTCCGGTTCCCTGCAACGAGGCGGAACCCAGAACGGTGTAGTCATCAAACTCAGACGTCGCCTGGATGATCACCGGTGCCGACGGAAATGCACGGACGTGGAGAGTCTCCAGTCCGCCAGGTGCGCGATTCATCTCACGGATCTCAGGGTAGCTGCCGGGTTCGTAGGCGCCGAGGTCGATGGATCGGGGTTGATCGCCGTTGATGATGAAGCCTTCCACCAACTCACCGTGGGATTGGCAAACGAACACCGAACGGAAACCATCAAGACACCGGGCGGAGAGTACGGTCGGATTGGCCTGCCTGTTCCGCAGATCTGGATTCGTTTCAGTGCCGGCGAATCCCCCGCGCATGCTGGCGCCGGCGGGGAGCACGAACGATGCGTAGGTGTCGGCCAGCGGTCCGACTTCGTTGCGGGGCGGCATCGGGGTCTCGGGATTGATGAAGGTGCGGATTGCGGCGAGGCAGGTGCCCGCGGCGATCCTGACTTCATCACTGGCGGTCGTCGACCGCAGGATTCCGTCGAGGCTGGACGAGGCATTGGCCCAGGACGAACCCGGGCCGTCTCCCGTCGGCGACTTTCGGACGTGGTAGGTTGCCGCAAACCCGGCCAGGGGACCGATGAACAGCAGTGTCACAAAGGTGATGCAGAACAGCCACGCGGCCTTACCCTCCCTCCGATCAATTGTGATGCTTACGCGGTTGAGCCGGATTGGACCCGCCCGATGGCATGATGTCACGCTGGGTTTCTGCTGCCGGTTGCCGGCCGGAGTGCCGGGGTGAGGAGCCCGTCTGCGTCTGCCAATACGACCAGTTCGCAGGGGAAGTCGGAGGCGGGCACGGAGGCCCGTGATCCAAGGCTGGGCGTTGACGCCGGTCGGGCGGAGAACGCTCCGCTTCACTCCACCACGTGCACGACCTCGGTCGAGGGCTTGAAACCGATCCGATGGGCGAGGGCGCGGATCTCGACGCCCTTTTCCACCTGGATGGGTTGGTGATACAGCTGCCAGCCGTTCGTGGTGCCGGTGCGCCAGGCAAGGGACGCGCCCGGGGTCTGCGGTTCGAGCCGGACTTCGACGCCGCCCCGCGACTCCACGACACTCAGGAGAGGGGGCAACGTTTCGGGCTGGATGCCGGCCGGGGGCCAGAGTTTGCGGATCAGATTGGTCTCGGACAGCTCGCCCAGGTCGCCGTAGCGCTTGTGGAAGGCCTCGTGAATCTCACGCAACTCCGCGAGCTTCTCGAAATGAACCGGATCGCCCGCCAGATTGCGAATCTCGTGGGGGTCGCTGGCGGTGTCGTAAAGTTCCTCCAACGGCTTGCGTTTGGCGGTGAACTGCCATTGATCAGGTCCCAGCTCGCCGGCTGACGAGAGCCTGAGGATTTCCTGCATCAGCTCCATCCGGTCGCGGTAAGGCACGAATCCCAGATAGGGCAGTTCTGGCCGGTAGTTGCGCACATATTTGAACCGTTGGTCCCGGACTGCGCGGATCCGTTCCGCCGCCGGGTCCATCCGGTCGCGAAAGGCGAAGACGTAGCGGCGGGGCGTCGCCTTGCGGGCACCAAGGAATGCCTGACCCTGCAGGTGGTCGGGGATTGGCAGATCGAGCAGCGACAGCATCGTGGGGGCAAAATCGACGAAGCTCACCAGGTCGCCGTTGGTCGTGCCGGCCTCGCGCTGGCCGGGAAACCGAATGATCAGCGGAACGTGGATTCCCGAGTCGTACACCCAGCGCTTGGCGCGCGGCAGGCCGGATCCGTGGTCACTGAAGAAAAAGATGATCGTCTTCTCCATCAAGCCTTCGGCTTCCAGCTCCTTCAGCAGTTCGCCCACCTGCCGGTCCATCTCGGCGATGTTGTCGTAATTGCGCGCGATGTCGCGCCGCACCAGCTCCGTGTCCGGGTAATAGGGCGGCACGGTCACGGTGGCGGGATCCACTACTTGCGGGCTCACCTGCTCGAACACCCTGCTTTCATGGGTGATCTCGAAGTTGAACACCGCAAAGAACGGCGTTTCCGGCGTGGGGCGGTTCTTCCAGTGGGCGTCGCTTCCCGATTCGTTCCACGCCGTCACCGGCGCGATGAACTGGTAGTCTTCCTTGGCGTTGTTCGAGCAGTAGTAGCCGGCGGCCCGCAGGTATTCCGGGAAGCACTTCACCTGCGGGGGCGGCACCGCTTCATAGACCGGAATCGCCAGCAACTCGGGATCGGTGATCGCATCCAGGGCCGCAGTCCGCTTCATCGTCCGCATGTGCATTGCGCCGATCGACGTCGGATACATGCCGGTGATCAGCGAGGCGCGGCTGGGCGCACACACTCCGTAGGTGGAAAACGCGCGCGTGAATCTCACCCCTTCGGCCGCCAGGCGATCCACATTGGGCGTGGGCACGGTCCGGTCGCCGTAACAGCCAAGCTGCGGGCTCATGTCCTCCACGGTGATCCAAAGAATGTTCGGCCGCGCCACCGCCGCCCCCGCTGACGAAGCAATCCCCAGCAGCCACACGAGGAAAACCCCGCAATGGATCCACAGGCTCCGTCGAAAGGGACTATGATTCATGCTCGCACGTAGAATGCCTCGACGCGCGAACCGGGGTAAAGGTTCGAATTTTGTTTGCCGCCACTTCCGGGCGCTTTCACAGGGACGCCGCTGCAGTCGGGCGTCAGTCTGTCTGCTTCGTCTCCTTGCTCCCCTCCGATTCGATCCGTTGACCGGCACCAACGCCGTCCCGCACGCGGGTCACTCCGCAAAACTGATCGATCGACCGCAGCGAGATGTAGAAGGTCCAATGGGTCGGTGAACCGGGCAGGTCGAGCCCGCTGCCGGCCACCACGCCCTCCAATTCCACCGTGGCACCGGAGAAGTGGGCTTCGAGGTCGTCGATGCCCAGACGGTTGAGCGCCGCCTCGACCGCGGGAGGAATCGGCTGGGCGAACCCATGGAGCCCGCCAAGGTTGTGCCCCGGAATCGGGTGCGCAATCTCGTGCCGGGTGCCGTCGGGGTAGTGGGTGGGCATCCGGGTGACCGAGGCAACCTGAAAGCGGACGCGGAAACGAGTCGAGTTATCCCGGCGGGCGTCTCCGCCTTCCTTGACGAGTTCGACCGGCGACCAGACGCGGTCGGCCGCCTCGGGAGGAGACACGGCGCCAATGGTGCATAGGAGGAGTGGGGCGGCGATGGAATGACGGAGCATGAGCGTGGCATTCATGTGTTTTGAGCCACCGAATCCGGCTGCTTCTTGGATGAAGAGGTTGTTCAACGCGGCCCGCACCGGGGGTGGAGTTGGTCCACGAGTGCCTTGGGGCGCTTTCGGCGAAGCCCCGGCACCGCTTTCCAACGGAAGCAGTTTCCGCCCGCGATACGCCGCCACAACAGCTCTTGAGCTGGTCCCGGCGCTGGGTGATCGCGCTGCTGTGCAGTCGTCCTGGTCCCCGGGGGCGCCTCGGTCGGAGGCGCCCCATTTCGCTGTCCCGGCAGGATGGCGCTCCGATCACGAGCGCCCCCTGGAAGAATGATGTCGCCAGTTTCGGCCCGGTTCAGGAAGCCGCAACCTGAGGGGAGCCGCCCAGTTGCCGGTCGATGGTGTCGATGATCTTGTCGATCTTGACCGGTTTCTCGATGAAGAGCTCCTTGTCGTTGTTTTCTCCTTCGCGGTAGGCGGCAGTGAGATAGGCCACGGGCATTCCCGCAAAGCCTGGCATCTGCAGGAGGCGTTGTTTCAGTTCTCCGCCATCCATGCCGGGCATCATGACATCGAGGATGGCCATCTCCGGCTTGAACTGCCGGGCTGCCTTGAGCGCCGCCTGGCCGCTGTTCTCCGCGTGGACCACGAACCGGCCTGTCTTTTCGAGCTGCTGTTTGAGTGCGCGGGTGATGACCGGCCGGTCGTCAACCACGAGTATTCGTCGCTTCTCCATGGTGCTTGCGTCCTTTCTTTGGATTCAACGTGATTCTTACTAGTGCGCCGCCCTCCGGTCGGTTCGTCAGCTCGATGTTGCCCCCGTGCAGGGTCACGATGCTCTGCACGACGTACAACCCGAGTCCGGTGCCTTCGCCGGGCGGCTTGGTGGTGAAAAATGGATCGAAGACCTGTGACAGGTGCGTTTCGGGAATGCCGGGGCCGGTGTCTGCCAGTTCGATGACCACCAGCGGGTCGCCGGGGAGCCAGCAGGTGGTGTCACCGAGGCTTTTCGCCGCCGAGGGTTCTTCGAGATGGACGCAGGTCCTGACGCTGATGAGTATCTGCCGCTCCGATTCCGGCACCATCTTCATTGCCTGAATGGAGTTGTTGACCAGGTTGATGAAGACCTGCTCCAGCTTCTGGCGGTCGATCGGCAGTTTGGGCGCCATGGGATCGTATTGGACCTTGACCCGGACCTTGGCCCCGACCAGCTGCAACTGGGTCAACCGCAGGCTGGTGGCGATCACGGCATTGGGATCGCCGAGGACCAGCTTCAGCGGTTCCGGCCGCGCATAGTCGAGCAGGGCCCGAACGATGACATTGGCTTCGTCGATCGCGGTGCGCATGTCCTTGATGTCCTCCTGCATGCGGGCGTTCCGGGGCTGCACCTCCTGGACCATGTTGTCGAGCAGCAGGGACATCTCCTGCAGCGGGTTTTTGACCTGGTGGGCGACGCCGGCCGCCAGCGTTCCCACCGCACGAAACTTTTCCGCCAGGATCAGCTGCGCACGGGCATCACGCAGCTCGATGAGCGCACTTTGCAGATCCTGGTTGCGCTGGTGCAGCTGCTTTTCGATCAGCTTGCGGTCCGTGATGTCGGTCGAGATTCCGCAGACCGCGTACGCCCGGCCGGCGGAGTCGAACAGCGGAAACTTGACCGAAAGATAGTCGCGCAGCCCGTCCGGGTGGGGAGCCTGCTCGTCGAGAATCCTGGCTTTGCCGCTGCTCAGCACCAGGCGGTCGTTTTCCTGGAACCGCTGCGCGCTGTCCGGCGGAAAGATGGCGAAATCCGACCGTCCGACCGCCCGATTTCGCGTGATGCCGAACAGCTTCTCGAACTCGCGGTTGATGTAGAGGTAGCGGCCTTCCCGATCCTTCACGTAGATGACGGCCGACGAATTGTCCATGATCCCCTGCAGGAGTTCCTCGCGCCGCTCGATCTCGCGCTGTGCCTGTCGGCTGGAAGTGATGTCCCAAAAGATGCACTGCACGCCCACGACCCCGCCCTTCTCGTCGCGGATCGGAATCTTCATCACCTGCACGTCGTGCATCACGCCGTTGGCGGTCAGGTTCTCCTCCACCGTCTCGAACAGTTCTCCGGAATCCATCACGCGCCGGTCGTCGGCGCGGAACTTCTCCGCCATCTCCCGCGGGTAGAAATCGAAGTCTGTCTTGCCGACGATGTCCCCCGGGCTGGCCTGCAGCATGTCGGCGAACCGCTGGTTCACAAAGATGAACCTTCCCTCCCGATCCTTGCGCATGATGCACTGGGGCAGGGAAGCCACCAGCGAATGGTAGAGCGCCTCGGACCGCCGGACCCGGTCGTCCGCCTCCCGTCGTTCGGTCACATCGGAGATCAATCCGTCGTACGAGACCACGCGGCCCTGATCGTCCCAGTGGGGGACCGTGGTGGCCCGCACCCACCGGATCGAACCGTCGCGATGACGGATGCGGTGTTCCACCGGCTTGGTGACGTTGCCTTTCCGCGCGGCGGCAACCATCGCCTCCACCGCCCTCCGGTCGTCGGCCAGCACCATGGAAATGCCAAGTCCCGGATTGGCCTCGAAGTCTTCCGGCGTGTAGCCGGTCACCGCCACGCACGAGGGGTTGTGCCGCGTTGCACGAACCCTGCCGTGTTCGTCCAGCTCCACGGTGTAGATGTAGTCGGTCACCGAGCCCAGGAGATGCCGGTAACGCTGTTCGCTGATCCGCAGCGACTCATCCGCCTGCCGCCGTTCGGTGATGTCGCGGGAGACCACCACGACGCGGCTGACCCGGCCATGCTGATCCTTCACCACGCTGCCCTGGGACTCGATGTGGCGGATGGATCGGTCGGAGCAAACGAAGCGGTATTCGGCGCGCTGGCCCACGCCCGTTTCCACGGTCTCACGGAACATGGCCCGCATCCGTTCGGCATCGTCCGGATGCACGTTGACCAGGGAATCCGTCCCCCGCAGCGACTCGACGTCACCCAGCAGCCGCCGGTACGAGGGGCTGAGGTAGATGCGGCGTCCGGAGCGGTCGAGCACGGCGATCAGATCCTTGGCATTCTCCGTGATCAGACGGTGAATCGTCTCACGTTCAAGCAGGGAAATCTCCAGCCGCTTCCGCTCAATTGCATGGTGGATCACGCGCACCAAAAGCGGGAGGCTCGACTGGCCCTTGACCAGATAGTCCTGTGCTCCGGCCTGGAGCGACTGGATGGCCATCTCCTCGTCGTCATGCCCGCTCATGATCACCACCGGGACATTGGGAGCCTCGGCGAGCAGGGCGCCGAGAGTCTTGTCGCGGGTGCTGTCAGGAAGCGAAAGATCCAGCAGCACGATGTCGAACTTCCCCTGCGGCAGGCACGCGCGGGCTTCGGCCAGCGAGGCGGCATGTTCGAGCCTGAAGCTGGCACGCTGCGAATGCTCCAGAAACTGCCGGACAAGCTCCACGAACGTGAAGTCATCCTCGACGATCAGCATGCGGATCTCCCGCCTCGGTCTCCCAAGGTGGCGGGCGGGCGCTTCCGGGCGCCGGCGGGGCGAAGCCTCAAACCGGGTTTCGTCCTCGGTCGAGGCGTTCGTGTCGAATATGTCGGTGCGTAGGCCCATGTGCGTCGGCATCGAACAGCGGGTGGCGAAAGGTGCCTGCGGAGATGAAGCGTCCGCGACTGCCTGGAAAGGCCTGGCCAGTTTGCTGGCGGAAATGCGGCGCCAAAATGGGGCGCCCAGCAGGGAATCGTAACGGACGCGGCGAGACTTTCAATGACCGTCTCGACCGTATTTGCGCCCACGGTTCCACTAGGTAAGGCGCCATTCTGCGGGGAAAAGGGTCATGCAAACGCAGGAAATCTCGCGGAAGGTCCGCTGGCCAACGAATGCGCCGCCCGGCTGGGATGCGGGATTTCGTGATCCAACTGCGAACCACCCGACGGGGTGCAACGCGTCCGCTGCCGGCTTGGTTTTGTTGCCTTCCCGCTGGGAACTTTGCCGTTGACACGTGGCGGGGTGAAAGGTGTCATTCGCGCCATCGCCGCGGTCGCAAACAGCAGGAAAAGTGTGGATTATTGCCCGCGACGGCCCCAGTCCAGCCAACCATGAGCAAACAGTTCAACATCGCCGTGATCGGTCTCGGGTTCGGCGCCGAGTTCAT
>DNDP01000208.1:16860-17996 GCA_003484235.1 Verrucomicrobiales bacterium
TACACCGACTTTGCGGCGGTCCTGAAGGACCCGGAGGTGGACGCCGTCCACATCAATTCGCCGATCCCCGACCACGCCTGGATGTCCATCGCCGCGCTCAAGGCCGGCAAGCATGTGGCCTGCACCGTGCCGATGGCCACCAACGTCGCCGACTGCAAAAAGATCGTGGACCTGGTCAGGAAGACCGGGCTGAGCTACATGATGATGGAGACGGTCGTGTACGCCCGCGAATACCTGTTCATGAAGGAGCTGCTGGACAAGGGTGAGCTCGGCAAGCTCCAGTTCGTGCAGGCCAGCCACCAGCAGGACATGGACGGGTGGCCCAACTACTGGCCCGGTCTGCCGCCGATGTGGTATGCGACCCACTGCGTGGGGCCGGTGGCCGGGTTGATCGGCAAGCCGGCGGAGTACGTGAGCTGTTTCGGCTCGGGCACCATCCGTAAGGAGCTGATCAAGGCCTACGGCAGCCCGTTTGCGGTGGAGACGGCGCATGTGGCCTTCCAGGGGACGGACGTGAGCGGGCGGATCATCCGCAGCCTGTTTGACACGGCGCGGCAGTATCGGGAGAGCATCGACGTGTATGGCGATAAGAAGTCGGTCGAGTGGCCGTTGATCGAGCACGAGCCGCTGATCGTGCACACGGCCAAGAAGCCCGAGCCGAAGATCCCGAAGCCGGTGAAGTGCCCGGACTATGCGAAGCGGCTGCCGAAGAGCATCGCCAAGTACACGACCAAGGGCGTGTATGACTCGAGCAAGAAAACGCACCTGAGCTTCACGCAGGGGAGCGGGCATGGCGGGAGCCACCCGCACCTGGCGCACGAGTTTGCCATGGCGCTGGCCGAGCGGCGGGATCCGTTTCCGAACGCCAGGCAGTCGGCCAACTGGACGTGCGTGGGCCTGTGCGCGCACGAGTCGGCCATGAAGGGCGGCAAGATCGTCCAGCTGCCAAAGTTCACGCGGTAGTCATTTCTTCCCTACAACCAACCCACAAACAACAACTGTGCAATTATGAGTAACGCATCAGAAAACGGTATTGCGCCCAATGCGAAGCGGCTCCTGTGGGCCGGCTTCCTGGCCATTCTCGCGGCCGGCATCGGCTTCGGTGTCCGGGGCGGCATTCTGGCCAACTGGGGTGC
>DNDP01000316.1:0-3554 GCA_003484235.1 Verrucomicrobiales bacterium
CACACGAACTACGCGGATTAGGCGCCGAGGTTCCGTCCGCTGCTCCGGCCCGTGACCGGAGGGAATCCATGCCCGCCCACACGTTCCTCCTTCGCACAAACCGCTTCCTGCCGGCCGTTGACTTTTGCAGCCTGGACCATAGCGTCGGTTCCAGTCCACATCATGAAACGGCCATCCGCAGCGACCCTCCGGTCCCGCCTTGAAGGCAGTCTGGGCGCGATGTCCGCAGCTGCACTGGTCCGTCTGCTCAGGGCTCTGCTGGTGGTGGGCGGCATGTCCCTTGTGCCGGCTTCTGCGGCAACCTACCCTGGCCAGGCGTGGACCCGGATCAGCGCCCAGGACGCCGGTCTCGATGAGGCCAGATTGATCCAGGCGCGGGACTACGCGCTCACCGGCGGCGGATCGGGTTTCATCACGCGTGGCGGGAGGCTCGTGCTTTCGTGGGGTGATCCGGCCCAACGATACGATCTGAAATCCACGACCAAGTCGTTCGGATCGGCGGCTCTCGGGCTGGCGGTGATGGACGGCAAACTGCGCCTCGACGACAAGGCGCGCCAACATCATCCCACGCTCGGAACGCCGCCCGATGCGAACGCCCAATCCGGCTGGCTCGACGAGATCACCATCCGCCACCTCGCCTCCCAGACGGCCGGCTTTGAAAAACCCGGCGGTTTCACGCCACTGCTGTTCAGGCCCGGCACGCAATGGGACTACAGCGACAGCGGTCCCAACTGGCTGGCCGAGTGCGTCACCCTTGCCTATGGCCGCGATGTCGACGAGCTGATGTTCGAACGGCTGTTCACGCCGATCGGCATCCGTCGCTCCGACCTGGCCTGGCGCAAGAACGCCTACCGCCCGGATCTGATCGGCGGCGTCCAACGCCGCGAGTTCGGGTCCGGCATCAGCGCGAACGTCGATGCGATGGCGAGATTCGGCCTGCTCTGGCTGCGCGGCGGCGAGTGGAAAGGCCGGCAGCTTCTGCGGCGCGGGTTCATCGACCAGGCCCGCACCACCGTCCCCGGCGTGCCCGGCCTGCCGGTGCGCAATCCGGCAGAATACGGCAATGCTGCCAGCCACTACGGGCTGCTCTGGTGGAACAACGCCGACGAAACGATCGAGGGACTGCCACTCGACACCTATTGGAGCTGGGGCCTGTATGACAGCCTCATCGTCGTCATGCCCACGCTGGACATCGTTGTCGCCCGTGCCGGCCAGTCGTGGAAACGGGCAAGGGGTGAAGATCATTACGAGGTGCTCAAGCCGTTCCTGCTGCCAATCGTCGCAGCCGTGAAGGATGCCGGACAATCGGACGCGGGAAGAGCCACTGTGCAATCCGTTTCGCCCTGTCCACCGAGCCCGGTCATTGCCGGCGTGGAATGGGCGCCCGCGAGCGCCATCATCCGCCTGGCCAGGGGCAGCGACAACTGGCCGATGACCTGGGCCGACGACGATGCCCTTTACACAGCCTACGGCGACGGATTTGGGTTCGAGCCATTCTTGAAAGAAAAACTCAGCATGGGCTTCGCGAAAGTCATCGGCACGCTGCCGGACATTCAGGGTGTGAACGTCCGCTCCGCATCCGGCGAAACAACGGGCGATGGCAAGCAAGGACGCAAGGCCAGCGGCCTGCTGTGCATGGATGGCGTTCTCCATCTGCTCGTGCGCAACGCCGGCAATGCCCAACTCGGCTGGTCCACCGACCACGGCGCAACTTGGACGTGGGCGGACTGGAAGTTCACGGAAAGTTTCGGCTGCCCGACGTTCCTCAACTTCGGACGCGACTACACCGGCGCCCGCGACGGGTTCGTCTACGTCTATTCGCAGGACCAAGACAGCGCCTATGTGCGGGCCGACCGGTTCGTGCTGGCCCGGGTCCCAAAGGACAAGCTGCCGATTCGCGCCGCCTGGGAGTTTTTTGTGCGGCTGAACGAGAGCGGCGGGCCGGTGTGGAGCCGCGACCTCGCGGAGCGGGGCTCGGTATTCACCAATCCGGGAGCCTGTTATCGCTCCGGCATCACCTACAACGCCGGGCTCCGTCGCTATCTCTGGTGTCAGACAGGCCCGGGGGCAGACACCCGGTTTGCCGGCGGATTCGCCATTTACGACGCGCCCGAGCCGTGGGGCCCCTGGACCAGGGTGTTCCACACCGACCAGTGGGATGTCGGCCCCGGCGAATCCTCCAGCTTGCCCACGAAATGGATGAGCGACGACGGCCGCACCGTGCATCTGGTGTTCTCCGGCGAAGACCACTTCTCAGTCCGCAAAGCTCAACTCCTGCTTCGACAATGAAATTCCACGCCTGCTCAAACGGCAAATCGTCAGCCGACAATGCACTGACCTGCGGGATGACGTCCCACTCCTGGTCTGCAGCGCCGGCGGTCCTGCTTCTCTGTCTGGCGCCGGTCGCCGTCACGTTCGCCGCCGACACCTTCGCGTTTCGCCACCACTACATCGACCGTGACCTGCCGGGCGCCAGCTACGGGCAGACGTGCCTGGTGGACCTGGACAAAGACGGCGACCTCGACTTCATCACGGGCGGCAAGGCCGAGGGCAACACGGTTTTTTGGTTCGAGTTCAAGGAACCGGGCAACTGGTCCCGCCACGTGCTCGGCCGGGACCATCCCTCGGACGTTGGCGGCACTGCCATCGATGTGGACGGCGACGGATGGTTGGATCATGTCACCGGCGGTGCCTGGTATCGCAACACCGGCAAACCGCGTAAACAGGAGTTTGAACGCATCGTTTTCGACAACACGCTGGCCGCCGTGCACGACCTCGTCGCCGCAGACCTCGACCGCGACGGACGCCTCGACATCATCACCATGTCTGACAAGAACAACCTGCGATGGTATCGCATCCCGAATGACTCGCGCCAGCCTTGGGAGCGCCACGACATCGGCCTGGGCGTGCATGCGGGCGCGGCCGTGGGCGACATCGACGGCGACGGCGACCTGGATATCGTGCGCTCCAACGCTTGGTTCGAGAACGTGGACGGCCGCGGCACCGAATGGAAGGAACACCCGGTCCCGTTCGGCAATCCCCGGCCGCCGTATCCGCTCTCCACCCGCTGCGTCATCGTGGACATCAATCGGGATGGCCACAACGATTTGGTGATGACCGAAAACGAGATCCGTGCCGGCCGCATTGCCTGGCTGGAAAACATCGGCGGCCGGGGTTTGAACTGGACCGTGCACGGACTGGTCGCAGGCGATTCCGCGCCACGCGGCGCCTACCATTCGCTGGCGGTTGCCGACTTCGACCGGGACGGCGATCCCGACGTGTTCACCGTCGAGATGGAGGCGATCAAAGGGGACCGCCTGCCTCGGTGGTTCATCTGGGAGAACCTGGACGGCAAGGGTGGGACGTTCGTCGAATGGGTCATCCTCGACAACGGGCTGGGCGGACACGAAGCCGTGGTGGCCGACGTGGATGGCGACGGCGATCCGGACATCGCCAGCAAGCTTTGGCGGCCCCGGCCGGACAATGCCAATGGCGGCCGGAACCATGCGGACTTCCTGGAAAATCTCGCAGTCACAAAATGACTCCATCTCACC
>DNDP01000316.1:3598-3822 GCA_003484235.1 Verrucomicrobiales bacterium
ATCCGGACATCGCCAGCAAGCTCTGGCGGCCGCGGCCGGACAATGCCAATGGCGGCCGGAACCATGCGGACTTCCTGGAAAATCTCACAGTCACAAAATGACTCCATCTAACCGTGGCTCTGCACTTTGCCACTGCGCAGCATTGGACCACCGACGCCGCGGCAGGGCCATCGTCGAGGGGCTGTAAGGCGCTTCGGTTGCCAAAGCTCGCAGCGGTGGCCCGG
>DNDP01000458.1 GCA_003484235.1 Verrucomicrobiales bacterium
GGGCGGGCCGGATCGCGGGCAGCCGGCGCCGGGACCGGCGCCGGTTGTGGCTCCACCCAATGCGCCTCCCGGCCGCCCAGGTCAGCCCGGCCCACCGGGCCAGCAGCCCGGAACTCCGGGAATGGTCAACACCCGGCAACAACCCGCCGGACCTCCGCTCATCAGCGAACAGCTGCTGATGGACATTGCAGACGACATCACCGTGGGCGGCCCGAGCGTCCAGGCAGGAGCCGTCAACATCAACACCGCGCCGATCGAAGTGCTCGAATGTCTTCCCGGCCTGACGCGCGAGCTGGCGGACGCCGTCATCCGCCATCGCAATTCGAACGGCCACTTTCCCAACATCGCCTGGCTGCTCAAGGTCGAGGGGTTCACCCGCGAGAATTTCACGCAGGTGGCTCCCCGGGTGACTGCACGGTCGGAAACCTTCCGCATTTTGAGCGAGGGCGAGGTGCCCTCGACCGGCGCACGGAAACGAATTCAGGCGATCGTTCGCGTCGGCAGCGGCTCTGTATCGACCCTTTCCTACCGGGAGGATCTCCAATGACGAACGCCGCCAACCAGAATCGGACGCTGTGCCTCGAGTTGGGCGAATCGGCCTGGCTCGCCGAATCGGACGGACAATTTGTCGAGCTGCCGGTCGTGCGGCAGACCAACGGCCGCCTCACCGAGGAGTCGCGCCAGCGTGTTCAGAACCGGCTGAAAGAATTGCTGGCCGCCGCAGGCATCGCCACCGGAACAACTGCGCTCTGCGCCATTGGTGCCCGTGGCGTCAGCCTCCGGCGGATGCAGCTGCCCCCGGCCCGGGCCGAGGAATTTGAAAAGGTGCTTTCCCTGCAGATTGAGCGGGAGTTTCCGCTGCCGCCCGCGCAGCTGGCGTTTGGCTCTCAGCGGATCGCGGATGGAGCGGTCGGTGCCAGCGATGTTGCAGTCGCCGCGGTGAAACGGGAGCTTATCGAGGACGCACTGGCGGTTCTCGGCGGCCTCGGATTGAATTCCCGGTTCACGCTGGGAGTGTTCGCGCTTGGAGTTGCGGCCGGAGGAAGCGCCACGGTGACGGTGCTTGACGTCGGCCGTTCCTGCTCGGAGCTGGCCATCTTCGAGAATGGGGTGCCCACCGCGGTGCGGGTGCTGCCTTGGGGCACCGACCATCTGGGCGGAGCACTGCCACAGCAGGCTGGTGAAAGATCGGCGGACGCCGATTCGCTGGAACGGCTGCTGCGGGGCGAACTGGTTCCCAACGACTGGCCGCCAGCACTTGCCGGGGCGATCCGGAACGCTGTGGCGGAGCTGGCCGCGCACGTCCAGCGGGCGTCGTCCGGAAGGAGGCTGCTGGTGGCGGGTGCGCTGGCGCAGGTGAGCGGGTTGCCCGAGGAACTGAGCCGTGCTCTGGGCGATGGAATCCGGTGTGAACCGCTGGCAACCGGCCGCGACCTTTTTCCAACTCCGACCATTGCGGCTCTGCGGAGAATCGATTCGCGCGGCGAGCGGGGGCGCCTGCTTGAACTGCGACCGGGCGGAAGCCGTTCCGAGGTGGAGATCGTCGCGCCGCCGGCATCCCGGCGCTGGCTGGCCATTGCAGCCGCACTGGCCGTTGCCTTCGTCGGCCTGCGCTATGCCGGTCCGCTGGTTCGCAAACCTGCCTTGGAACGCAAGCTCGCCGAAGCGGCCGCGGCCCGGGCGGAACTGCCGCCGGTGGATCAGGAGCTGGATTTCCTCCGCGCAGTGGCGAAAAGCCAGCCGGCATATTTGAATGCGCTGACGGTGCTGGCCGATGCCACGCCGCGCGGCGCCCGGCTCGAGTCCCTCATGCTGAATGGCCGCGGTGAACTGACCTTTGCCGCGACCCTGCAGAGTCCGCAGCAGGGCAATGAACTTCGCTCCAAACTGCTCGACTCAGGACTCTTCTCGAGCGCGGTGATTGAGGAGCAGTCGCCCACCCCCGACCAGCGACAGGCCAAGATACGGCTGAGCGGGCGGTGGCGGACCTCGCCCGACGTCATGTCGCCCGTGGTGGAACGCATTTCCACCAACCCACCCGCCACCAACAACCCGCCGTCGCGTGGCGGCAAACGCTGAAGCCATGGCAACACTGACCGACAGGGACAAACGCACGATCCGCATTGGCGGGGTGATCCTGGTGGGATATCTCGTCGTGTTCTTCGGGCTGAAACTGTGGCGGCATCTCGAAGCGGAACGGGCCGACTATGGCCGGCTGGTGCTGGAGGCCCGCCTGATGGAGCAGCAGTTTGCGACCTACGACGCGCGCAGCGAGCTGCTGGAAAAACTTCGCAAGGAGTCCGGCGTGGATCTCTCGAAGATTGCGAAGGCGAGCATGGTCACCAAGGCGAGCGAAGCCATCCAGCAGGCCGCGATGGGCGGCGGGATCAAGTTGGGCCCGGTCCGCGAGGCGCCCGGAAACTCCGCGCGAGGTGAGCTGGCCGTCATCCAGCTCGAGGCGACGGGGCAGGTGCAGGGCATCCTTGGCCTGATTCACCAGATGCACACGCTGGGATATCCGGTGATCATCGACTCCATCGAAATGAAACCCGATTCGCGTCAGCCGGGCATGCTCAAGCTCGATGTCGACCTGGTAATTCTGGATCTGGACAGATGGCGGCCCGCCGAAGGGAGGACCCGTGCGTAACCGCAAAGAGATGCTGATTCAGGGCGCCTGCGGACTGCTGGCGGTGCTGGTGGTGATGCAGCTGCCGGGTCTGCTGTCGCTGGGCGCCTCGTTCGGCGAATTGAGACCTTCCCGCCCGGCAGAGGCCGCCGTAGAGACAGCCAGGAGTGATTCATCTCCGGCAACCAATTCGCCAACCGCGATGGCGGCGGCCCCTGGGCTCGTCGTCAATCCGCCGCCAGGGATGCCAATGCCCGGCATGCCGCCGCGGGGGGGGCGACCTTCCAAAGCCGTTGAGCTGCCGGCCGAGGTCAAGGCGCGGGTGGATTTCATTGTCGGCAGCGAACTGCTGGGCCCGGTGCCGCGCCCCCTGCCGATGGCCGTGCTCGGCATCGCGGGCGGCGACGTGCTGTTCCGGGCGCCGGATGGGCAGACCGGTCTGCTGACTGAAGGGGGCGAGCTCGGCGGCGTGAAGCTGCTGCGGATCGGCACCAACCGGATATTGATTGAACATGAAGGCCAGCAGAAGGAACTGACCCTTTTCTCTGGCTATGGCGGCGAATCGTTGCTGCCGCAAAAGAAGGAGACATCGAAGTGAAACAGACATCCAGCGGTTTCAGTTCCCTCATCACTGGCGTCCTCGTCATCGCCGTTGTCGTGCTGGCGGTGATGCAATGGCGGACGGCCCGGCAAACGGCAGACCGGATCGACTCCCTCAAGACCGGTGCCGGCGAGGTTGCCTCCCTGCCTCCTACGCCGGCGACCAACCCGACCAACGCCACCGCGGCCACGCCAAGCACGAATCCCCCCGTGGCAGTCCCGCCGACGGTCGCCGCCTCCGGGGCGCCGACCAACGCCCCCTCGCCGTCACCGACAGGCCCACCGGAGCAGGGAGCGGCAACCGGAGCGGCGGATTCGTCCGAAGAGATCCAGCTCAGTTTCCAGGGGGCGAATGTGGACATGGTGGTCCAGTGGCTGGCTAAGACTTCCGGCAAGAGCGTGGTCAAGCATCCCCGAGTGAATTGTCAGCTTACCATCGTCAACTCGCGGAAGCTTCCTCTGCGGGACGCGATGCGGATGGTGTTCAACGCGCTTGCTTTGGAGGGATTCACCACGATCGAATCCGAGAATTCGATCTTCATCGTGCCGGAGGGCCAGGAGCCCAAGATGAGCCCCCGCTACGTCAATGACGGGGACGAGTTGCCGGTGGGCCGGCAGCGGATCGTGAAGGTCTTCAACGTGGAGCACATCCCGGTCGCCGAACTGAAGGACCGCATCAAGCTGGTCCTGTCCGAGAAGGCGACGGTGGAGGTGGATGAGCGGGGCAACCAGCTGATGGTGACCGACTACACGGACAACATCGAGCTGCTGACGTCGCTCCTGCCGGCAATCGACAAGGCGTCGGCGTCCGATTCGGTCGTGAAGATCTATCAGCTCAAGTATCTGCAGGCGCAGGAGCTGGCCAACTTGCTGAACCTCGTCCTCAGCAACCAGCCGGGGCCGACGACGAGCAGCTCCCGGTCGCGTGCCTCATCCTCCTCTTCCTCGCGATCGTCCATGCCGCCCGGAATGCCGCCGGGGATGTCCGTTCCCCAGCCTTCAACGCCCTCCGGCGGGTCGTCGACGCCGTCCGTTGCCGCCAACGGCGAAGTCCGGTTCTGGCCGGACAACACCTCCAACCGCCTGATCGTTGCCGCGCCGAAGGACCGCGTAGCCGAGGTCGAGGAACTGATCGAGTCGCTCGACACCGAGAAGCCGGCCGACGTGGCGGTGCGCGTGCTGCCCCTCAAGCATGTCAGCGCCACGGACCTCGTGCGCGAGATCGCACCGCTGTACCAGCGGATGAGCGGGGATGCGTTGAAGGACGTCATCGAGGTCACCGCGAACGACCGCTCCAACTCCCTGATCGTCCTTTCCAGCGAGAGCAACTTCCGGATGCTGCGTTCGTTCATCTCGGGCATCGACAACGAGGACGCGCAGGAACGGGTCATCCAGACCTTTCCGTTGAAGAACGCGGACGCCGAGGATGTGGCCACGCAGCTGCGTGAATTGAACCAGAGCCAGAGTTCGGGGGGGCGCTTCTTCTACTACTACACGCCCTATTCCTCGATGCAGCGCAAGGAGACGAAGGTCGTGTCTGACCGGCGGCGCAACACGGTCATCGTGCAGGCGACACCTGCGGAGATGCCGGGCATCGCCAAGATGATCGAGGCGCTTGATGAACCGGTGGGTGACGAGGCCCTCGCCCCGCGGATCTATCCGCTCACCTACGTCAGCGCGGTGGACATCGAGGACGTCCTCAACGAGCTCTTCCTGAAGAAGCAGCAGCAGCGGAACTACTGGGACTACATTTATGACTACGAAATGGGCCAGGGAGGAAGGGACAGCGATGATGCCGGGCGGCTTTACGGGAAGGTCCGGATCACCAGCGAACCCTACTCGAACGCGATCATCGTCACCGCCAACTCGGTCGAAAGCCTGGAGGCGGTGGAGAGCATCCTCAAGCAGCTGGACGTGCCGTCACAGGCGGGCGATTCCTCGCTGCGGGTGCAGCTCAAGTTCGCCGATGCCGTCACGGTCGCGAACGGGCTCAACATCCTGTTCGCCAAGGGCGGCTCTCCGCAGCTGCGCGCCAATTCTCCGCAGAACCAGCCCCCCAACCAGCAGAACCAGCAGCAGGCGGGCGGCTTCGGACAGAGCGGCTTCCAGATCGAACGCGAGCAGCAGGAGGAATCCTACTTCCCCTGGCTGGGCGGACAGCAGGATGCGCCGGGCGCGAACAGCCGGACTGCCAGGCCGGCCAGTGACCTGGTGGGAAGGGTGCGGGTCGTGCCCGACAAGCGCAGCAACTCGCTGCTGCTGACAGCCGACGTCCATTACTTCCCGCAGGTGCTGAAGCTGATCAACGAACTGGACGCCCCGACGGCGCAGGTGATGATCGAGGCGAAGATCATCGAGGTGTCCAGCGACTTCCGCGACCGCTTCGGTGTCCGCTGGTCGCCGGACGGGAGCAAGGCCTTCGACACGGATGATCTGGATGGTTCCCTGCAGCCGAACGTGGCCGCCAGCTTCCAGGAGATCTTTGCCGGCACCGGACTGCCCGGCGACCTCAAGACCGGCGTGCTGGACGCCAGCATCAACCTCGACGTGCTGGTGCAGTTCCTGAGGAAGAACACCGACGCCACCGTGCTGGGCGAGCCGCAGATCAACGTCTCCGACAACGAGCTTGGCAAGCTGTTCGTCGGCGCCCAGGTGCCGTTCATTTCCAGCAGCCTTAACACCGACGTCGGCGGCCGCAACGACAGCTTCCAGTACAAGGATGTCGGCATCATTCTGGAGGTCACGCCGCAGATCAACAACAGCGAGGACGTCGCGCTGAAGATCCGGGCGGAGTCCTCCAACATCCGCGCCGGCGAGACCCTGTTTGGCGGGGCCATCCTCGACACCCGCAATTTCCGTACGGACATCCAGGTGCAGAACGGCCAGACCGTCGTGCTCGGCGGAATCATCCAGAATCAAAGCGGCGAAGTCGTGCGCAAGGTGCCCCTGCTGGGTGACATCCCGCTGCTCGGCTGGGCTTTCAAGAAGAAGGATAAGGTCAATCGGAACGTCGAGCTGATGGTGTTCCTCCGGCCACGCATTTCGCGTTCACCCGAAGACGCCTCAAGGCTGCTGGAGGAGATCGACCGCAAGACTCCCAGACTTCGGCAGTCCCGTCAGGAGCTGGGATCGTTTGCGCCGGAAGAGCCTCAAGACCACTAGCAGGCGCGCCGTCCCCAGGATCGAAGTGGCGGTTTCGCCGCATCGCTGGTCAAGACTCGGGCGACTGAATGGTGACTGCCTCCTTACCGCTTGCGACGCCCGGGGGTGCTC
>DNDP01000415.1:0-3156 GCA_003484235.1 Verrucomicrobiales bacterium
CCGAGGTTGGCGTTCACCGCGAGCAGCAGTTCCTCGAGGTTCAACCGGAACAGCCGGCCGATCACGAGCGTGAAGACCAGGTTCACCACCGCGATGACCGCGCAGAAGACGAAGAACAGCGGCGCCTGCGTGAGCACGCTCCGCAGATCGGCCGGCAGACCGAGGGTGAACAGGAAGACCAGCAGCAGGTAGGCACCGAACTCCTCGGGGCCGTTGACCTTCGCGAGCGGTCTCGCCAGCAGGGTGGCCAGCGTCAGCGTCACGAGCGTGATGAGCACGAACTTGTTGGTCGCCAGGGTGAACAGCATCTTCATTCCCATCCCAAGGTCGCCGGGATCCGGGAACAGCAGCGGCATCAGCCGGCCCAAACCGGTCGCCAGTGCCAGCGCGAGAAACGCGAAGGCGAACGCCTGCGCGACGTCGAGCAGGGCGATGCCCTTCCGCTGCCAGTGCTGCGCGGCCAGATTGCCGGCCGCCTTCGGGTCCGCGTCGCGCGAGTGGGGATGCGGGAAGCGCGCCCGGAACCACCGGCTCGCCGCCATCGCCAGCATCACCACGAAGAGCGCCGCCATCACGAAGTTGTCGGCGACGATCAGCGGGTTGGTCAGGTTTTCACTGACGTCGTAGCTCTCCTTGACCGCCATGAAGTTGACGCCGCCGCCGATGTAGCTGGCCGTCATGATGCCGGCCGCGAACACCAGGTCGCCGGCGTCGATCCAGCGCCCGACCAGCCACACGGCCGCGACGGTGCCCAGCAGCGTCCCGATGGCGCTCACGTGGAAGAGGAGGAAGACCCGCCCGCCGGTGCGGATGATCTCGCGCAGGTTGGCGCGAAAGAGCAGGAGCGGAATCGCCAGCGGTACGAGCCAGTCGCTTACGAAGTCATACGCCGGCGCAGCCGCCGGCATGATGCGGAAGTTGGACAGGACCATCGCGATCAGGAGGGCGAGGACGGGTCCGCTCAAGCGGGCCGCCCAGCGCCAGCGTTGTTCCATCCAGATGGCGAGCGCGGTGCCGGCGGTGATCAGGGCCCAGAGTGCCGTGGAGTTGTCAGAGGCAACGAGGGAGGTCACAGGTGGTTAAGTTCCAAATCAGAAGGACCAAGCACCAGAAAAACTTCAATCCTTTTGGAGCGCGGACGGCCTCGTCCGCGCGAATTCTGGTCGTGAGCTCGCCGGTTCTCGACGATCTCGAAAATGTTCGCCGACGAGCCGTCCGCGCTCCTGCAAAGTAGGACAGGCTTCCCAGCCTGTCTGAGCGACCAGAGAAGACCTTCGCCATCCCGGAACGGTGTTCGCACACCGAAGCGTCGGAAATGGCGCCGGCAACCGCGATACGGCCCTCTCCATTTTATTCGAGCACGCAAAGCGGGGCGCCACGACGCTCGCTGTCGCTCGCGGTGACAGGCAGGATGCCTGTCCTGCTATTGGCGGACGGGCCGTCCGCGCTCCTTACCACGTCGCCGGGGCAGCGAAAGCGCGTCCGAATGGATGTTTCTCGCTTGGAGTTTCACTGGAGACTGGCCCTTGGCGCCTGGAGCTCTTACAACAGGCTCACTCCATTGCCATTCGCGTCCGGAAACACCGCCACGCCGCGATCCAGCCGGACGCCGAACACCGGGTCCTTCGCGATCAGCACGGCGCCGTCCATGTCCACGTAGTCGAGCAGCGGCAGCAGCTGGCCGATGGCGCTGATGCCCGCGCTGCTTTCGTTCATGCAGCCGATCATGATCTTCAGGCCCAGCTCGCGGCCTCGCGCGATCATCCGGCGGGCGGGCGTCATGCCGCCGGCCTTGCACAGCTTGATGTTGATCCCGTGAAAGCACCCGGCGCAGCGGTCGACATCGTCCTCCATGATGCAGCTTTCGTCCGCGATCACCGGCAGGGCGCTTTCCTTGACCACCCGTTCCATGCCGGCCCAATCCTCACGCTTGAGCGGCTGCTCGAGAAACTCGACGCCGAGCTCCTTCAGACGGGGCGCCAGCGCGATGGTCTGGTCGGCCGTCCAGGCGCAGTTCGCATCGATGCGGAATACGGCGTCGGTGTGCTGGCGGAGCGCGCGGACGATTGCCAGGTCGTCGGTGGTGCCGAGCTTGATCTTGTAGATCGGCCAGCCATCGAACTCCTTCATCTTCGCCACCATCCTGTCGATCGAGTCGATGCCGATGGTGTAGTTGCTCAACGGCAGATTCTTCAGCTCGAGCCCGAGCAGCTTCCAGGTGGGCTGGCCGCGGAGCTTGCCCCAGAGATCGTGCATGGCGGCGTCGAGGCCGTTCAGGGCAAAGCGGTTGTGCCCCAGCACCGGGAACAGCCGGTCCCAGACGGCCATCGGATCATCGAGCGTGACCGCCTCGATGGTGGCCCGGGCGGCCTCGAGCTCGGCGCGCATCGCCGCCGCCGTGTAGGAGCCGTAGAGCGTCGAGGAGGCGCATTCGCCGTAGCCGGAGACGCCGTCCTGCCGGAGTTCGACGAGCAGGTTGTGCTGCAGCGTGGTGGTGCCGTGGGCGATGGTGAACGGGTGCCGCATCGGCATCCGGAGATCGGTGAGCTTGAGTTCCATGGAGGCTAATTGCGCTTGGAGAAGATCATGCCGGCGAAGTTGATGCCGTGGACACGGCCGCGGCGGTCGGTGAGGAAGACGGCCTCCTCGTCGACATACATGCCGCGCGGCAGATCGCAGACGTGGAGGTTTACGGGGGTCAGCCGGTAGTCGACCATGTTCTCGGTCATGACATAGAGGTGACCGTGGCGTTGGGAGACGATCAACGGAATGAAGTCATGGCCGTAGCTGCCCAGGGCTTTTCTCCAGTGCTGCGGCAGCGCAGGGGCTTCGCCGGAGACGCGGCTGAACTTCTGGCCGCCAAGCGTGAATCCGGTGATGGCACCCTCTGCGGACGCTTCAAACGTCAGCGGGCTGGCGCTGTGAATCCGGCTGTCGAGGACGAACTGCAGCGGCCCGACCGCGCGGACCTTCGCAGGCTGTCCGGAGATGTCGGCGGTCAGCCGGCCACCCTCGACGTCGATCCTCGCCCAAAAGCTCTCTGATTCGAAGTTGCCGGCAAAGCGTTCCGGACCTTCCACGGCGATGGTCGCCGGCTCCGGCGGTGGGGCGATGCCGAGCTTCGCCTCAAGCATCCAGCCGAGCGCGGCATTGGCG
>DNDP01000415.1:3321-3710 GCA_003484235.1 Verrucomicrobiales bacterium
AGCTTCGCCTCGAGCAGCCAGCCGAGCGCGGCGTTGGCAATCCGTTCGATCCGGCCGTTGGCGATGTCCTCGTTCCCGAGCACGATGACGGCGAGCTTTGCCTCCGGCACCACGACGAAGGAGGAGCTGTGTCCATACACTGCACCGCTGTGTCCGATGGTGCGCTGGCCGCGGAACTCCCCGACGACGAAGCCGAGCCCAAACCCGCGTTCGCTGTTGGCCGCCTGCGGACGCCACATTTCGGCGAGCGATTCCGGCTTGAGCAGACGTCCACCGCCCGCGAGCAGTTCGCCGGCGAACCGCGCCAGGTCATCGACCGTCGAAAACAGGTTGCCGGCGGGGATGGTGCCCAAATCGAACACCGGCGTCTTCCGGCGCACGAAAGACCC
>DNDP01000338.1 GCA_003484235.1 Verrucomicrobiales bacterium
GCCTGAAAAACGTCGTCCGCGCTCATTCCGAGCACCTGTGCGAGGCTGATCAGGAAATGAAACAGGTCCACGACCTCGACCCGGGCGTTCTGCTGGTCAAACTTCTGGTATTTGGCCCACCACTTCCACGGCACGCTGTCGGTGAGCTCGGCAATCTCCTGCGTCATCGCCCGGCAGTAGTTGAGCGTCCACTTGACCTTGTCCTCGTCGGACATGTCGTAGGTGTGCACGCCGATGCGTTCGTTGAGGGAGCGCTGCATGCGGAAGAGCTCGCGCAGCTGGTCGGTATCGGGTTGAGACATGCGCGGAGCTTTCCGGCAGGGCCGGTCCGTGGCAAGCGTTTCCTCCGGTGCCTGGAATTACGCTTTACGCCTTACGCGCTGGATCTCCTCAAATCTTGATGAACACCCGCTTGCGATACAGCCACAGCAGCATCAGCCAGATGATCAACACCACGCTGGCCCCCTGGAAGAACCGGACGTAGGGCTCGCCGAACAGGTTGAAGAAGTCCGCTCCCAGGTGGGTGTTCAGCGCGCCGCGCAGGAAGCCGACGAACAGCCATTCCGAGCAGTAGGCGAAGATCGAGTTCATCCCGATGACCGTCAGCGGAAACGCCCAACGCTTCCAACCCTTCAGGTCCATGATCCAATGGAAGAACGCCAGAAACAGGAAGCACCAGCCGCCGCTGAACAGCACCCACGACGGCGTCCAGATGCGCTTCACGTTCGGGCAGATGCCCAGCACGTCCAACAGCCAGCCGGCGGCCAGCCCGATCACGCCAGCGATGACGAAACGCTTCGTCCGTGTGGCCGGTTTGAGGTCGGCCTTCAACCAGGTGCCGGCGATCAGCCCGAGGATCATCGTGCCGAGCGTCGGGATGAAGCTGAGCGTCGCGTAACCGCCGCCGTTGTATTGGAAGGCCGTTTCACGGGGGAACAGGTTCATCCACCAGTTGTCGAACGCCCAGGCGAGGTTCGTGTTCTTGTTCCAATGCGCGGCAAAACCGTTCGCGTGATGCGACCAGTCGGCCGCCACACCGGCCTTGCTCCAGTCGAAGTCCGGACCCGGCAGCGGATACAGCGCGAACGCCAGCCAGTAGCCGACGAGGATGAACGCCAGCGCCGCCCATTGCACCCGGCCCGAGCGGAACCCGAGGAGGAACAGGAACACATACCCGAGCCCGATCTGCGTCAGCGTGTCCTCGAAGGTGAAGTAGGTCTGCGAACGGCCGATCGACCGCAGGAAGATGCCCAGGAAGATCAACAGGAGCGCCCGCCAGACCGCGTGACCGAACATCCGTCCGAACGAACTGCCGTAGGCCGCGCGGCTGGCGATCGAGAACGGCAGCGCCACGCCGACGAGAAACGAGAAAGACGGTTGAATCAGGTCATGCAACGAGCAGCCGACCCATTCGACGTGGCTTTGGTGATAGCAGAGCAGTCCCCAGAACTCGCTCCCCGGCAGCGCACCGGAGACGCTGCACACTCGCATCACCTCCGCGAGCATCAGGAACATGACGAGCCCGCGATAGGCATCGATCGAGGAGAGACGGGTGGGTTTGATGGCGGCGGGGGAAGGAGACGCGCTCATGTCGGGATGGATGATTGGCGGAGAGCGAACCAGAAGGTCCGGCAAGTTGCACGTCCGGAATTGAAGATAGACTGGACGCGGCTGAGTGTCCGGTGCGGCTGTCCGCTCTCTTGAGTTCTTCCAGGCCGAGGGATACGGTTCCCCACATGAAGATAACCGTTGAGCTTGCTGACAGCCTGCTAGCCCGGATCAAAGCGCAGGCGGCCAAGGAGAATTCCACGATCAAGAACCTGATTGAAGAGGGGCTCCAATTGGTCCTGAAGACTCGCGGCGGTCGAGGCAGCGTCCACATTGAGCCGGTAACCTTCGCTGGAACCGGACTACAGCCGGCCTTTCAAACTGCGAACTGCAGCACATTACGTTCGGCAGCTTATGTTCGATCTGAATCCGCTGGTTGATTGACGCGATGACCGCCTCACGAAACAGGTACCTGCTCGTGGGCACGCTCGCGGCGATGGCGGCCTTTGTGATCGTTTTCGGCGCGATCAAACTGAACGAGGCGAAACAGAAGGCGAGGCAGATATCGGCCTATGGCCGTTTGAGCCAGATGCGGCTTGCGCTGCTGCTTTATGAGGACGAGCACGGCAGTCTGCCGCCTCCAACGTTGCGAGATGAACAGGGCAACCCCAGTCACAGTTGGCGCACGCTGATTCTTCCGTACCTTGGTGGTCACAAGTTTCCCCCAATCCCGGATCTCACCCAGCCTTGGGATAGCGCCATCAACCGCAACCTTATTGACGGCATCCCCATTGACCGATGGGTTTGGTTCAACGGGGGCCACACGACGATTTCGTCGCCGCCCGCCACGCACATCCTTGCCTATGTCGATTCGAACACCAATTGGGTGGCCTCTTCCAACCTGCCCTCCGAGGCCACCAACCAGCCACCCGCAGCCGTTCTGCTGATCTGGGTTCCCACGAGCAACGTTCACCCGCTCCAACCGGGCGACATCACGGAACTGGAAGTCCGTCAACGAGTCGAAGCCGGAGAAGAGCTGCTCTTTATCGCAGCCGGTGAAGGTTCCAGCTATGGGCTGGTAAGTATCGAAGCAGGCAAGCTGGTGTTTCGCGACAGGACGGGGGTGGAGCATTGACTCAACTGGGAGGGACCGCGTGTCGCGGTCCCACGATGAATGGGGACGGCAGCATGCCGTCCCTCCCATTCGTGAATGCATCGGAACTCCGCCTTTGAAGTCTCGCCAAGCCG
>DNDP01000337.1:0-233 GCA_003484235.1 Verrucomicrobiales bacterium
CCTTTGAAGTCTCGCCAAGCCGGCGGCGTCTGGCATTATCACCGGACGCTTTTTCCGCCGTTGCCCATGACACGCCTGTTCTCAAAGCTTTGCCCCTTTTTCGCTGTCCTCTGCCTGTTCGTGGCCAATGGCTCTGTTGCCGCCGATCGCCCGAACATCCTCTGGATCACCGCCGAGGACATGAGCCCGCATCTCGGCGCTTATGGCGACACCTACGCCACCACGCCGCATCT
>DNDP01000337.1:436-7605 GCA_003484235.1 Verrucomicrobiales bacterium
GCGCGCTCGACGTTGATCACCGGCTGCTACGCGACCTCGCTTGGCACCCAACGGCTGCGCTCCACATTCGCGTTGCCCGGCCGGATCAAGGGCTTCCCGGAATTCCTCCGCAACGCCGGCTGGTTCACGTCGAACAACGTGAAGACCGACTACAACATCGCCAACGAGGCGGAGTTCATCACGGCGACCTGGGACCGGAACTCCGCGCAGGCCCACTGGCGTCAGCGCGAGGGTGGCCAGCCGTTCTTCAGCGTGTTCAACCTGATGACCACCCACCAGAGCCGCGCGAATGTCTGGAGCTGGGAGGAGTTTGAAAAGGAGATCGGCGGCAGGCTCCGTCCGGAGTTGCGGCACGATCCCGCCAACGCACCCGTCTGGCCGTTCTATCCCGACACGCCGACCGTCCGCCGCACCATCGCGCGTTACTACGACTGCATCACGCTCATGGACCAGCAGGTCGGCGCGCTCCTCCGGCAGCTCGATGAAGACGGCCTCGCCGACGACACGATCGTCTTCTTCTACTCGGATCACGGCATGGGCATGCCGCGCGGCAAACGGCTGCTCCACGATTCCGGCCTGCACGTGCCGTTGATGATCCGCTTTCCGGAGAAGTGGTCGCACCTCGCGCCCGCCAAGGCCGGCGAAACCACCGATCGCCTCGTCAGCTTCGTGGACTTCGCGCCCACCGTGCTGAGTCTGCTGGAGCTGGAGATCCCCGACTACATGCAGGGCCTCGCGTTCCTCGGACCACGGCAACGTCCCGCCCGCCAGTTCGTCTACGGCGCCCGCGATCGCGTGGACGAGGCGTTTGATGTGGCGCGCAGCATTCGCGACGGCCGGTATCTGCTGATCCGGAACTACCAGCGCCATCTGCCCTGGATGCAGCCGGAGCGTTACTCGGACAACGCGGAGATGCGCCGGGAACTGAAGCAGCTAGCCGCCGCGAAGCAACTCAACGGTGACGCTGCCGTCTACGCCGCCGCGCCGCGCCCGGCGATTGAATTCTACGACACCCAGAACGATCCGCATCAGGTGCACAACCTGGCCGACGATCCCGCGCATGCGCAGCGCATCCGGCGGATGTCCAACGCGCTGGCCCGGTGGCAGCGCGAGTCGATCGATCTCGGTTTCTTCACCGAACCAGACCTGCTGGCGCGGTTGGGCAGCCGGACGCCCTGGGAGTTTGGCGAGCAGGACGTCGAGCAGCTCAGTGATCGCGTGCAGCGGGCGGGTGCCACGGCTGCGGGCGGGAACGCTGCCGCTGTAATGCGTCTGCTGGAAGATGGCGATCCGGCAGTCCGCTACTGGGGCGTGATCGGCCTGCGGACCAGCGCGTTGGATGAGTCAGCGAAGAATGCGCTGCGTCGGGCAGTGGGCGATGATTCGGCCGTGGTGAGGATCGAGGCGGCGGCGGCGCTGGCCTACATCGGCGAGACGGAGAAGAATCTCTCGTTGCTGGCCCGCGAACTTCGGGCGCCCACTGTCGAGGTCCGGCTGCACGCGATGCGGGCAATCGAACTGCTGGGTTTGAAGGCCGCGCCGGTGCGTGATGAGATTGCCAGAATCCAGGCGGAAGCGATCCGCCGGTTGGACGAGCATCCGTGCTGGCTGTTCGTCCAATTCAGCGCCGAGGCGGCATTGGAGAATCTCGCCAGCGCCCGCTGATCGGGCGCAAGGAAGGGTCGTCCTGCGTGGCGGCGCTACAAGCCGGGCGGGAGTTTGCACTGGCCCGTTGATGTCGCGGCATGTTGTCCTCTCCGCATGTTGGCCGAAGTCATTCCCGTCCTGATCTTCGTGGCATTCGCCGGGTTGATCATTGCCGGCATCATCTACGGCGCGATTGCGGCCCGCAAACGCCGTGAAGCAATGTTCCAGCTCGCCACCGAGCTCGGACTCGACTATTCGGCGGCCAAGGATCATTCGCTCGCGCAGAGTTATGGCTTTCTCAACAAGCTGGCCCAGGGTTCGAATCGCCACGCCTTCAACATCCTCTCCGGCGACTACCGCGGCCATCGCGTGCTGGTCTTCGACTATCACTACGAGACGCACTCGACCAATTCGAAAGGCCAGCGCCAGACGCAACACCACTACTTCTCCGTGTTCATCCTGACCGTGCCGCAGGTGTTTCCGGAGCTGGTGATCACGCGCGAGGGCCTGTTCTCGAAGATCGCGCAGGCGTTCGGCTACGACGACATCGACTTCGAGTCGCACGAGTTTTCGCGGAAGTTCTGCGTGCGCTCGAAAGACAAGAAGTTCGCCTACGACGTCTGCAACGCGCGGATGATGGAGTATCTGCTGGCGAACGACGACTTGAACGTGGAGATCGACCTGCACGCGGTCGCGCTGCTCTTCGGCAGCCGGCTCAAGCCCGAACAGATCCGGCCGAACCTCGACCGGCTCATCCAAGTGCGCGAATTGATTCCCGACTACGTGCTCACCCATCCCTGAAACCATGGAAATCCTCATCCCCATCGCCCTCGTCCTGCTTTTGCCGGTGATCTTCGTGATCGTCCAGTACAACGGTCTCGTCGCGCTCAAGAACCACATCCGCGATGCCTGGGCGAACATCGACACCGAACTGAAGCGCCGCTACGAACTCATCCCCAACCTCGTCGCGACCGTGAAGGGCTACGCCGCCCACGAGCGGGAAGTGCTCGAAAGCGTGATCGAGCTGCGCAACCGCTGCTCGGCCAACCATGGCTCCGTAGCGAGTCAGGCATCCGACGAGAAGGAGCTGGTAGGCGGGCTACAAAGGCTCTTTGCACTCGCCGAAAGCTATCCCGATCTCAAGGCCGACCAGCACTTCCTCAAGCTTCAGCAGGAGCTGGTCAACACGGAAGACCGCATCCAGGCAGCACGACGGTTCTACAACGGCAACGTCCGCGACTACCGGAACAAGCGCGAGAGCTTCCCCAGCAACATCGTCGCCGGCATGTTCAACTTCCCGAGCGAAGATTTCTTCGAGGTCGAGTCCGCCGTCCGCGAGACGGTGCCGCAGGCGGAGTTCTGACAGTGATCGAGTTCAAATTGATGGCCGATCGGATACGGGCCAATGCCGGTCGACCCCCGGGCGAACTCGTCGGCGTGTGAGTGCCGCCATTCCACGTGGTCTCCCTTCTTCACAGTGAACCACCGATTAGCCAGCCGATCCAAGGCATCGAGATTGGCGGGATCCACATACACGGCAGGCAGCCGGCCGCCGTAGTGCTCCAGCGGTGCGGCTTGCAGTCCGAGGGCTTCTTCTCGCGACATTAGCGCCACCAACTCGGATGCGGGCGTGACCAGCCTCAGGTCCACCCAAGGACTGCCATAGTCATCGCGGCTGCTGTCGTCCCCAGTCATTGCCGCTGTGAGCCCCTTCGGTATTCTCCGGAAAGTTCGATGGCCCGCTCTTTCATCCGGCTGAATTTGGCCGGAGACTCGTTCATCAGATTGCGCTTCTCCTCCGCTTCCTCGCGCAGGTTGAACAGGAAGTCCCCGGCGGCCGGCGTGGACACGTACTTCCAGTCTCCCTGGCGCAGCGCCAGCCAGTCGCCGCGCTCCAGTTCGGCGTGGGCGCCCAGCTCGAAGAACAGTTCGCGATCGGCAACGCCAGGGCCGCCGCGAAACACATCGCGCAGGTCGAGGCCGTCGAGCGTCAGTCCATTCGTGCTCACTCCGGCCGCGGCGCAGAGCGTCGGAAACCAGTCCAAGGCACTCGTTACGGCATCGGTTTCCGAGCCGGGCTTGATCGTTCCCGGCCAGCGCACCAGGCACGGCACACGGATGCCGCCCTCGAACAGCGTCGCCTTGCCGGCGCGCAGGGGGCGGTTGTCTCCGCCGTAGTTCGGATCCCCGCCGTGATCGGTCATGAAGATCACCACGGTGCTGTCGCGCAGACCGTGGTGATCGAGCGTGGCCAGCACCCGGCCGACCGCGTCGTCGAGCGCGACGGTCATGGCGGCGAACTTCCGCCGCGTCGGATCGGCGATGAACTTCACGCGTTCGAGATCGCGCGGATGCGGTTGGAGAATGTTCACCGGCTGATCCTTGCCGTCGTCCCAGCCCTTGCCGAAGTGCGGCGCGTTGAACGGCAGAAAGAGGAAGAACGGCTTGGCGGCATCGCGTCCGGCCAGATGCCGCTCCGTCTCGTCGGCGATCAGGTCGGTCGCGTAGCCGGTCTCGTCCAGCAACTCGCCGTTGCGGTACCAGTCCGGTGTGTTGCCGTAGCAGAGGGTGAAAAAGTCGACGCAGCCGGCGGTGTGCCCGTACACATGGGCGAAGCCGTGGCGGTTCGCCGAGAACTCCGGTTTGCCATGCCCGAGATGCCACTTGCCGATCAACGCCGTCGCATAGCCGTTCTGCTGCAGCACGGTGGCCATCGTCGTTTCATCCGCACGCAGCCCGCGGGACTTGTCCTCCTCGGCGAGGAACATCAGCGCCGAGAGCAGCCGATCGCGCGAGCGACTGGGATTGCGGCCCGTCAACAACCCAAAGCGCGACGGCGTGCAGATCGCCGACGCCGCGTAGAACTGGTTGAACTTCATCCCGTCGCGCGCCAGCGAATCGATGTGCGGCGTCGGAATTTCGCTGCCGTAGCAGCCCACGTCGTTGATGCCCTGATCGTCGGTGAAGATCATCACGATATTCGGCCGGGCAGGGACGGACTGTCCGCGGACGTCGTCCGGCAGCAGCATCGCGAGGAAGCACAGGACAACGGTGAAGCGCATGTCATATCGATAGCGATCCAGTCGACGACAGTCGAGTCCCGGAACGGGATTGAATCCGGAGATTGGCAAGGCGTCGAAGCCTGGCATAGAGTCGCCGTGAAAACTGTGAAGAGCTTTGCCGCCATCCTCCCTTCGATCGCCTTGACGCTGACCCTCTTCCGCCCGTCTGCTGCCGCTTCGCAGGAGGCTGTCGAGTTCTTCGAGGCCAAGATCCGGCCGTTGTTGATCGACAACTGCTATGAGTGCCACAGCGAGGGCAAGAAGGTGAAGGGTGGTCTCCGTCTGGATCATCGGGCCGGCTGGGAGCAGGGCGGTGATTCCGGTCCGGCGATCGTGCCGGGAAGGCCGGACGAGAGCCTGTTGATCAAGGCGGTGCGCTACCATGATCCGGAGCTGCAGATGCCGCCCAAGGACAAGCGGCTCGCCGTCGAACAGGTTCAAGTGCTGGTGGAATGGGTTGCCATGGGTGCTCCCGATCCGCGGACCGGTGAGGCCTTCGTGCAGGCCGATCCCGGGAGCGATCACTGGGCATTTCAGCCGGTCAGCGATCCGGCCCCCCCCGCCGTCCGAAATCGACGCTGGCCGACGGGCAATCTCGACCGGTTCATCCTGGCCACGCTGGAAGACCAGCAACTGAGCCCTTCGCCCCGTGCGGACGCACGCACGCTGATCCGCCGGGTGTTCTACGATGTCACCGGGCTGCCGCCCACGCCCGAGGAGGCAGCGGCGTTTGAAGCCGATCCCTCGCCTGCCGCCTACGCCCGGCTGGTGGACGATCTGCTCGGCCGTCCGCAGTTCGGCGAACGCTGGGCCCGGCACTGGCTCGACATCGCCCGCTATGCGGACACCAAGGGCTATGTCTTCGAGGAGGAGCGCAAATATGCCTTTGCCTACACCTTTCGGGATTACGTGGTGCAGGCGCTCAACGACGACAAGCCTTTCGACCGGTTCCTCACCGAGCAGCTGGCGGCCGATCACCTGGAGCTGGGGTCCGACAAACGACCCCTGGCCGCGATGGGCTACCTCACCCTTGGCCGACGTTTCCTCAACAACCAGCACGACATCATCGACGACCGTATCGACGTCGTCACCCGTGGCATGATGGGACTCACCGTCGCCTGCGCGCGGTGCCATGACCACAAGTACGATCCGGTGCCGACGGCCGACTACTATTCGCTGTACGGCGTCTTCGCCAGTTCGCACGAGCCGGGTGAAAAGCCGCTGCTTGGAGTGGAGCCGCCGCAGTTTGCCGCCTACCTGGAGGAGAAGAACAAACGGGTCAAGGAGCGTGATGATTTCATCGCCGAGACGAACGAGGCGATCCGCCGCAAGCTGAACGGCAGCGTTGGCACCTACCTGCTCGCCGCCCACGATGCGGAGGCGCTGACCGACGGCGGCCTGCGGGAGGCGTTGGCGAAAAAGCGGAACCTCGACAACGGCGTGCTGGGCCGATGGATCACCGCCAATGAGGGCTGGGCCACGGAGTCCAATCCGATCTTCCTGCCATGGAACCTCGCCCGGAAGGGCGTCACCAATGCGGGCGAAGATCTCGCCGGCCGCCTTGCCGAGGTGTTGGCTGAGGCAGGAGAACGCGTTCATCCGCTCGTTCGCGATGCCCTGGCGAAGGCCGAGTCGAAATCGCTCGAGGGATTGGCCGGGGCGTATGACCGCCTTTTCGCCCGGGTGGACGCGCAGTGGCAGGAGGCGTCCAAAGCCGATGAGCCACCGGCCGCCCTGGGCGACGCCGACGCCGAGTGGCTGCGACAGGTGCTTTACGCAAAGGGCGCACCCAATGATCTCAACGATGGCGACCTGCGCCGGATCTACGATGTGCCGCAGGGCCAGAAGGCGCGGCGCCTGCAGCGGCTGGTGGAGGAACTTGAAGCCACCCATCCGGGCGCGCCGCCGAGGGCGATGGTGCTGCTCGACAACGCCAAGCCCACCGAGCCGCGCATCTTCAAGCGGGGTCAGCCGGGCATGCCGGGCGACGCCGTGCCACGGCGCTTCCTTGAAGTCCTTTCCAGCGGCGAGCGGGAGCCGTTCACCAAAGGCAGTGGCCGGCTGGAGCTGGCCAAGGCCATTGCCAGCACCAACAACCCGCTGACGGCCCGGGTGTTCGTCAACCGCGTCTGGGCCCAGTACATGGGCGCGCCGCTGGTCGGCACGCCGAGTGACTTCGGCGTTCGCAGCGATCCGCCGTCCCATCCGGAGCTGCTGGATCATCTGGCGTGGAAGTTCATGCACGAGGATGGCTGGTCGGTTAAGGGGCTTCATCGGCGCATTCTGCTTTCCGCCGCCTACCAGCAGGCGAGCATCGACCTGCCGCGGAACCGGGCGCGGGATCCGGGGAACCGTTATTACTGGCGGCAGAACCGCAAGCGCCTCGACTTTGAGGGGATGCGGGACTCGCTGCTGGCCATTGCCGGCAATCTTGATGCTGCGATGGGCGGCCAGGCGGTT
>DNDP01000423.1:0-416 GCA_003484235.1 Verrucomicrobiales bacterium
TTCTGGCTGGAGATTTACCAGGCCGATTTCTCGCTCCGCGAAACTTCGGACAACAAGCTCCGTGGCTGGCGGCATCTGGCCGTCCGGGTTCCCTCGCTCGAGGCCGCCAAGGTGGAGCTTGAATCGCGCGGGGTCGCGTTTCCCGAGAATGTCAAACCGGCCGGTGGAGGAGGCCGCGTGCTCTTTTTCAAGGATCCGGAGGGCAATCTCCTCCACCTCGTCGAGCGTCCGACAGACTTCCACGCCTGAAGCCCGCCCTCCGCTACTGGGCGGCCAGAAACTCCACGAGATCGCGCAGTTCGAACGGGGTCAGCACGGCCCCGAATCCCTCGGGCATGCCGGAAAGACCGCGCTCACGGCTGGCGACGTCACTCTTCCGGACCGTGCGCTTCTCCACGATGGCTCCGGCGGAGGCG
>DNDP01000423.1:641-6754 GCA_003484235.1 Verrucomicrobiales bacterium
TCCAGGAAGTCCTCCTCGCCGGCCAAAGGCACCTCCAGCGTGAGCTCGTGGGCGGTTTCCTTCAGCACCCGTCCGGTGACAAAGCCGCCGTCCTTCAAGGTGAGCGAGACCTGTTCGTAGCCGGGTGCGAACTCGCGGTTCGGCTCGACGATTGCGGCGAGCAGGTATTCGCGGTCCACCCGGCTGCCAAGGCCGGTCAGATCCGGTCCCGCATCGCCGCCCACCACGCCGGCTTCGGTCGTCACCCTGTGACAGCGCAGGCATTCCGTCTCCGCCTTCTCGAAAAAGATCCGCCGACCGCGCCGGGCGTCGCCGCCGGAGAGCGCGAGCTGCAGTTCGCCCAGCGGCTTGCCGGACAGGGACGCCGTGAGGTTCGCGACCTGCCGCTTCAATTCCTCGTCGTCCCGCGCCCGGGCGGCCGCGAGGACGTCAAGCCGGAGGCTGCCATCAAGGGTTCCCGCCTGCATCTCGGCCAGTGCCGTCGCGAGGAAGCTGTTGAGGTTGGTGCTGGCAACGTTCGACAGGGCACCCAGTGCCGCCTGCATGTGGGAGTTCAATCGGTAGCGTGAAACGAAATTCAGCTCCGCGGCGGCGTCCTCGGGATGGCGGTGGGCGAGAAGCTTCAAAGCCGCCGCATAGACCTCCGGCGGATTCGACGAGGCGTTTAGTGCGGCGCCGAGCGCCTCGTCGAACTGCGGTCCGCCATTATCCGCCAGCATCTCCAGGGCATTGATGCGGGCGTCGGCCGAGCGGCCAAGATCGGTGACCCAGTCCAGCAGCGTCTGTCCATCCAGTTGGATGCCCAGCGAGCCCGCCAGTTTCAGGGCGCCGGCACGGACCTCGTCGCTGCCTGTCAGCATGCCGGGAAGCTTTTCCCGAAGTGCAACCTTCACCGGCTCGGTGTCACGGGCGGATGGCGTGAGCGGTCGCCACGCACCCACCACGTGGTCGCGGGGATTCGGCTGCGCCCAGTCGCCAAGCAGGCGGATCGCTTCCCGGCGCATCGCGTCGGTCTGGCGATTGTCCGCGGCAAACGTTGCCAGCTGTGTGACATGAGCCGTTCCGCCGAGACGGAAGTTCGCGTTGAGCACCCGCCGCGCGAGCCAGGCGTTGGTCAGGGGCCGGTCAATCAACGCAGCGAGCTGCGGCATGGCGGAGTTGATCGGGACGTCGTTGATCGCGCGTGCCGCCTCGACGACCACCAGCGGATCGGCGTCATTCAGGTAAACGGCCACCTCGGGACGCTCCAGCCTGCGCAGCGCCACGACGCTGGCCAGCCGGACATCCGCCGAAGTATGCGCGGCGGCGGCGGTCAGCGTCGGCAGATCGCCAATCAGCTCCAGTGCCCGGATGCCTGCGTAACGGAGGTGCTTGTCGGTCTTTCCATTGCGGGCCAGCAGCTTGTGGATCGGGTCGACGGCATCGGCATCACGAAGCTTGCCCAGCGCCATGGCGGCGAAGAACTGCACGCGGGGGCTGGGATCGTTCAACGCCCCGGCAAGCGGTGCGGCGGCGGACTTGACCCGGCCTTCGCCGAGCATCTTCGCAGTCTGCGCCCGAACCTCGGCGTTCCGATCATTCAGCAAGTCCGCCACGCCCTCCAGCACGCCACCGGCTTTGCGGTGAATCTGCTCCAATCCCCACAGCGCATGGATGCGGGGCAGCAGTTCGCCCTGCTTGCGGGCGGTCTCCGACAGCGTTGCGGCGGCTCGTTTGTCGGCGAGGGCGAACTGCGCCTCGCGCCGCACATTGAGATTGCCGTGCCCGAGCAGTTCCGCCAGTTCGGCTTCCGGCCGATGGGAAAAGCCGGCGGTCAACAGTTCGCGCGCGGCCAGCGTGCGCGGATCCGTTTCCGAAGCCGCGCTGAACAGTTTCCATACGCGGCCCTGGTTGTTCAGGTCCCAGCCGCCGGCCCAGTCGGCGACGAACAGCGCGCCGCCGTCCGGCGCGAAGTCCAGCCCCGTGGCCACGATCGAGGTCAGAAACTTCCGGTCGTCGGCGACGTCGTAGGTGGCGCCGTTCTGCGCGAGCGTGAAGACGTTCACGGTCGAGCTGCCGGCCGCACCCGTGAACTCCGCCAGCAGGATGCGGCCGCCAAACGCTTCGTCCAGCGCGCCGCCCGGATAGAACTTCATCCCGCAGGGACCCGGTCCGACGTGCGCCGCCGGCGGCAGGATCCACGCCGCCTGTTCGGGGAACCACAGGTGCCAGAGCCGCTCTTCATTCCACAGCGGGTAGGTGTCTTCGTTGGCGCCCCACATCTTGCCGATCTGGTATTGCCATGAGTTGCGCCAGCCGTAATCGGCGCCTTCCACGATGTGCAGCCAGCGCTCGCGATCGCCGTTGTCGCTGTCGTTGTCCGCGGTGAACAGGTCGCCCAGTTCATTGAACACGAACTCGTGCGGGTTCCGCAGGCCGCGGGCGAACACCTCGAAGTTTTCGCCGCCGGGATCGATGCGGAAGATCGCCCCCTCGTGCGGGTGATGGTTCGAACCGATGTCGGCAATCGACCAGTAGATGCGGCCATCCGGGCCCATCGTGGGTCCGTGCATGTTGTGGCCGGCGTAGGCGATGTGCACCGCGAACCCGGCGGCGAGTGACCGGCGTTGATCGGCCTGCCCGTCCCCGTCGGTATCGGTCAGTTTCCACAAGTCAGGCGCGATGGTGGCATAAACGTCGCGTCCCCGGGCCAGCACTCCGGCGGCAACATCGGTGACGATCGTGTTGAAGCCCTCGGCAAACACCGTCGACCGGTCCGCGCGTCCGTCACCATCCGTGTCGCGAAGCCTGTGGATGGCCTCGGACAGGACCGTGAGATCGCGCCAGTCGTGGGAACCGTCGCCGTTCAGGTCGTCCACCCGCCGCCGGTTCTGCGCGCTGTTCTCAGGAGAAAGCCGATCCCGATAGAAGGCTTCCTTCATGGCGACGTTCGTGAAGGAGAGGTCGTGGTTCAGCCAGTCGGGATTCTGGCGGATGTCGAGGGCGTTGGCCTTCCTCCGTCGCGTCTCGGTGACATACACGCTTCCATCGGCATCGACACTGATGGCGACCGGGTTGGCAAACATCGGTTCCGTCGCGAAAGCTTCAGCCCGGAAACCGGGGGGGACGGGGAACGTCGCCTTCAGCCCGTCGGCGGCTGCCGCTGCGCCGGTGCCTGCGATGAGGCCCGCCACGCAAACCATGAGGAGGGAACGCGAATCCATGCCCAATGACTACAGTCACCGGTGCGGAATTCAAGGCGGGAGGTCCTGATGTTGTCGGCCGTTCAGGCGAGCTTCACCTTCACCTTGCGGCCGCCGATGCCGGAACGGTTCAGCTTGGCGACAATGGCGTTGGCGTGCTCGGCGGACACTTCGACGAAGAGGTGCTTCTCACGCAGGTCCACCTTGCCGACCACCTTGGCGGGCAGTCCGGTCTCGCCCATGATCGCGTTGACGACATCCGTGTCCGCCAACCCGGCCGTGACGCCGGCGTTCATGTGCAGGCGCGTCAGGCCCTCTGGCTTGGCATGCTTCGGCTTTTTCGCGGGTGTTGGAGCCGGGCCCTGAGCTGGTGTCGGCGCCGGAGCCGTGACCTCCGGACTGCTGGGAACGGTTGGCTTGGACGGGCGAACAGGAGTCGGAACGGGAGTGGGAGTGGGTGGTGAAGCAGGGGAGCCGCTGGAAGTGTCCTGCGTGCTGGCCGGAGTGCCGGCCGGCGCATGGGATTTGACGGGCTTGGCGGCGGGTGGTGCCGGTGGTTTCACGGGACGCAACGGCCGTTCAATCGGTTTGCGGAACTCAGGACGCTCGGCGCGCCGGTCATCGCGCGGGCCTCGGTCGAAGCGGTCGTCGGGTCGCGGACTGCGGACATCACGTGGATAGTCACGGTCGAATCCACCACGGCGTTCCGGTCCCCGCTCGTAGCCGCCGCGGTCGCGGTCGTAGCCGCGTGGTTCCCTCGGAGCCGGCCGTTCGCGCTCGAATCCGCGCTCGCGGGGAGCCGCTCGTTCGCCCGACGGACTGCCAATTCCGGGGCGGTCTGCCGGCACCTTGCCGCTGGCGGGGGCTTCGTCGCCCTCCTGCAGCAGGTGCAGCAGCGCGGAGGCGATGTCGGTCGAGGTGAAGCCCTCCTCCAGCAGGCGTTCCACCATGTGGTCGCGCCGCGGGTATTTCCCGGCCTGCAACGTTTCCCGAACCTTGTTCACGACGAAGTTGCTCCGCGCCTCGTCCACCTCCTCGAGGGTCGGCACCCTGCCGCGGTGAACCCGCGTGTTGGTGTAGCGCTCGATGTTGCGGATCTGGAAGAGCTCACGGCCGGAGACGAACGAGATGGCCCGGCCACTGCGGCCAGCACGGCCGGTGCGGCCGATGCGGTGCACGTAATCCTCCACGTCATACGGCAGGTCATAGTTGAACACCACCTGCACGTCGTCCACGTCGATCCCGCGGGCGGCGACGTCGGTGGCGACGAGGAACTCGAGCCCCGACTTGCGGAAGCGGTTCATCACGCGGTCGCGCTGGGCCTGGTTCATGTCGCCGTGCAGCCGGTCGGCCAGGTAGCCCTGCGCCTCGAGCTGTTCGACAAGTTCGTCCACCATCCGCTTGGTGTTGCAGAAGATGATGCCCAGCTTGAGGTCGTGGATGTCGATGAGCCGCGTCAGCAGCTCGACCTTGAACCGGCGGTCCACCTCGTAATAGACCTGCTCGACGGTCGGCACGGTGAGGGACTTCTGCTCGATCTGCACGTTCACCGGCTCGCGGGCGAACTTCTCGATCAGCAGCTTGATCGGGCGCGGCATGGTGGCCGAGAAGAAGACCGTCTGCCGCTCGGCCGGCACGCCCAGCAGGATCTTCTCGATGTCCTCGCGGAAGCCCATGTCGAGCATCACGTCCGCCTCGTCGAGGATGATCATCTTCAGCTGATCGAGCCGGAGGCTGCCGCGGTCGAGATGGTCCATCACCCGGCCGGGCGTCCCGATGACGATCTGCGCACCCTGCTTGAGACCGTAGAACTGCCGTTCGTAGGACTGGCCGCCGTAGATCGGCAGGGAAATGATGCCGCGCTTGAAGAACGCCAGCTTGTGGACCTCCTCGGAGACCTGCACCGCCAGCTCGCGCGTCGGGCAGAGCACCAGCACCTGCACCGCCTTGACGTGGGGATCGGTCCGTTCGATGGCCGGCACCGCAAAGGCCGCGGTCTTGCCGGAGCCGGTCTGGGATTGACCGACGATGTCCTTGCCGGAGAGCAGCACGGGGATCGCCTCGGCCTGGATGGGCGAGGCCTGTTCGAAGCCCAGCTTGTCGATGGCCTTCAGCAGTTCGGGTGAAAGGCCGAGTTCGGAAAACAATTTCGGAGTCATGACTTCAACGGATCGCGGAACCAAACGAGCGGGGGACCCTACCGAAAGGTTGAGGGGGGTGTTAGTGAAATTTTTGCCGGAAGACCCTGCGGTCCGGAGAGCCGCGTGCCATTCGGACCACCGGCAGGGAGCGGAGCCGAGGTTCAACGCGGCCGCCCGGGCAGCAGGGTTTGCAAAGGACACGAGTCGCAAAGGGCCTTGCGAGGTCGGCAGCACGCCTTGCCGATCATGACCAGTTGCGCATGGTAATCGCGCCAGTAGTCGAGCCTCTCCGCAGCGGGTTCGTGACTGAGTGCGGACTCGCACAGGGCCTTCAGAGACTCATATGTCTCCGGGGTGTTGCCCTTCGCATCGGAAGCTGCCCTCTCATTTTTCCGGGATGCACGTCTTCCCCGCCTGACGGCCTGCCACCAGCCGTGCCGCTCGAAGATGCGTTTGGTGTAGGCGTCGATGACGAAGCTGTGGTGGGTGCCGGCGTAGAGGAGGATGCTGTCGGCGGTTTCGCGGCCGATGCCGTTGATGGCCAGCAGTCGTTCCCGCACCGCCTCCGTTTCGCCGGCAAGCATGCATTCGAGTGATGCGTCAAACTCCGTGACCAGGACGCTGAGGAAGTTTCGCAGCCGACGGGCCTTGATGTTGAAGTAGCCGGCCGGCCTGAGAAGTTCGGCGAGCCTTCGTTCCGGCAGCGCATACAGAGTGCGGGGTTCCAGCACCCGCTCGCGCTTCAGGTTGGCGATGGCTTTCTCAACGTTCGTCCACGCGGTGTTCTGGG
>DNDP01000423.1:7011-9701 GCA_003484235.1 Verrucomicrobiales bacterium
GGTGACGGCGCATCAGAGTGTAGGCCCGTCGGAGTTCGCGGTGAAGTCGCATCGGGGCAACGTAGTCCGGCGGACGCCGTTGCGGAAGCCTGCCGCGTGGACTTAAAGCGGGCCGGGTGGGGTTCCAAGGCGCCCGAGCGGAAGTAGGGATTGCCGCTGTCGAACCGAATGCGTAACGTCCGGCGCAGTTTCATGAGTTCGATCACCGCGATTCTGCTGCTGGCCATGTATGTCTTCCAGTTCTGGATGCTGGTGGACGCGATCCGGCGCCAGGAATGGATCTGGGCGATCTTCATCGGGCTGGCGCTGTTCGTGTGGCAGAGCTGGGGGCTGTCGGCGATCCTCTACTACTTCCTGGTTTACCGGCAGTACGCCTCGGGTCCTTCCCTGTCGGGATTCGAGCTGCCGGGGACGTTCGACCGGCGCCGCATCCGGGAGCTGGAGGCGAAGATTCACCACCTCGACAATGCGCAGCATCATCTGCAGCTGGCCGACATCTATTTCCAGCAGGGCAAGCTGGACAAGGCGGAGACTTCATACCGTGCCGCGCTCGAACGGGACGGGCAGGATCCCGACATTCGCGCGCACCTGGGCCAGTGCCTGCTGCGGCAGGGCAAGGCGCAGGAGGCGCTGCAGCTCCTGGAGTCGGTGGCCAAGCATGATCCCAAGCATGACTACGGGCACACCATCATGGCGCTGGCGGAGACCCACATGAAACTGGGCTCGATGGATTCCGCCATCCAGCTGTGGGAAAGGGTGCTGCAGAACCACTCCTACCCGCGGGCCCGCGTCCAGCTGGCGGAACTGCTGGTGCAGCGCGATGAGATCGAGAAGGCGCGCCACATCTTGGAGGAGACCCTCGCCGATGAGGAGCACTCGCCGGACTTTCAGAAACGCAAGGACCGGGTGTGGATCAGCCGCGCAAAGGGGTTGCTGCGGCAGATACGGGCCCGCGCGCAAACCGGTTGATATGTCGCGGGGAACCGGGGTCCGGGAGCCCTTTCTGGAGGGGGCTTTTTGTAGAATTAGCTGTTGAGTGGAGGGGGTGGTTTTCCTAGTATCTTCGGCACTCCTGTAGGGCGTCCTGAACGGGGCGTCCCTTTATCATTTTATGGATCAGCCGATCGAAGAAATCACGGCGATAGACGCCTCCAAAAACACCCCCATCAAGGGCCAGTACGACTCCAATCAGCTGGGCAAACTCGAAGGTTTGGAGGCTGTCCGCAAAAAGCCGGGCATGTACATCGGCGGAACCGATGAACGGGCGCTGCATCACTGTGTTTCCGAAGTGTTGGACAACTCGGTGGACGAGCACTTGGCCGGTCATTGTCACCGCATCGATGTGAACATCCACGTCGATGGCTCCATCTCGATCCGCGATGACGGCCGGGGCATTCCGGTGGATGTGCACCCGAAGTACGGACTGCCGGGGGTGGAGATGGTGCTGACCACCCTGCATTCGGGCGGCAAATACGGCCAGGGCGGCTACAAGTTCTCCGGCGGCACGCACGGCGTCGGCGCCAAGTGCGTCAATGCCGTGTCCGAGTGGTTCGAGGTTGAAGTCAGCCGCGAAGGCAAGGTCCATCGCATGGAGTTTTCGCGCGGCAAGACGACCAAGAAGCTGGAGGTGGTCGGCAAGGCGGCGGGGACCGGTACGCTCATCACGTTTCGTCCGGACCCGGAGATTTTCCGCGAGACGACGGAGTTCAAGGCGGAACGGATTTCGCAGCGTTTGCGGGAGCTGGCCTTCCTGAACTCCGGGCTGGAGATCGTCTTTCAGGATGAACGCAATCCGGAGGCCCAGCCGGAGCGCTACTACTACAAGGACGGCGTCGACGAGTTCGTCAAACAGCTCAACAAAAGCAAGGCGGTGCTGCATCCGGAGACCATCAGCTTTCACAAGCAGACGAGGGTGGAGACGCCGGACAAGGAGGTCGAGGTCCACGTCGAAGTCGTGCTGCAGTACAACGACAGCTACAACGACCAGGTGCTCTGCTACACGAACACCATCCACAATCCGGACGGGGGCACGCACCTGTCCGGGTTCCGCAGCGCCCTGACCCGCGCCATCAACCAGTACGCCAAGTCCAACAGCCTTTTGAAGGAGAAGGATCCTCAGATCACCGGTGACGACGTGCGCGAAGGGCTCACGGCGGTCATCTCGGTAAAACACAGCGATCCCAAGTTCGAATCCCAGACCAAGGTGAAGCTCATTTCCCCCGAGGTGGACGGCATCGTCGGGTCGATCAGCTACGAAGGGCTCATGGAGTACTTCGACGCGAATCCTTCGCTTGCCCGAAAGATCGTGGACAAGGGCCTGAACGCTGCCCGCGCCCGTGAGGCGGCCCGGAAGGCCCGGGAGGCCGTGCGTAAGACCGCACTGACTGGCGGGGGGTTGCCCGGCAAGCTGGCGGACTGCTCCGACCGAGATCCGAGGAACACCGAGCTCTACATCGTCGAGGGTGATTCGGCCGGCGGCTCGGCCAAGCAGGGGCGGGACCGCAAGTTTCAGGCGATCCTCCCGATCCGCGGCAAGCTGATCAACGTCGAGAAGGCGCGTCTGGACAAGGTGCTGCAGAACAATGAAATCCGGACCATGATCACCGCATGCGGGACCGGCATCGGTGACGGCGAGGGCGAAGGTGCGTTCAACCTCGAGAAGCTGCGTTACCACAAGATCATCATCATGA
>DNDP01000423.1:9953-22751 GCA_003484235.1 Verrucomicrobiales bacterium
CACATCCGCACGCTGCTGCTGACCTTCTTCTACCGCCAGATGCCGCAGCTGATCAAACAGGGCTACGTTTACATCGCCCAGCCGCCGCTCTATTCCATCACCCGGAAGAAGCGGACGGACTATGTTGACGACGATTTTCAGCTGAACAAGATCCTGCTCCAGATCGGCACGGAGGAGGTGCGGTTGAAGAACATCGCGGACGGCCAGATCATTCCGCGCGAGCAGCTGGCCGAGATTCTTGGCCTGCTCGAGACGCTGGACAAGCACGCGACCTACATCAAGCGGCAGGGCGGAGATTTTTCCGAATACATCGAAAAGCGTGGGGCGACCGGGGACTTCCCGGCCCACCTGGTAAAAGTCCGCGAAGGCAACGAGGAAACGGTGCACTATTTCAACACCGGCGATGAACTGGAGGCCTTTCAGGCGGCCAACCCCGACCTGTTCGGCACGGAGACGGAGTTGCGCCGGCGCGAAGGCCCGACACGGCGGGCCATCGGCGCCGATCTGCATCACGAAAGCAAGGCGATCGCCGAGCTCCTGAACCAGCTCAGCGATCGCGGCTTGAACGTCGAGCACTATGCCGCGCAGGACAAACCGCTGTTCGAGCTGATCGAGGGCGAAGGCGAGCGCGCCACAGTGTTGCCGCTGTTCTCCATCCCCGAGATTCTCGCCAGCGTGAAATCGGTGGGCCGCAAGGGCATCCAGATCACCCGGTTCAAGGGGCTGGGCGAGATGGACGCCAAGGAACTGTTCGAGACGACCATGAACCCGGCCAACCGGAAGCTGCTGCGGGTGGAACTTTCCGATGCCGTCGAGGCGGAAGAAATGTTCACGCGGCTGATGGGTGACGAAGTGGAGCCGCGTCGGCAGTTCATTGAGGACAACGCGTTGAATGTGCGGAATCTCGATGTCTAAGAATGGGAGTTGACCTATGTGGTCTCGTGTGACTACATTCTAGCTGTGAAGACGAAAAAGGCAAAGAAATCGGGGCTGGTTTACCCACCGGCAGACTCCGGGGCATTGATGCTCAAGGAGGCGGTGGCGCTCCCTGGGCTGGGATTGACCGTGCCGGTGCGGGCGGCCAAGGCGAAGCTTTCGGCGCTGCTGGAGTTGGTGGCTGCGGGAACACCGGTGACCATCACGTCGGATGGCAAGCCCAAAGCCGTGCTGCGGCCGGTTGAGGCCGCTCCGGAACGGCTTGGATTTGAGCCGGCCTGGGACCTCCTTGAATCGGTGCCAACACAGACAGAAGGGCCGTTCTCCGAAGAGCTGGTCCGCGCTGATCGGGACGGGCGGGGGTGGTAGTTCACAATGTATCTGGATTCCTGCATTCTTGTGAAGCTGCTGTCGCCCGAGCCCGACAGCGTGATGTTTTCCCAGTTCTGCGCGGGGCGCTTGTTGCATACTTCCGAACTGGCCTGGACGGAAGTGTACTCGGCACTGCTCGCCAAGGAACGGGAGGGCAAGATTCCGCCCGCCCTGCGCGAGCGTGGGACCGAGCGTTTTCAAACGCTGGTAAATCGCGGCACGATCACGATGGTGCCTTTGAATCGCGTCACCCTCAACAAAGCCAATCACATCCTGGGGCGGTGTCATCCGGCGGTCGCGCTGCGGACGCTGGATGCCATCCACGTGGCCAGTGCAGACCTTTGCCAGCAGTTTCCCCTGCTGACCACGGATCGACGGATGCGTGAAGCGGCCGGCCGGCTGGGGTTGCCGGTGTATCCGCCCGAGTCGGCGGATTGAACAGCCATTGAATTTGAACCATGCCAGACGATAACGATCAGTCCCCGCCCAGTGGCGGTTCCCTCTACGCTCCCGACGAGAAGATCCAGCGGATCAACGTCGCCGACGAGATCAAGGCCTCGTTCCTCGACTATTCGATGTCGGTGATCATCTCGCGAGCCCTGCCCGACGTCCGCGACGGTCTGAAGCCGAGCCAGCGGCGCATCCTGTACGCCATGGGCGAACTGAACCTCCAGCCCGGCCGCAAGACGCTCAAGTGCGCGAAGATCGTCGGCGAGACCATGGGCAACTACCATCCGCACGGCGACCAGGCCATCTACCCCACGCTGGTGCACATGGCGCAGCCTTGGGCGATGCGGGACACCCTGGTGGACGGCCGGGGCAATTTCGGCTCGATCGAGAACGATCCGGCGGCGTCGATGCGGTACACCGAGGCGCGGCTCACGCACCTCGGCGCGGCGTTGATGCACGACATGGAGAAGGACACGGTCGACTTTGCGCCGAATTACGACGACACGCGCACGGAGCCGACGGTCTTCCCGGCCGCCTTTCCCAACCTGCTCGTCAACGGTGGCACCGGCATTGCCGTCGGTATGGCCACGAACATTCCGCCGCATAACCTGGGCGAGGTTATCGACGGCATCTGTGCCCAGATCGACAACCCGTCCATCTCCATCCCAGAGCTGGCGCAGTTCATCAAGGGGCCGGATTTCCCCACCGGTGGCGTCGTCCGCGGGCTGGTGGGCATCCGCCAGTACTTCGAGACCGGCCGGGGCAGCGTGAGGCTGCGTGGCCGGGTGGAGGTGGAGACGATGAAGAGCGGCCGTGAACAGCTCATCATCACGGAGATTCCCTTCAATGTGAACCGCGCGGCGCTCGAGGAGCGGATCGCCCAGCTGGTCAACGAGAAGATCATCACCGACATCTCGGCGATGAGGAACGAGTCCGACGAGAAGACCCGGATCGTCATCGAGCTCAAGCGGGACGCCATCCCGCAGGTGGTGATCAACAACCTCTTCAAGTACAGCCAGCTGGAAACCACCTTCTCGGCCAACATACTGGCGATCGACCACGGCCGCCCCAAGGTGCTCAACCTGAAGGAACTCATCAACTGCTACATCGAGCACCGCCGGGAGGTGATCTTGCGGCGGACCCGTTTTGAACTGCGGAAGGCCGAGGAGCGCGCCGAGGTGCTCGAGGGCTATCTCATCGCCCTGTCGAATCTCGACGAGTTCATCCGGATCATCCGCAGTTCCGCCAACCGGGAGGAAGCCCGGGTCAAGCTGCTGGCGTACGAATACAGCCGCGAGCAGGTCGAGAAGCTGGGCATCCTCATCCGCAGCGAGGCACGGCTGAACAACGGCCGCTACGAATTCAGCGAGGCCCAGGCCAACGCGATCCTGGAGCTTCGGCTCTACCAGTTGACCGGGCTGGAGATCGACAAGGTGCGCAAGGAGTACGGCGAGCTGATCGAGAAGATCAAGGATCTGCTGGACATCCTTGCACGCGAGTCGCGCGTGCTGCAGATCATCAAGGACGAGCTGCGGGCCATCAGGGCGAAGCACGCGACTCCCCGGCTGACCGAACTGGCGCCGGACGAGGGGGAGATGGCGATCGAGGACCTGATTGCCAATGAAGGCGTGATCATCACGCTGACTCACGCCGGGCTGATCAAGCGGACCAACGTCAGCGAGTACCGGGCACAGCGCCGCGGCGGCAAGGGGGTCATCGGCATGGCCACCCGCGAGTCCTCGGTTGTCGAGGGCCAGGACAGTGATTTCATTGAACACCTGTTCACGGCGAGCACCCACGACTACCTGATGTTCTTCACGAATTCCGGCCGTGTTTACGTGGAACGGGTCCACGAAGTGCCCGACATGGGCCGCACCTCCAAGGGACGCAGCATCGCCAACCTGCTCGAACTCCGCCCCGACGAGAAGGTCGCCGCCCTCATCCGCATCGTGGCCCTGCAGAACGGGCAGAAGGAGGACATCACCTGGGAGCAGAAGGGGAACCTCTTCTTCGCCACCCGCGACGGCACGGTCAAGAAGACCGCGCTGGCGGATTTCGCGAACGTCCGGAAAGGCGGCATCATCGCCATCGGCATCAACGAGGGGGACACGCTGATCGAGGTCAAGTTCACCTCCGGCACCGACGACGTGGTGTTGATCACCCGCAACGGCATGAGCATCCGTTTCCACGAGGACGATGTGCGCACCATGGGCCGGCCGGCGACCGGTGTGCGCGGCATCAACCTCGAGACGGGCGATGCGGTGGTGGCTGCGGCGGTGGTCAGCGGTGACGGCACCCTGCTGGTGGCGGGCGAGAACGGCATCGGGAAGCGCACGCCGTTTGACGAGTACCGCGTCCAGTCGCGCGGCGGCAAGGGCATCATCACGATGAAGACCGGCGACAAGACCGGCGAGATCGTAGGCGCGCTCAGCGTCAAGGATGAGGATGAAATAATGCTGATCTCGTCGGGCGGGCAGATGGTGCGCACACGGGTCGCGGAGATCCGCGAGGCCGGCCGAAACACCATGGGTGTGCGGCTGGTGGACCTCGATGAAGGCGACAAGCTGCAGGCGATCGCCCGGGTGATCGTGGAGAACGGGGAGGAGGAAGGGGAAGGGCCGGAAGGAGAGGCCGCGGCCGGCTCCGCGCCGGAGGCGCCCTCCGCGGAATAGGCCGCGCGGTTATTGCAGCGAACCGCCGACGCCGCTGTGTGTCACGACCTCCACCTGCTCAAATCCCAGCTGGAGAAACAGCGCCTCCAGCTGCAGCTTCGCCCGCTCCTCGGCGTCCTTGATGATGCCGTTCAGCCGGGCCGCGCGGCGGATGTCATCCACGGCTGCGCGCCGTGCATTCTGTTCCAGATCCTTGTCAAACAGCCGCAGCATGCCGGTGGTGCGTTCGATCACGTGCGTCTTGTGGTCGTCCAGGTAACAGTCGGTGATCTGGGCCGGCGGCAGGAAGACACGGAGGCTTTTCCCCTCGATGGTCACATCGGCCGGCTGCATCCGGCTGAGGTCGATGCCCGCCTTGGCGATGCCGTGGGCGACCAGCAACACCCGGCTTTCGCCGTACCATTTGGCGTCCTCCAGCACAATGACCTTTTCGATCACGTACTTCACCGTCACCAACTGGGAGATGCCCTGGATCTTCTGGATGACCGCCGGGGTGTCGAGCTGCCGGACCTCGCCCTCCGGCAGGCTGAAAAGGACGATTTTGGGCATGACAACGCCGATGCCGATGCCTGCCAGCAACACGCCGAGCAAAACCCAGCCGGCGATCTTGAGCTTCCGTGAAGCCATGGGCGGCAGTGTAGCCGTCCCCGCCGCCAAGCAAAGCGGGAAAGAGGCGGCACCAAGAATCGCCTTTGCTCGTCCGCCCTTCTCAATACACTCGCCGCCATGAACTGGCCCGCGCCCGCCGCCTTTCCCGTCGCCCGCCCGCGTCGTCTGCGTCAGTCGCCCGCGTTGCGCCGGCTCGTGCGCGAGACCCGGCTGCATCCGGACCAGCTCGTCCTGCCATTGTTCGTGCGCCCGGGTCGCAAGGTCCGCCAGGCCGTCGGCGCGATGCCCGGCGTGTTTCAGCTGTCGGTCGACGAACTGCTCAAGGAAGCCGCCGCCGCGCAATCGGCCGGCGTCAATGCGGTGTTGCTCTTTGGCCTGCCCGCGAAGAAGGACGCCGCCGGCAAGGGCGCCTACGCGAAGACCGGCATCGTCCAGCAGGCGGTCCGCGCGCTGAAGAAGGAGTTGCCCGGGTTGCTCGTCATCACCGACGTCTGCCTTTGCGAATACACCAGCCACGGTCACTGCGGATTGCTTCACGACGGGGCGCACGGCAAGACGGTTGCAAATGATCCCACGCTCAAGCTCCTCGCCCGCACGGCGCTCAGCCATGCCGAGGCGGGCGCGGACATCGTCGCGCCGAGCGACATGATGGACGGCCGCGTGGCGGCCATCCGCTGGACGCTGGACGAGGAGGGATTTGCCGACACGCCGATCATGTCCTACGCGGCGAAGTTCGCCTCGGCGTTTTACGGTCCGTTTCGCGAGGCGGCGGACTCGGCGCCGAAGTTCGGCGATCGCCGCAGTTATCAGATGGACCCGGCCAACGGCGACGAGGCGTTGCGGGAAGTCGCGCTCGACATCGAGGAAGGCGCCGACCTGGTGATGGTGAAGCCGGGCCTCGCCTGCCTCGACATCGTGCAACGGGTGAAACAGACGTTTCGCCTGCCGACGGCGGTGTATGCGGTGAGCGGCGAGCACGCGATGATCAAGGCGGCCGCCGCGAAGAGCTGGATCGACGAGCGCGCCGTGACGTTGGAATCGCTGCTGGCGATGCGCCGCGCCGGCGCGGACATCCTGATCACCTACGCGGCCGTCGATGTCGCGAAGTGGCTGAAGGAATCCTGAAGGGTTGGGCTGTCCGAAGCAGCGTTGCCGCGGGAGGTGCGGCAGGAGGAAAGGAAGGGGATGCCGACGTTGACCGGCTACCGGCTCTGTGTCTGGAGGAATGCGATCGCGAGGAACACCAGAATGATCGTCCCGAGGATGATGCCGACCGTGATGGTGATCGTGTTCACCTTGTTGGATTTTTTCGCGAAGGCGGGATTGGTGCCGAGGACATCCACGCGCGTGCCCGAGTCGAGATCGTTCAACTTGACGCCGGCCGGCACGACCATCGTGCGATCCTGCTTCTTGCTCGCTTCCTTGGCTTCACCGGTCTCGAGACGCATTTCCAGCTGCCCGAGGCGGAGGATCTGGCCCGACTGCAGAGGGCTTTCGCTGACCTTCTGGCCATTGATGTAGGTGCCGTTCGTGGAGTCGAGATCCTTGACAATCACCTGGTCGCCGCGGAGCAGAATTTCGCAGTGATGGGATGAGACGGATGCTTCCGGAATTTGGAATGCATTGTCTTCCACGCGGCCGACAGTCGTCCTGTCCACCTTCAACTCGTAGGTGCGCCCAGTAAAACCTTCGGTGAGTACAACTAGTCTGGCCATAGGCAGGTGATTTGCGCGTGATTATCTTCACGCAAGTTTTCAAGTCAAACCGTTTTATCCCCGCAGTCAGGTCAAAATCAGGCGCTTATGCAGGGTTTTGGAATCCGGTTCCGAAATGGGTTCGTGGCTCGACGGGCGCCGTGGGATGCGATTTGCTCCGTGCATGCCGGTATCAAACTACCAGATCGTCCGCTTGGCCAATGGGATTACGAGTATCCGATCGGTGCGGGAAGGTGAGACATTCCACCCGGTGGTAGGCCCGGCTGCGGAGGCCGAGGCTCTTTACATCAGGCAGTTGAAGCTGGCCCAAAGGATGCGGGACGAGCCCGGCGAGTTCGTGATCTGGGACGTCGGGCTGGGCGGGGGGGCCAATGTGCTTTCGGTTCTGGACCGTACTCGGGAAGCGGGGCCGTCCCTGCGGATTGTCAGCTTCGATCATACACTGGAACCTCTCTGCTTCGCGGTTCAGCACGCGGATCAATTGGGCTACTTTGCCGGTCTGGAAAGTGAAGTGAACCGGCTCATCCAGGAGCGCTCGATCGTCTTTTCAGATGGGAGGCGGCAGATCAGTTGGGAACTTCGACTCGGGGATTTTCCGACGCTGATGTCCGGTTCAGAGCTGGCCTGCGAGCCCGCGCCCCATGCGGTGCTGTTTGACGCGTACTCGCCCGCCAGGAACCCCGCCATGTGGACCCTGCCCCTGTTTCAGGGATTGTTCCGACATCTCGATCCCGGACGCCCGTGTGCCCTGCCGACCTATTCGCGGTCGACGTTGTTGCGGGCCACCCTGTTGTTGGCCGGGTTCCACGTGGGGGTGGGACACGCAACCGGTGAAAAGGAAGAGACGACCATCGCCAGCAATTCACCCCTCCTGATCGATGAACCTCTGGGGAATGACTGGCTCAAACGGGCGCGAGCTTCCACGAGTGCAGAACCACTGCTGGAACCCTTTTACTGCCAAAGACCGCTGACGGAGGATTCGTTCAGCCGACTGATGGCGCATCCGCAGTTTGCGGCTTCTGGCCAAGGCGCATCTCGATCTCGGCAAGGCGCTGACGCAGGGCCCGCAATTGTTGAGTCTGGCGGGAGCTGACCACGAACTTGGATGAATCGGCGCGCAGTCCGCAGAAGACCGCGACCGTGCCATGTGCATCGCGAACGGGGAGCAGGATCATCGGCTGCCCGCCGGCCGCCGGTTTCAGCCAGTCAGGAATGAATGCCTGGATTTTAGGATCCGCCGGATTCTGGATGAGCACATCCTCGCCCCGCTTCAGGCAGACGCTGAAGACATCCCTGACCGCCACGTCCAGCAACAGTTCGCCGCGCAGCATGTTGATGAAGTCACCCATGCCCCGCCAGGCAAGGTACTTGCCTGACATGCCGTCCCGAACGAATACCAGCGTCTGATCCAGAGCCAGGCCCTCGTGAATCGCGCGAAGGGCACAATCGTGGGCAGCTTCCCGGGGCGCATTGTGATCTCCCGCGAGTTCCATCAGGGTTGCGATTCCAACCGCAAGGGGATCGCGAGCTCCGCTTGTTGGGCCGGCATCCAGATCCGTATCGCCATCCTCGTCCAACCTGCTGCCGGCGTTGGAGACCGGGGTCGCGGACTCCTCGGGATTCTCGCGTGCGGCCAGCGTTTCAAGCCGCCGGAGCAGCGGGCAGCTCAGCACATTTCCCTTTTCCATTGCGCCGAACACCCTCAATGAATCGGTGACCTCTCCCATGATTTCGAACAACTCGTCCTCGGTCAGGCTCACATGGACGCCATAGGATTGAATGATTTCCATGGCCCGAGCCGTAAACTTGCCGGCGTCCTTGAAAGGTGTGTCCACCAGCCTGCACAACTCCTCGGCAAAGCCTGCCACCACCGGCAGTTCGTTCTCCGGCGGAAGTCCCTCCTGCATCCGTTCAACCTCGGAGACTTCACGCAGGCTTTGCATCACGTTGCGCGGCATGCGGCACAGTTTCAAAAGGGCCACGCTCAGTTCGCGGGGGGTATGCCCGAATCGTTTTCGGAAGACCGCGTTCATGTCACCGCGCCTGCAGGACTCCGTCAACGCCTGCCGATATTCCGTGGGCAGCAGGCTGGCCAGCATCAGGTGCCCGTAATTGCGCAGGGCGGCACAGACGAAGGCCTCCTCGGAGTCAGCCCGACCCTGCCTGGCACGCAGCGCCTGGGCGAGGAGGGCCTCGGTCAGCGCCCGGGCCGCAGCCACACGGCTTTCGTTCTGGTTGTCCTTCGATGCCCGCTGCGCGAGCATCAGGGAAATGGCGAGATTGCGGATCTTGTTGAAGCCGATGACGTGAATCGCCTCATTGATGTTGCTGATCTCAATCCCTTCCGGATTGTAGCCGATGGAGTGAGCCATGCTGATCACGCGTGACATGGTGTGCAGCTCGCGGCCAACCACCTCCCCAAGCGATTGAACGGGGATGGTCTCAAACTTGCCGCTGACCTCTCTGATCAGATCGATGATTTGCGCCAGATTGGTTGCCTTTTTTGCCTCAATGGCCTTCTGGATCAAGGACACCGTGCGCATTCCGAGCATTGCGGGGTCGTTGTCGGGACCCTCGTCCATCGAGTGGATTAATCCCAAAGTTGGAGAGACTGCCATATAGCCTTATCGGCAGGATTTTCAGGGAATCAAGTGTCCGGACGGTTTTTGGCGCTGGCGGTGTGGCTGTTGACTGCATAGCCTTGGGCCTCAGCTGACATGAGGCCCGCCGCCGCCCGGTCGGCGGGACTTGTTACCTCTTGATGCAATGACCTGCCCTGATCGCCCAGCATCCCGTCCGCCGGGAACGAACCAACCACGTCGATGAGGAACATCGTCTATTTCGACCTGGAGACCCAGAAATCCGCAGAGGAAGTGGGCGGATGGAACAACATCCGTGACATGCGGATGAGCGTGGGGGTTACCTACAGCACGGCGCGGGGCGGCTACCACATCTACGGCGAGAAGGAGGTCAACGATCTGATCGAGGAGTTGCGGCGGGCCGACCTGGTGGTGGGATTCAACCATCAGCGGTTCGACTACGAAGTGCTGGCCGGCCACAACCCGTTCTTCGATCCCGAGCAGGTGCCGACGCTGGATCTCATGGTCGACCTGCAGAAGACCCTGAACCACCGGCTCTCGCTCGATTCCGTGGCGACGGCCACGCTGGGGATTGAAAAGACGGCCGAAGGGCTGCAGGCGATCCGCTGGTTCCGGGAGGGCAAGCTGATGGAGATCGCCGAGTACTGCTGCTACGACGTGAAGATCACGAAGCTGGTGCACGAGTACGGCGCCCGCCACCGGCAGCTCTTTTTCACCAACCGGTTCAACCAGCGGATCACCGTGCCGGTTGACTGGAAGCTGGGCTAGGACTCAGCGGATGGCGGCCGAGTGGGCGACGTTGGTCCGGCGGAGCTTGTTGGAAAGGTCCTCGGCGAGGTTGCGGACGACCACAAGGCCGAGATGGGGCTCGCGTTGGACCAGTTGCGTGAAGGATGGCCGCTCCATCACCAGGATGATGCTCGGCTGTTTGGAGACCGCCCTCGCCGCCCGGGGTGAGCCGTCCAGGAAGGCAAGCTCGCCGAAGATCTGACCGTTTGAAACTGTGGCGATCGGCCGGGGGGATTCCTCGAGACAGATGTCCACCTGGCCGCGCATCACGATGTAGGCCTCGCTGCCCGGATCCGCCTTCTTGAAGACCACTTCGCCCGGCTGATAGAGCTTCTGCTTGAAGAGCCGGGCCACCTTGCGAAGTTCACCATCGCCCAGACCCTCGAAGAGGGGCAGCGAGCGCAGCAGATTGATGACGGCTATGCCGACTTTCTGGTCCTGCAGGTTCTGGTCGACGATCTTGATCGTGGCGGAGGCGCCGGCGGTCATCCCCTGGCTCTCCACGTTGTAAACGAGGTTCAGCTTCACCATCTTCACCACGTCGTGATGGTGGTCGTTGTGGAGGAAGAACGCCGGCAGGTAGGCGACCGGGACGAAGCCCAGCTGCTCGGCCGTCTTGAGCAGCCGGGGGGCGCTCATCAGCACGTCGATCTCGATGTAGGCCGCGCTCAGGCTGTTTGCCGAGAGCTTGGTCAGGTGGTTGAGCAGATGCCCGAGTGAATAGTCGTTCGTCGTGAAACACTCCAGGACGCGGACGCACTTGTCGTGCGGATCGAAGATGTAGGACATGCCGCAGACGATCTGTGAGTTCAGCAATCCCAGCAGGAACTGGACGGGCGCATCCGGATTCTCGATGCGGAGCAGTCCGAGGTTCCGGTTGAACCCGGAAGAAACTTCGGCCGGAGGGTTGTTGAGCTGTGCCTGGGCGCGCCAGACCTCGAAATCCTCCGCGGTGGCCTGCTGAACGTCGAGTTCCGTCTGGAGCGGGTAGCCGGTGGCGCCGTCGCGAACGGAGATCGGCGTGGGGATGTTTAGGTTGCTGAGAACCCGCGTGGCCAGCTCGCTGATCTGGGGCAACGACTCGGACAGCGGCATGCGCGTGCCGAGAACCGGTGCGGCCGGGCGAACGTAGAAGAGGATGCCCTGACGGGACCGGAGAATGTGCTTGCACGGCTGATAGCCCACGCACACGTAACCCATCTTCTCGTAGATCAGCTGCTGCCGGCTGTCGGTCGCGGGCACGCGGACCACCGCCATCTGATTGAGGTGCTGGGCCTGTTGGGTGACCTCGCAGATCAGCGCCTCGGCGGCGCCGCAGAAATACGCCTCCTCCCGGTTCAGGTTGCGGCCGATGTTCGAAACCGGATTGTTGTTGGCGTCCGCCGGCCGCAGGAACGACGCGCTGGCGAGAATTCTGCCGCCGTACTCCGCCACCCAGGTTTCTTCACCGCAGTGCGCATCCAGCTGGGCGGCGATCCAGCGAAGATCGTAAACTTCGCGCGCGGGGTAGTTGTCTCCCAGATTGACACGAACCAGCTCCAGCCACTGGGCGGCATCTTCGGGTCCGGCCTGGCGAATGATGAAGGAGCCGCGCGGAGCGGAGGACGACTTCGGTTCCAAACAGGGTTTTACCATTGTGTACAGTTTAGCCAGAGCCGTGCCAACGCCGAAAGCCGGTGGCAGCCGGCACATTCGGAATCGCAGGCACGGACGAACTGCCGGTCAACGACTGGCTGGAAATGCTCCCTGAATGCTGCCGGATTCGGGGCAAATGACCCGTTCCAAGACAGGCATTGAAAAGTCGTGACGAAGTTCCACCTGCGCACCGGCCAGATGACGTCCGTTACGCCGGGGATCGTCACTTCGGGCGCGGCCGGATCCGGGACGGCAGGTTGCGGATGTTCCCGCTCTCCCAATTGGTTTCGCCGTTCCGTTCGGGAAACCGTTCCGACCCCAAGATGGTCCAACTTGATCCACAGCGATTTGCTCCACTGCCACCGCAGCGGCAGTGGTTCAGGTGCTCAACTGACCGGGCGCCAACCGGTGGACGTGTTCCCTCCGGACCGTTTCAGTCGCGATACCTTTCCAGAATGGTCCGGATGTACTTTCGCGTTCCAGGATAGGTCATCGTCTCAAGGAAAGCCTGGCTGTTGGTCGCCGCCGAGCCCTTGGCCCAGCGTAGAACATGGGTCCGCCCCGCGTTGTAGTCGGCCAGTGCGTAGACGATCGGGTCGTCCGTGTGGGGGTAGCGGGAGATCAGTTTGGCCAGATACCACGTGCCCGCGAGCGTGTTGGTCCGGGAATCGAGGCACATCGAATGGTCGAAGGGCTCGATGCCTTCCGCCACCGCCCACTCCTCGGCGGCAAGGTCGCGGATCTGCATGAGGCCGAGCTCGCCCGCCCGGCCGCGGGCGCGGGAGTTGAACCGGCTTTCCGTCCACACCACAGCCCGCACCAGCTCGGGTTCCACCTGGTAACGCGCCGCCGCGGCCCGGATGTCGGCGTCAAAGAGGTGGTTGCGCCAGTGCAGGTAAAGCGCCAGGCCCAACAGCACGTCCACCGTGAGGATCGCCACCAGGATGAGAAACATTCGGCTCCGCACGCGGGCATTCTGTCGCCGGTACGCCATCCCGTCGAGTGATGACTTGGAAACGA
>DNDP01000423.1:22999-29141 GCA_003484235.1 Verrucomicrobiales bacterium
AGGCGGCGCTGCCGTGGCTGCCCACCCGCCGGGGCACGTTTCTTGACTTGGGGAGGGCGACTCCGGACGCTGGCCGCGTTCATGATTGCGCGTGTCACCCTCGAGATCGCCCTGCGCCGGGAGTTTGATTACCTCGTTCCGGAGGAACTGCGCGACCTGGTCGATGTCGGCACGCGGGTCAAGGTGCCGTTCGGCCACCGGCAGGTGCTGGGAGTCGTCACCGAAGTCGCCGATGATTCGCCCCACACCAACCTGAAGACCGTGATCCGCGTGATCGGCGGGAGAAGCCTCGTCACGCCCAAGATCCTCGAGCTGGCACGCTGGATCGCCGACTACTACTGCTGTCCGCTCGAGATTGCCTTGAAGAGCGTGCTGCCCGAGTCCGTCCGGCGGGAGAAGGAAAGCTGGAAGAAGCGTCTGCATGTCCGTGCGTTGACCCCGGCGGAGGAGGTGCCCAAGCTGACCAAGAAGCAGGAGTACGTCTGGAACATCATCGAGGAATGGCGCGAGCTGCCGATGGCGGAGCTGGTGCGGTTGGGCGAGACGACGCCGGACACCATCCGCCGGCTGGAGGACAAGGGCATGGTCGTGATTTCCGAACAGACCATCGACCGCGATCCCTACGCCAACGAACAGATCCTGCCGACCCAGCCCCTCGCGCTGAACGCCGAGCAGGCCGGGGCGCTGGCGGCAGTTCTCGCGGCGCTCGGCGAAGGCCCGTCCGCTGACGCAGGCGCGGCCGGAAGTGGCGGCCGTGGCGCCCACACGTTCCTGCTGCACGGCGTGACGGGGAGCGGCAAGACCGAGGTCTATCTGCAGGCCATTGCCCGTTGCCTGGAACTCGGCCGGGGGGCGATCGTCCTGGTGCCGGAAATCTCGCTGACCCCCCAGACCGTGGAGCGTTTCAAGGCGCGGTTCAGCTCGGGGCCCGGCCGCACGCTCGTGGCGGTGCTGCACAGCCACCTGTCCGCCGGTGAAAAGCACGACGAATGGCACAAGATCCGGCAGGGGCGCGCCCGGATCGTGATCGGCGCGCGGTCGGCGATCTTCGCGCCGGTCGACCCGCTGGGGCTCATCATCGTCGATGAGGAGCACGAGCACTCCTACAAGCAGGAGGAAGCCCCGCGCTACCACGCCCGCGATCTCGCGGTGCTGCGGGGGCAGCGCGAAGGGGCGGTGGTCGTGCTCGGCTCGGCCACGCCGTCGATGGAGAGCTATCACAACGCAGTGGCCGGCAAATATCGGCTGCTGGAGTTGCCGCACCGTGCGGACGACGCCCGGATGCCGGTCGTGCGCGTGGTGGACATGCGCCAGGAAACGCGGCGACAGAAGGGCTCACCCATCTTCTCGGTGCAGCTTCGGGAGGCCATCCTCCAGCGGCTCGAGCGAAAGGAGCAGACCATCCTTTTTCTCAACCGCCGCGGCTATGCCACCTCGATGCAGTGTCCGGCGTGCGGCTTCGTTGCCGAATGCCCCAACTGCAGCGTCGCGCTCACCTTTCATCGGCGTGAGCAGAAGCTGAAGTGCCACATCTGCGGCTATGACTCGCCGGCACCGGCGAAGTGTCCGGAGGTGAAATGCGGTTCGCGCGAGATCCGCTTCGCCGGGCTGGGCACCGAAAAGGTCGAGGACGCGCTGAAACAGGGCTTCCCGCAGGCAAACGTTTCCCGCATGGACTCCGACACGCTCAAGCGGAAGGAGGATTACCGGCGCATCCTCACCGAGTTCCGGGTCGGGAAGATCGACATCCTGATCGGCACGCAGATGATCGCCAAGGGGCTCCACTTTCCCAACGTGACCCTGGTGGGCATCATCTATGCCGACCTGAGCCTGCACCTGCCGGACTTCCGCGCCGGTGAACGGACCTTCCAGCTGCTGACGCAGGTGGCCGGACGCTCGGGGCGGGGCGACATCGAGGGCGAGGTGTTCGTGCAGTCGTTCACCCCGTTTCACCCGGCCATCCAATACGCCCGACGGCATGACTTTGTCGGTTTCTACGAGCAGGAGCTCGAGTTCCGACAGCAGCTGAAATATCCGCCGGTCAGCCGCATCGCGATGATCACCTTGAAGGGGCGCAACGAGGAGAAGGTCGCCTTCCTCGCCGAGCATCTGCGGAAGGAAATGGAGCCGATGCTCAAGGAACTGGAGGACTTGGTGATCGCCGGACCGGCACCGGCGCCCCTGGCCCGGGCGGAGACCTTCTACCGTCACCAGCTCATGCTCCGCACCCGGCACATGGGCTCGCTCAGCCGGCGCCTGAGCGGATTGCTGCAGCACCTCAAACTGCCCGACGGCGTCACCGCCACCGTGGACATCGATCCGGTCAGCCTCTTCTGACGGGCCTCCGCAAGTTCAAGCGAGCACCAGCCGGCGTTCATCCGGACCAAGCTCCCGCCATTCACCGGCGGGCAGGCTGCCCAGTTCGAAGGCGCCAATCCGCACCCGCATCAACCGCAGGGTCGGATGTCCGATCGCGGCGGTCATACGGCGGACCTGACGATTTCGGCCCTCGGTCAGTTCCAATTCCAGCCAGCAGTCGGGCACGGTCTGGCGCACGCGGATGGGCGGATCGCGCGGTGGCACGACCGGCTGCGGGTCAAGCCGCCGGGCGCGGCAGGGCAGCGTCTTCTTTCCTTGAATGACCAGTCCGCGCGCCAGCCGATCCAGCGCGTCCGCCGAGGGGATGCGTTCCACCTGCACCCAGTAAGTTCGGTGATGCGCATGGCGGGGATGAAGCAGGCGTTCGTTCAACGAGGCCTCGTCGCTCAGCAGCAGCAGCCCTTCGCTGTCGGCGTCCAGCCGGCCGATCGGATACACCCCCGAGGGGAACTGATACTCCGCCAGAGTGCGGTTGGGCGAACCATCGGGCGTGAACTGCGAGAGCACGCCGTAGGGTTTGTTGAAGGCGATCAACATGTGCTTCCCCTGAGCCCGAGGTCCTCGTAGATCGCCGTGTTCAGCTCGCGCGCTCGAAGCTGGTGCTTCAGTTCGCCCGGCATGCCGTTGCAGACCCACGCGACCGCCAGACCATGCTCCGGATCGGCAAAGCCGCACGAGCTCTGCATGCCGCCATGGCCAAACGCGCGGTCGCCTGCGTGCAGCCCGAAACCGTAGGGCACCGTGCTCCGACCGTGCCGCGCCGAATTGATGATCACGCCAAGCCCCCAATCCATCACATGCTGGAAAGTATGGTCGAACATCCCGTCACGCTGGCGGGTGACGAACCGGTCAAACATTGAAGGCGACAGCAGTCGCCGGTCGGTGGGCGCGTCGGACTCGATCAGCCGCGCGTAGAAATGGGCCAGGTCACGCGCGGGCCCGCGCAGGCTGCTGCCGGGCCGGCAAAGTCGGCGGCTGCGGTCGCGATTGAGGAATGGATGCGGCGCGGGCGGGGTCTCGTGCGTGAGATGCATCATACCAAACTTGTAGCGGTCGTCCTCCGACTCGGGCACCGCCAGCCACGAGTTCTTCATGCCGGCGCGGGCGCAGACTTCCTTGCGCACGTGCTCGTCCGGGGCGGCGCCGGTCACGCGCCGGATCAGTTCGCCGAGCACGAACCACGAGCCGGTGACGTGGTAGGCGGCCTTCGCGCCCGGCACCCAGCCGGGCTCCAACGGCGATGCGCAGACGCGGGCAACGGCTTCCTCCCAGGTGAAATGTTCCGGCACCTTGTCGGCCTCGCGAAAACCGCCGGTGTGGGTCAGGAGGTGCCACACGGTGATCGCCTCCTTGCCCCCGCTGGCGAATTCCGGGATGAGGTCCGCCACGGGCAAATCGAGGGCCAGTTGGCCTTGCTCGACCAATTGGAGCACGGCCACCGCGGTCAACGGTTTGCCCGAGGACAGCCAGGGCATGAGGTGGTCGGTCGTCAGCGGCTCGCCCGGCTGGTTCTCTCCGACGGCCATGTGCAGCAGCGTGATCCCATGCTGGAGCACGGCGACCTGCGCCCCAAGGTGCAGACCTGACTCGATGCCGCGCTCGAGGGCGCGGAGGGTTTTGCCGAATGACCTGTTCAAGCTATAGAACCATTGGAGGCCAAAGTTGAAACGGGACCATGGGCGTACTGAACCACGTCAGCGCCGATAGATGTCTCGTCGATGGCCCACGTAATGCAGATAGATGCGTCCTGCCTGAACATCGTATTCGTAGATGACCCGGTAGTTGCCCACTCGGAGCCGTGATTCGCTTCTCCCTTTAAGACGCTGATGAGGAAAGTCGGTGAGGCGACTGCCCATGTTGTCCACGGCTCTTTGAACCGCCTGCTGTGCTGGCGCCGGAAGATCGTCAAACGCCCGGGAATAGGTGGCCGACCAGACTTGCAGGGCGGCGGCCATGGGATCGCTAGGGCTGCCGCGTCGTAACCTCGCCGGCCGCGATCTCTGCCTTGGACTGCTCGATCCTGGCGACCACGTCGTCGGCAAGTTCCAGCTGTGCCTCCAATTGCTCGTCAATCAGCTCGCGCACATGCTCCATTTCCTCCCGCGTGAGGCGGGGCAGCGCTTTCTCGATTTCCTGCACAGTGCTCATGACGGCAATCTAGGCTTCGTCGATGGGTTTGAAAAGTCCTGAACTTGGATCACACGCCCCGTTGATCCGGTGGCCAGATGATCTTGTGCATCTGCAGCTGGAAACGCACGGGCAGGGCGTCCGCCACGATCCGTTCGACCAGCTCCTTCCTGCTGATCGGTGTCTGGCCGGCCGGTACCGGCTTCAACGACTTGTCCTGCTGATGCGGCTCAAGCGGCGCCACCCAGGAGAACAGGATCGGACAGCGATCCGCCAGCTCGTGTTCGGCCAGAATTCTCTTTGCCCATTCGTAGTCCTGGACCGTGCCAATTACGAACTTCACCTCGTCCGTCTCCTTCAGTGCGCCGAGGTTTTCCCAACGATTCCGTTCCACCTCGCCGCTCGAAGGACATTTCAGGTCCATGATGCGGCGGACGCGCGGGTCGATCTTCGAGATGTCATGGGCGCCGCTGGTCTCGATGAGCACGGTGAATCCGCCGTTACAGAGCCGGGTCATCAGCGGATGCACATTGGGTTGGAGGAGAGGTTCGCCGCCGGTCAATTCGACCAGCGGGCATTTGTGATTTCCGATTTGGGATTTCTGATTGCTGAACGGCTGGGCGAGGCGCTGGACTTCACCGAGAATCTCGTCCAGCGACCGCTTGCCGCCTTCGGTGAACGCATAGGCCGTGTCGCAGTAAGAACAGCGCAGGTTGCAGGCGGTCAGCCGGATGAAAATGCACGGCAACCCGGCGAAGGTGCTTTCGCCCTGCAGGCTCAGGTAGATTTCGTTGACGACCAGCGTGTCGGACATCGGCGGCGAGACTAGGCAGGGGCCGACCCGGAGTCAAAAGGCGAGCTGCTGGCCGCGACCGGGGGAAGATCGGCTTGCTGACGGCCGGTCGCCGGTGGGAAGGTGGGTGCCGGACGGGAGCGCGCGGTTGCCTCCCGCCGCGAACCTTCCCGCTCGTGCCCCATGGAAAAGAAAGAAGCCATCGACCAGATCATGTCGCATTGCCGCGACATCGCGTCCAAGGTCACCAGCCTGCACCAGCTTTCTCCGAAGCTGAACGACCCCGCAGCGCACGGAGAGATCATCAAGGCGCTGTTCGAGCTGACCAAGAACGTCGAGGTCGTGAAGAAGCAGGTGATGAAGTCGCAGAAGCGGGACGAGTCGCCGGAGATGTAGAGCTGAACTGCGACCGGGGCGCACCCGATCTCAGTTGTCCCCATCCAGCAGGCCACCGATACCGCCGAGGATGGAGCCTTCACCCTTGCGGCTGCCACCGGCGCTGGGCGCGGCTTTCACGATCCGGTCGGCCAACCGGCTGAGCGGCAGCGATTGCAGCCAGACACGGCCGGGTCCCCGGAGGGTCGCGAAGAAGAGCCCTTCCCCGCCGAACAACGCCGACTTGATCTTGCCGACGTACTGGATGTCGTAGTTCACCGTCGGCGCAAAGGCGACGATGCAGCCGGTATCGACCCGGACGAGTTCCCCGGGCTGGAGTGTCCGTTCGTAGATGGTTCCGCCGGCATGCAGGAAGGCCCAGCCATCGCCGTTGAGCCGCTGCATGATGAAGCCTTCGCCGCCGAACAGGCCGGCGCCGATCTTCTTGTTGAAGGCGATGCTGATGGC
>DNDP01000423.1:29401-39585 GCA_003484235.1 Verrucomicrobiales bacterium
ACCGGCACGATCTTGCCGGGGTAAGGCGCACCGAAGGCCACGCGCTTCTTGCCCTGACCCTGGTTCTGGAAAACGGTCATGAAGAGCGACTCGCCGGTGAGCAGGCGCTTGCCGGCGCCCAGTAGCGCGCCCATGAACCCGCTCGATTTCTGGGAACCGTCGCCAAAGATCGTTTCCATCTCGATTCCGTCGTCCATGTACATCATGCCGCCGGCTTCGGCGACCGCTGCTTCCTGGGGGTCAAGTTCCACTTCGACGAACTGCATGTCATCGCCGAAGATCCGGTAGTCCACTTCATGTGCGGTAGGCATGGCGACGTTGTAGCAGGGTGATTCACAGCGGGGAACTGGAATTTAGACGGGTTTTTGTTACGCACGAATCCGCCTTGCCGTGGGTGCAACGACTGGTTCTGATTGTGGCGTGGAAGCAAAACCGGTTCGCCCTCCCGCCCTCCCTGCTGTCAAGACGAACGCTGCCGTGCCGCGCTGGGTTCGATGGTTTGTGTTGGTGATGGGAATCACTCTGCTCGTTTGTCTGCTTCTGCGAGGTTTCAACTTGGTTCGGCCGTTGGCGGCGCCTGCTGCATCCATGTCACCTGCCATCGATCCGGGTGATTACCTGATTATGGAGGGCGCTTCCTATCTGTGGCGGGATCCGGTTCGCGGTGAATTGGCGGTGTTTCGCACGAAAGGCCTTCTGCCGTTGGACCAGCTTTTCGTGAAGCGCGTGGCCGGGCTTCCGGGAGAGCGGGTTAAAATCAGCGATGGCGTCCTGTTGGTGAACGGGGAGCCCGCAAGCATCGAGAACATGCTGGGGTTGATCGAATACCGGTATCCTCCCGGGTCTGATTCCAGTGCAATGATCGGGGAGGGCGTTGAGGTCACGGTGCCTGATGGTCACTACTTCGTGGTGGGTGACAACTCGACCAATAGCAATGACAGCCGGTTTTGGGGGTTTGTTCCACGTGACCAGATAATCGGTCGTATCATCACCTGCTATTGGCCACCCGAGCGGTCTGGCAGGGTGAAGTAGTTATTTGAGCCACCGATCCCGCTCAATTCGGCGCATCCGGCGGAGAGGTCTGGGCCGACGGAATTGAAGCTGTTCCCGGGCGACGCCTTCGTGGTAGGAAACCGGGATGAGTTTGGCCCGCGCACAAACGAACTCACCGGCCGCCACTTCCAGTCCCGAGCCGAAGTTGATGAGCATTGCTCCCCGTTTGCCGGTTGCCGATCTTCAGCGGAGTGTCGACTACTATTCGTCCGTGCTGGGCTTCCGTAGTGAGGACCCAAACCCTGAATTGAGCGAGTTCGCTATTCTTTGCCGGGACAACTGTCAGCTGCAGTTGATCAAAGCGGATCGGTGGCATCCTCCCGGACACTTCACCATCTGGCTGCAAGTTGCGGAGGTGCTGGCTCTGCACTCGAAACTTGCGTCGCTAACCCCGATCGAATGGGGACCCGAAGAATTTCCTTACGGCCGGCGGGAGTTTGCCGTTCTGGATTCCAATGGACATCGGGTCATTCTTTCCGAACCAACCGACGAACCCACAACCTGCACCAAAGCGAATGAGTGAGACCCCAAAACCCGAGCCCGGATCCATCACCTGGTACGATCTTACCGTGCCTGACGCGGAGAACGTCCGCCAGTTCTACGAGGCGGTGGTCGGGTGGAAGGCTGAACCCGTGGACATGGGCGGCTACAACGACTTCAACATGATGACGCCTTCGAGCGGCAGGACGATGGCCGGCGTCTGCCATGCGCGCGGAGCCAATGCGACGCTGCCCTCCCAATGGTTGATCTACGTTTCGGTGGCGAATCTCGATGAAAGCATCCGCCAGTGTGTGGCCAAGGGCGGGAAGGTGGTCGCACCCGAGCGCGACATGGGCGAGATGGGACGATTCTGCGTGATTCAGGATCCCGCAGGCGCTGTCTGCGCGCTGTTCGAACACGCGGCGCGCGGCGGTTGATCCTACTTGCGGGGGGACTTCTCCGCCGCCTCGAAGCAGGCGTCCGCCACGGTGGACAGCTGTTCCAGCAGGCGCGCCTGCTCGGCGTCCGGCACTGAAGCCATGACTGAGGACTGGAGATCGATCGCAATGCGTCTGGCCTCGGCGTACTTCTTTCTGCCCATGGCGTTGATCCGCAGGATGTAGGCGCGGCGGTCATTGGGGTCCGGCTGGCGGTCGAGGACGCCCGCCTTGTTCATGCGGTCCACGAGCGAGGCGATCGTGTTGGGGTCGCTGCTCATCCGTTCGGTGAGCTGGCTCTGGTTCAGTCCTGTGGCGCCCGCCTCCTGAAGATTGCGCAGCACGGTGAACTGATCCGGAGTGAGCCCCGTGTGCTGGATGCGGCGGCGAAAGGCCTGGTTGAGGCCATACCACGCGCGACGCAGCAGGACCGGCAACCGATGGCGCTCGGGGGAATCGATTGGTGTCTGTGCTTCGGAGCTTTTGCTGGCGGCGGGCATGGCTTTGGGAGCGGGAGGCACTTATTACGTGTAAGTACTATTTTGTGTTGCGCAGTGGCCAGAGGTGTAGAATAGTGGCCGCACTTTCGGGAAGCAAATTCACGTCAACGCTTTGCCTGTTGGCGTTCAATGGCCTTGCCCGACTCCGCCTCGAGCCGCTTATGAAACGAATGTTGCCTGTGTTCCTTGCCGCCGGCGCCCTTTCCGCCGGCCTCATTTCCTCTTCCGCAGCCGTCGACGGCTGGCTTCACTTTCGTGGCCCCCAGCAAAACGGCACTTCGCTGGAAACGGGCCTGCCCACCCGCCTGTCGCTCGAGCCCGGCTCCCTGTTGTGGAAGATCGGCCTGGGCGGCCAATCCACAGCGGTGATCGCCGACGGCCGGGCATACATCCTCGGTTTCCAGGGGGACGGACCCGACTTGCAGGAGGTGATTGCCTGTTTCGACGCGGAATCCGGCAGGAAGATTTGGGAACACCGTTTCAACGATTTCCTCAGCGACATCATCTACACCCGCTATTCCACCTCGAACCCGACCGTGGATCCTGAGACGGGCAACGTCTACATGCAGGGCACGCAGGGGATCCTCGCCTGCTTTTCCCGTGACGGAAAGATCCTGTGGAAGTTCTCGATGATGGAACGCTACGGGCGGATGACCTTTCCCAATGGGCGCACCACGACCCCGGTGATCGACGGTGACCTCGTGATCACCCACGGCATCACGGCGAACTGGGGAGCCAACGGCCCCGCCGCGGACCGCTTCTATGCCTTCGACAAGAAGACCGGCGAACTGGTGTGGTTCTCAACGCCGGGCGGACGGCCCAAGGACAGCTCCTATTCTCCGCCCACGCTTGACTGGTGGAACGGCAAGCGCGTCCTGTACAGCGGCACCGGCGACGGCAGCATCGTCTGCGTCAACGCCCGCGACGGGACTCCGCTCTGGCGGGTTCAGATCACGCAGGGCGGAGTCAACACCCAGCCGATCATTCACAACGGCGACAAGGTGATCGCCATTCACGGCAGCGAAAATCTGGACACCTCGGAGATCGGCCGGATGGTCGCGGTGCGAATCCCGAAGTCGCTGCCTGCGCCGTCCGCTCCCGGCGAGCCGGTGGTGTTCGATATGAAGGAGGTGGAGGTTTGGCGCAACGAACTGTCAGCCTTCACGAGTTCTCCAATTCTTGTCGGAGACACCCTCTACACGGTGGCCGAAACGGGCGACCTTTGCGCAATTGACGCCAACTCCGGCGTGGTCGCGTGGAAAAAGAAGATCGGCATTGAACAGCGCAACGCCAGCCTCGTGCACGCCGACGGCCATCTCTACGTGCCGATGCTGGACGATCCCGGCTCCAAGCAGGAAGGCGAGGCGGAGGCCGGCACCAAGGGGGCCTTCTACGTGTTCAAACCGGGTGCCACGGGTGCCGAGGCCATCACCCATCTCGCGCTGGACGGCCGCTGCTTTGGCAGCCCGACGGTCTACAACGGCAAGATTTACGTGCAGACCACGCGCAATTTTTACTGCTTCGGCAAGGCTGGCAACAACCCCGGTCTGGCCCAGACGTCGAAGCCCGTGACGTGGCCCAAGGCCGGACCGGCCACCCAGCTGCAGATCGTCCCGCCGGAAGTCCTGCTGCGGCCGGGGCAAAGCCAGTCCTTCACCGTGCGGAAGCTGGATGCCAACGGCTATCTTGTTGAGCAGGACAAGGATCCGGCCCGGGTTCAGTGGGCGGGCTACATCCCGCCGACCGCCCGCGTGCGGGCAAGCATGGACGCGGAGTTCAACAACGGCGGAGTGCTCGTGGCCGCCCACGACGCGGAGCCGTCGGCCGGCGCGTTCAAGGCGACGGTGGGCAACTTGTCGGGCGTGATCCGTGGGCGTGTGCTGCCGGCCCTGCCCTACGAGGAGAACTTCGAGGGGGCCAAGATCGATGAAGTGCATCCCGCCGACCACCTGAACGCCGGTCTGAAGTTTGCCTACCCGCCGCTGCCTTGGATCGGTGCGCGGTTCAAGTTTGAGATCCACGAGATCGATGGCACCAAGGCGCTGGCCAAAACGATCGACAACAAGCTCTTTCAGCGCGCGACTGTTTTCCTGGGCGACGACACCCAGAGCAATTACACCATCGCGGCCGACGTCATGACCGACGGCAACCGCCGCAAGATGTCCGAAGTCGGGCTGGTCAACCAGCGTTACGTCATCGTGCTCAAGGGCAACGCCCAGCAGCTCGAGGTGAATTCCAACCTGGAACGCATCCGGGTGTCGGTGCCCTTTACGGTGCAGCCCAAGAAGTGGTACCGCCTCAAGACGCGCGTGGACGTGGCGCCGGACGGTTCGGGCGTGGTGCGCGCCAAGGCGTGGCTGCGGGAGGAGGCCGAACCGGCGGCGTGGACCATTGAAGTGCCGCACAAGGTCGCCCACGCGGAAGGTTCGCCCGGCCTGTTTGGGTTTTCGCCGCAGGAAATGCGGGTCTACCTCGACAACATATCCGTCACCCCGAATTGACCACCCGAGAAAACGAGATACCAGTTCACTGTGTTGACCATGATTATGAACAAGCCTTTATCCGCAAGAAATCGAACCAGTGTCATTGCTGCCGCAGCCCTCATCGGCGTGTCGGCCGTGGCGACCAACGCCGAGGACTGGCCTCAGTGGGGTCGCAACGAGTCCAAGAACATGTACTCGCCGGCGAAAGGCATGCCGGATCGCTTCGAGGCCGGCAAATACAAGCGCGGCACCGAGGAGATCGACATGTCCACCACCAAGAACGTGAAGTGGGTGGCCAAGCTTGGCTCGCAGACCTACGGCAACCCGGTGGTTTCCCAGGGCAAGATCCTCGTGGGCACCAACAACGAATCGCCCCGCGACCCGCAGCACCAGGGCGACCGCAGCGTGCTCTACTGTTTTGATGAAAAGACCGGCGACTTCCTCTGGCAGCTGGTCGTGCCCAAGCTGACTTCGGGCAAGGTGAACGACTGGGAGAACCTCGGCATTCTTTCCTCTCCCCGCGTGGAGGGCAACCGGGTTTACCTCGTCACCAGCCGCTGCGAGGTCATCTGCGTCGACCTCAACGGCCTGACCGACGGAAACCAGGGCATGCAGGATGAGGCGCAATATGTGGCCGGTCCGGGCAACACCCCGGCGAAGATCACGCCCAAGGACGCCGACATCCTCTGGGTCTACGACATGATGAACGAGCTGGGCGTCTTCCCGCACAACGCCTCCAACAGCTCGCCGGTCATCATTGGCGATCTCGTCTATGTTTCCACGTCCAACGGCCAGGACTGGACGCATGTGAACATCCCGGCGCCGCTTTCGCCCAGCTTCATCGCCTTGAACAAGCACACCGGCGAGCTGGCGGGCGAGGATGACGCGGGCATTTCCAAGAACATCTTTCACGGCCAGTGGTCCTCGCCTTCGGCCGGCATGGTGAACGGCAAGCCGATGGTCTTCTACGGTGGCGGCGACGGCTGGCTGTATGCCTTCAGCGCCAAGCCCGAGCACGACGCGGACGAGGGCATCGACTTTCTGAAGACGACCTGGAAGGTCGATTCCAATCCGCCCGAGTACAAGGAGAAGGACGGCAAGCCAATCAAATACCCCGACGCCGAAGGCCCGAATGAGATCAACAGCACCCCGGTGCTCTACAAGAACCGGGTGTATGTCGCCCACGGCCAGGATCCGGAACACGGCGAAGGCATCGGCCGGCTGATCTGCGTGGATGCCACCAAGGAGGGGGACATCAGCGACAGCGGGATCATCTGGGAATACCGCGGCATACACCGGAGCATCTCCACCGTCTCGATCGATCCGGAGACCGACCTCCTTTTCGTCGGCGATTTCTCCGGCTTCGTCCACTGTCTCGACGCCAACACTGGCAAGCTTCATTGGACCCACGACATGAAGGCGCACATGTGGGGTTCCACCCTCGTGGCGGACGGCAAGGTTTACATCGGCGACGAGGACGGCGACTTCGTCGTTCTGGCGGCGACCAAGGAAAAGAAGCTGATCAGCGAGACGAACATGGGCTCGCCCATCTACTCGACGCCCATCATCGCCAACGGCGTAATGTATGTCGGCACGCAGACGCATCTGTATGCGATCCACGACTCTGCCCGGGCCTCGCTGACGGCGGACCAGCCGCCGACGGTCGAGCTCAAGAAGTAGGCGAACCTTTCCCGCGGTTCCCGGAGCGCATGGCTTCCGGGACCCGCCGCCCCTCCAATTCTCATTCAACCCAATCTATGTCCGTTGACGCATCCAAGATTCAAGCGGCCCAGGCCGAGCTCGACGCCCGCGTGGCCGAAATGATCGAGTGGCATTTCAATCCCCAGACCGGCTGCCCGTTCTGGCTGAACTGGGCCAAAGGAGCCGGCTTCGATCCGCGCAAGGAGGTGAAGACCTTCGCCGATCTGATCGCGAAGTTTCCGCACTTCAAGGACGAGTCGCTTCGGGACGAGCAGCCCGAAGTCTGGGTGCCCGCGCAGTTCAAGGGAAAGCCGTTCAACATCTTTGAGACGGGCGGCACCACCGGCATGCCCAAGCAGCGCATCGGGTGGAACGACTACAAGGTCGACTACGAGGAGTTCAGCGGCAAAATCAGCGACGACCATTTCCCCCGCGGCGGTGCCTGGATGATGGTCGGCCCGACCGGTCCCCGGCGGCTCCGGCTGGCGATCGAGCACCTCGCCAACTTCCGCGGCAGCTCGTGCTACTTCGTGGACCTTGATCCGCGGTTCGTGAAGAAGGTGATCTCGAACAAGCAGTTCGACATCGCCCGGCAGTACATGGACCACGTCGTCGACCAGGCGGTCACCCTGCTGAAGAACCGGAAGATCACCGGCCTGTTCACCACGCCCAAGCTGCTCGAGGCGCTCGCCGAAAAGGTGGATCTCCACGACGCCGGCGTGCGGGGCGTGTTCTGCGGCGGCACCACCATGGCCCCCCAGTACACCCGCTTCATCGTCGAGGAAGTGCTGGAAGGCCGGATCGGCTTTTATCCCACCTACGGCAACACCCTGATGGGCCTGGCCGCCAGCGTGCCGCTGACGAAGGAGGACAACTTCTCGATCACCTACTACGCACCGCAGCCGCGGGCGATTCTCCGCGTGGTGAATCCGGACAAGACGACCGACCTGGTCGACTTCGATCAGTGGGGCCGCGTCGAGTTGACCACGCTGACGAAGGAGTTCTTCATGCCGCGCTTCCTGGAGCGTGATGAAGCGATCCGCCGCAAGCCGCGCGCCCCTTACGCGTGGGACGGGGTCGCGGAGGTGCGTCCGTTCGGCGCGATGCAGAAGAACATTGTGGAAGGGGTTTACTGATCTACCGCATGTCGAACATTCCCCACATCCCCGTCATGCGGCTCGGCCGCGCGTATGAAAGCCTTGACCAGCTCGAGGTGAAGAACCACCGGTCCGGCGAGGTCATGGCCAAGGTGTCCACCGTCAATGCCGGGATCATCCGCAAGGACCTGCGGAAGATCGACACGGCCCGCGCCGCGTTGAAGCAGCTGACCGTCGCAAAGTTGATCGAACTCAGCGCCAAGGCCGGCGAACTCTTCCTCAACGGCACCGTTCCGCTCGGCGATCAGGGTCACACGCAGTCCGCACAGCAATACATTGAGACCCTCAGCCTCACCTCGGGTCTGCCCCACGTCATGGTGAAGCGCAACATGACCAAGATCCATTACGCGCTGACCCACATGAAGACGGTCCTCAACGGCCTCTCGCGCGGGCTCGATCTGGCGATTCTCGATTCGGGCATGGGCGAACAGTTCGGCACCAAGCTCGCCTTCTTCCCGACCGGCAAGGCCCTGGGGCTGGTCATGCCCAGCAATTCGCCTGCGGTGAATTCGCTCTGGCTCCCCGCCATCGCCCTGAAGACGCCGGTGGTCATCAAGCCGGGGCGCGAGGAACCCTGGACACCCTACCGCCTGATCCAGTCGTTCATCGCCGCGGGGGTGCCCGCCGAGGCGTTCGGGTTTTATCCGACCGACCACGAGGGCGCAGGCGAGATACTTCGGACCTGCGGACGCGCTTTGATCTTCGGCGACAAGAGCACGACGGACCAGTACGCGAACAATCCGGCCGTCCAGGTCCACGGACCGGGCTGGAGCAAGATCATCATCGGCAATGACTGCATCGAGGAGTGGCGCAACTACATCGACGTCATCGCCGGTTCGATCTCCGACAACGGCGGCCGTTCGTGCATCAACGCCTCGGCCATCGTCGTGCCGAAGTACGGAGCCGAGATCGCCGACGCGCTGGCGTTGAAGCTCGGGCCGATCGCCCCGACCGCACCCGATGACGAGGCCGCCCGGCTCTCCGGTTTCGCCAATCCGAAGATGGCGGACTTCATCGACGGCTCGATCGAGGAGGGACTCAAGACCCCCGGCGCGACGGATGTGACTGCCAAATACCGCGGTGGTCCCCGCAAGGTGGAGTTCGAGGGCGGCATTTATCTGCGGCCGACGATCGTGCACTGCGAATCGTTCGATCATCCGCTGGCCAACAAGGAGTTCCTCTGTCCCTACGCGAGCGTGGTCGAATGTCCGCAGGACCAGATGCTGGAGAAGATAGGCTACAGCCTGGCCGTCAGCGCGATCACCAAGGATGAGGCGTTCATCGAGCAGTTGATGGCGTTCCCGGAGATCGAGCGGCTGAACATCGGCCCCGTTTCGACGATGGCCATCTCCTGGGACCAGCCGCACGAGGGCAACATGTTCGAGTTCCTCTGGCAGCGCCGCTCCATCGAACGGGCGTGGTAAGCAGATCGAGCCGGCGCCGCACTTGCCTGCCGCGCGGCCGTTGCCTAGCCTGCCGGCATGTCAGACAAGAGTGCGATCACGCCCCTCAAGGGGCTGCGTGTCACCGTGGACCGGGTCGTGCATGCTCCGGAAGCCCAGGGCGCGGGGGATCGATCACACTGCTTCGTCTACTTCATCTCGATCCACAACGACAGCAAGGAGACGGTGACGATTCGCGGCCGCAAGTGGGTGGTGACAGAGGGGGACGGCGAAACAACGGTCGTGGAGGGCGACGGCGTGGTGGGGAAGGTTCCCAAGTTGAAGCCCGGCCAGAAGTTCAGCTACAACAGCTTTCACCTCCTCGCATCCGACCAGGGGAAGGCTGAAGGCAGCTTTTTCGGCGTGGACGGATCGGGAAGGCGCGTAATGACGCGGATTCCTCCATTCGAGATGCGGGTGCCCGAAGAGTAGAGGGCGCGGGACGATTGTCCGGTGCCGGTCACGGTTGCTTGTGCGCCTCCACGCACACCACGTCGCCCTTGGCGTTGCGGACATAGATGCGGCCGTTGGCGAGAACGGGCGCGGTCCAGCAACGGCCGCCCAGCACCTGCGCCTGCGAGCGGGCCACAAATCTCTCCGGGTTGACGTCGGCGATGACGAGTTCGCCCTTCTCCCCGATGACGATAAGGTGGTTGTTCGCCGCCGTGAGCGCACCGAACATCACCGACTCCTCCTTCCACCGGAGTTTGCCGGTGGCGAACTCCACGCACGCCAAGCCGGCCTCGGGTTTTCCGTTCTGGCCGGTGATGCCGTAGAGAAAGCCGTCGATCAGCACGGCGCTGTTGAACTGGTTGTGCATGTTCTGGCTGGCCCAGACCTGCCGGGGTTCTCCGCTGGAAAGGTCCAGCAGGGCGCCGCCCGCCCGGTATCCGGACGAAATGAAGACACGGTCTCCGTGGAAGATGGGATC
>DNDP01000423.1:39948-40087 GCA_003484235.1 Verrucomicrobiales bacterium
TCGACCGCGGTGCCGTGCGTGCCGACATTGAGGATCAGCAGTTCCCCGTAGACCAGCGGCGAACCGGCGAATCCCCACTCCGGCAGCTCGGCTCCGATCTCCTCGGCGATGTTTTTCTTCCAGCGGACTTTGCCGGAGT
>DNDP01000423.1:40416-46314 GCA_003484235.1 Verrucomicrobiales bacterium
CCGTCCACGGTCGGGGTGGCGCTGGTGCCGCCATCGTAGTAGCGCGGGTTCAGCGGTTCGGCGTAGCTGTATTGCCACCGTTCCTCACCGGTGGCGGCGTCGAAGCAGAACAGCGTGTCGGTGTCGGCGGTGTTGCCAGTGGTGAATGCCCGGCCGTCGGCAACGGCGAAGGAGGCGAAGCCGAAGCCCACCCGGGACTGCCAGAGAATGACCGGCTCGCCCTCGAGCGCATCGGGTGACCAACCCGACTCCCGCGAGATTCCATCCAGATGGGGCCCACGCCAACGGGGCCAGTCCTCGGCCTGAACCGCGGACGCCAGTGGCAGACTGGCGCCAAGGGCGGCGGCCATGAATCGGGCAATCGTGGGAAAGGTCATGTTTGCAGCATGATGGTGTGAATCCGCGTTCCGCGAAAGCCCTTTCACCGGAGGCACGGAGCGTGCGCCCGTGATCCCGGCGCCGGCCACGGACCGCTCCCGCAATTTCTCGGGCGAAATCCGTCTTCCGCATCGACAGCGGGCGACGTTTTCGACAACTTCCCTCCGTCCACTTGAATTCGCCTTGAATGGGGTTTCCCGTCGCCGGCGTCGAATGGTGCCATTGCAACCCAACCGATTGATATGAAAGAAAAATCCCTCCCCCAAGACAGCGTTGTTGATCGCCGAAGCTTTCTCAAGACCTCGAGCGCCGCGCTGGCCGGCGTCGCGGTGTCACAGCTGGCCGTCGACCGCTTTGCCCACGCCGCCGCGAGCGACGAACTGAAAATTGCCCTCATCGGCTGCGGTGGCCGCGGCTCGGGTGCCGCCGACCAGGCGCTCAATACCCATGGCCTCGGACCGGTGAAGCTTGTGGCCGTGGCGGACGCCTTCGAGGACCGCATGAAGGGCGCTTTGAACGGCCTCAAGAACAAGCACGGAGCCCGCGTCGATGTGCCGGAGGACCGGCAGTTTGTCGGCTTCGACGGCTACAAGCAGGCGATCGCCCTGGCCGACGTGGTCATTCTCGCCACGCCGCCCGGCTTCCGGCCGCAGCACTTCGAGGAAGCCATCAAGCTGGGCAAGCATGTTTTCGCCGAGAAGCCGGTGGCCACCGATGCCCCGGGCATCCGGAAGTTCCTCGCCGCTGCGGACGAGTCCAAGAAGAAGGGGCTCAAGGTCGGCATCGGCCTCCAGCGCCATCATCAGACCGGCTATCTCGAGACCATCAAGCGGCTCCATGACGGCGCGATCGGTGACGTCACGGCGCTGCGCGTTTATTGGAACGGCAACACGCCGTGGGTCCGTGCGCGTGCCGATCTCGAAAAGCAGTACGGCCGGAAGATCACCGAAATGGAGTATCAGATGCGCAACTGGTACTACTTCGTCTGGCTGTGCGGCGACCACATCAACGAGCAGCACATCCACAACATCGACGTCGGCAACTGGGTCAAGGGCAAGTACCCCGTCAAGGCCAACGGCATGGGCGGCGTGCAGGTCCGCAAGGGCCGCGACTACGGCGAGATCTTCGACCATCACACCGTCGAGTTCGTCTTTGACGACGAGAGCCGCATGTATTCGCAGTGCCGCCACATCGTCGGGTGCTGGAACAGCGTCTCCGAACACGCCCACGGAACCAGGGGCCGCGCCGACATCAGCGGCCACATGATCTTTGGCGAGGGCGACCGCTGGCGCCACCGCGGCCAGGGGGATCCCAATCCCTACCAGCAGGAGCACGACAACCTCTTTGCCGCGATCCGCAACAACACCGAATTCAACGAGGCCCACAACGGCGCCATGAGCACCATGAGCGCGCTCCTCGGCCGCATGGCCACGTACTCCGGCAAGGAAATCTCCATGGAGGACGCCCTGAAGTCCGAGGTGAACTACTTCCCGGACAAGCTCGCCTGGGATGCGCTGCCGAAGTCGCTGCCCGGACCCGACGGGATGTATGAAATTCCGCTCCCGGGCCTGACCAAGGTGGTGTAGGTCACGGTGTCCAACCATTCACGGCCGGGCGGTTTCGCCCGGCCGTTTTTCTTTGCCGGTGCCGGGCGGAGCGGCGATTCCGGAAGGGCGCTTGCCTCCCGGGATCGCCCGTGACTGAATGCGGCGGCTGGGGTGGCCGAAACCGCCCGGGTCGTCGCTCATGTTTCGCAATTCGCACATTCTGCTTGGTGGCTGCCTGCTCGCTCTGGGCGCGTCGGTCGTGAACGTCGTCTTCCTGCTCCAGACTGGAACCTCGGTGAGCCATCTCACTGGTGACATCTCCAAGCTCGCGGCCGACATCGTCCGGGCTTCGCCGGAAATGCTGCTGGAAGCCCAGCGGGTGGGGTTGGCCGCCGGCGGGTTCATCGCCGGGGCGGTTTCTGCCGGATTCCTGATCCACCAGTCCAATCTCGAACTCAGCCGCCCCTACGGCCGCACGATTCTGTTCATTGGCGCGCTGCTGCTGGGCACCCACTGGCTGATGCCGGTCAGCGACCGGGGAGCGATCACGGTGGCGGCGTTTGCCTGCGGCCTCCAGAACGCGCTGGCCACCCGCTTCCGGGGGATCGTCCTGCGGACCACGCACCTCACCGGTCTGTTGACGGACTTTGGGGCGGCGATCGGCATGAAGTTGCGGGGTCATCCGGTGCCGCGCCACGGCATCGTCGTGCCGGCGGCGATCTCATTCTCCTACTTTGCAGGCGCCTTCGCGGGGTGTCTGGGCGCGGTGAAGTTCAGGCTGCCGCTGCTGCCGATCGTCGGTGGGGCCTACCTGCTCGGCGGCGTGTGCTGGAGCGTGGTGAAACGCCTGCCGCCCCGCACCATGCCGGACGCATAAGCGCGCCGGCGCTCACCGGCGGACGCTGCGGCCGGTCTCGAAGGCCGCCGCGGCCATCACCAGCAGGCCTCCCGCGATCACGCGTGGCCCGGGCACTTCGTCGAGGATCATCCACGCGAACACCGCCGCAACTGCCGGCTGGATCGACGCAATCACACTGGCGGTCTTGACCGGGAAATGTTTCAGCACCGCCGCGAAGAGCGTGTGGTGGATCGCCGTGAAGACCACGCCCAGCAGGACCAGCTTGCCGGTGATCGTTGCGTCGTAGATCTCGAACCGGGTTGCCATCAGTGGCAGCAGGACAATGCTGGTGGCGATCACCTGGTAGAGCATCACGGTCGTGGCCGGGTACTTCTTCACGTGCCGGCGGAGGACCAGATTGCGCACCGAATAGATGGCGGCGCTGGAGACACCCCAGCAGATCCCGCGCGTGGTGGCGTTGGACAGCTCGAACTCCGGCGCCATCAGGAACACCCCGGCAAACACGATCGCACCCACGACGAGGTCGGAGATGCGGTGCCGCTGCCGGTCGAAAAGCGGTTCCAGGATGATGGTGATGATCGGGTAGGTGTAGAGGGAGATGATGCCGACGGCGACGGTGCTCAGCTGGATGGAGTGAAAATAGGTCAACCAGTGGACCGCCAGCAGGGTGCCGGAGGAGAGGAAGAACAGGTATTCGCGGCGGTCTCCCAGCCGGATGACTCCGCGGGTGGCCAGCAGAAAGAGCCACAGGGCCAGGGCTGCCACGGCGGATCTCCAGAACGTGATCTGCGTGACCGGCAGGGGGATGATTTTCGCAAACAAGGCCGTCAGCGATGACAGCACCACCGCGCCAATGAGCTGATGCAGGGCCGTGGTGCGGGGGGACATGTCGGATTTCGATCGGCGGCAACCTGGCGGAGGTCAGCGGCGAAACGCCAGCTTGAACAGTTCCCGGGCGGCGGGAATCTTCAGCCACATTGAAAGGGCAAAGTAGATGAGGCCTGCGCCCACGGCCGGAACGAAGACTTCTCCCAGACAGAGCCATTTGGTCGTGTTGCCAAACCGGGTCGACCACCAGCCGGCCAGGGCCCAGGCGACTCCACCTGCGACCATCAGCGTTCCCAACGTGGACAACGACTGCCTGCGAAGTTCTCCCCAATCGAGCGAGCCGAGCTTTTTGCGGAGGGCGAAGGCGAGCAGGCCCGCGTTGAGGGTGGCGGTGATCGAGTTCGCCAGGCCGAGCCCGAGCTCGCGCAGCGGAAAGATCAGCGCCAGCGAGACAAACACATTCAGCACCAGGCACAGCACGCTGATCTTCATCGGCGTCCGCGTGTCGCCCGTGGCGTAGAAGGCGCGGGCCAGGATGTTGACCATGGAGAACGCGATCAGTCCCGGCGCCAGCCCGAGCACCGCTCCGGCCGAGCTCTGGGTGCTCAGGGCCGTAAACTTGCCGCCCTCGAAGAGCAGCCGCACGATCGGCACCGCCAGCACGCCCAGCAGCACCGCGGCGAGGCCGTTCACGAACACCAGATGACCGATGCCCTCGCGCAGCGTCGCGCGGAACTCGGGAAACTTCTTTTCCGCCGCCAGCTGCGAGAGCGTGGGCAGAAGGAACGTGGCCAGCGCGATGCCGAAGACGCCCTGGGGCAGCTCCATCAGGCGCACGCCGTAGTTGAACGCCGACAGCACGGAGTCGCCGAACACCAGCGCGATGCCCTGCGTGAGAAACACGTTCACCTGAAAGGCGGCAACGCCCAGCGTGCCGGGAATCATCCGCTCGACGACCGTCTTCACCGTGGGGTTGCCGAACGGACTGACCCACCGCCAGCGGAAGCCCTCGGTGCGCAGGGTCGGCCACTGGAACAGCACCTGGGCGAGGCCGGCCACCAGCACGCCGACCGCAAGGCCGAAGATCTGCGTGTCCAGTTCGGCGCCCATGCGCGGAGCGATCCACAGCGTGAAGGTGATCATCACCACGTTGAGCATCGTGGCCCCCATGGCGGGGATGAAGAAGTGCCCGCGCGCGTTGAGCATCCCCATGAACACCGCCGCGACGCAGACCAGCAGCAGGTACGGGAACATGAACCGCATCAGTTCGAGCGTCAGCTTCGTGGAGTCCGTCGGCGTGCCGGCCATCAGGTAGAAGGAGATGCCGAGCATGACCAGGCCGATCAGCGCGCAGGCGGCGATCACCAGCCCGGAGATCACGGCGTTGGCCGCCCGCCACATCTCCGCTTCGCCTTCCTTGACCTCCTTCTCCTTGAAGAGCGGGATGAACGCGGCGGTGAGCGCGCCCTCGCCCAGCAGCCGGCGGAACAGGTTCGGCACCATGAAGGCGAAGATGAAGGCGTCGGCAATGATGCCGATGCCCATGAACCGCGCGTAGGCCATCTCCCGCACCATGCCGAGCACGCGACTGAGCATCGTGGCGGCGCTCATGGCACCGGAGGATTTGAGCATCTTGGACATCGCGCGGACGCGAGGGAGGTTGGGAGGAAGCCCGGTCAGGTGCAAGCTTGGCGGCAAACACGGAAGCGCTGGGAGCCCCGGTGGTCCGCAGGGCTGTGGGGATGCTCAATCTCCGTCACCGATCCGCCAGATCGCGGCGGCCGTTTGGGCGTAGTCGTGATGCCAGCCGCGAATTCGCTTCTCCAGTTCCTTCAGTTTCGTTCCGCCGGACGGGGCGGCACGCGGGGCGAACTTCAGCCGCGGACCCGGCGTAGCGGGAGTGGCGGCGATATCCCCGGATTCGACCGGCGAGATCTGGCGCTCGATGGACTCGATCTGCCGTTCGATGGCCTCCCGGGCTTCGGGCAACTCACCCGCCAGTTCCAGCATCCGGCGGGCGATCTCGAGTTCGTCGGAGGCCTTGCGCCACCGGGCAAACTCGTTTGCGAGCGGCCACAGCCGGGCGAGTGGATCCTGTTCGGGTTCGCACCGGGTCCGGGCAATGAAGGCACAAAGCTGGAACCTGCGTTGCATCGCTCCGGCCACTTCGCGAAGCGAGTGCGCCAGTTCCTGGAGGACTTCCTGTGCCGTTTCCGGAGTGCCTGGTCCGTCGGAGATTGCGGAGACACCGGCAGCCGACAGGCGTCGCAGCGCTTCGGCGCGGGT
>DNDP01000423.1:46487-47645 GCA_003484235.1 Verrucomicrobiales bacterium
CGCGGGTCCACTGTTCATGGGTGTCGCCGTATTGGCGCGTGAGCGGTTCCAGTTCCGTTGCCAGTGAGACGAGCTGATCGCCGATGTCCTGCGCTTCACGCACGGCATCCTCCACGTCCGCCGTCGGTGGCTCATCGTTCTCGGCAAAGGGAAAGATCAGGGGACCGAGCCCCAGAAACGGATCGGGTTCTTCAATGCGATTCCCGGTCGAAGGCTTGTCCTGCACGGACTCGGATTCGACCGCCTCAAGCATCTCGGGCAGCACCGGAATGCCCAGATCGTCCCGGTAGTGGAGGATGGTCACCTGTCGCGCCGCCACGGCGAAGTTCTGGAAGAGAACTGTCGCCGGACGGTCGTCGTGGAAAATGCCGGGGGCCGCAGCCCGGCGGGACTGGCGAATGCGGTCGCCGGGCGACGGGTGGGTGGCGAAGATGCCGCTGCGTTGCAGCCCCAGACGGGAGTGGATCTTGTCCACCACTCCGACGGGCAGTTCTGCATGGGTCACCCGCAGTGCCGCCGGCAGGCTTTCCGGCAGGATGTGGGAGGAATTCCAGCGGACGCGCATCTCCTTGTAGGTGCGCTGGAGCGCCTCGCTCAGTGTGGCGAACTTGTTCGTCGTGGTTTCAAAAATCTCGCTGCCACAAAGCCGGATCTCGTGCAGGTCGGCGTGATACTCCATCTGCCGCGACATGAAGCAGCTGATGCCGTGGCCGAGGTACATCAGTCCGGTAAGGATCAGGCGCGAGAAGCCGACGCCGAGACGGGCGAGGTTGAAGAGGATCAACTCCGCCATCCCCTCCGCCTGTTCGGCGGCCTCCTGCAGGCTGACATCGAATGCATCCCGCTCGTACACCACCCGGGCGAACCAGCCGTTCACGCTCCGGACGAGATAGCTGACCCGCATGCCGAGGCCCTGCGAGAAGTGGCCGAACTCGTGCGCTAGCACGCCCGCCAGCTCGGCCACGGTGAGGTTGCCGGCCAGCGGCAGGCCGATGAGCAGGACGAGATCGCTGCCGAGAAAGCTGAGGAAGCCCTTGCGGAACCCTGCCGCGGCATTGAGGTGGCAGTCCAGATCGACGCGTCGGGGCATGGGCGCCTTGACCGCCCGGCAGACCGCCTCGATGAACGCGAACAGCACCGGTTCGGCGCCCGGATTCA
>DNDP01000423.1:47855-48104 GCA_003484235.1 Verrucomicrobiales bacterium
CCCGGATTCAGCGCCAGCGGCTGTGCCGCCTTCGGCCGCCGGGCCAGCAGGGGCTTGATCATGAAGAAGACGATGATCACGCCGACGACGAGCGGCGCGCCGTAGAGGAAGACCTTGATCAGCATCACCCGCCAGTTGGCGGTGCCCCACGTCATGATCGGCTGGAAGTGATGAACCGCGTGGTGGTAGGTGGCCCAGCCGGCCGCGAAGATCAGCGCCAGATAAATCAGCGGCAGCAGCACCATCGCC
>DNDP01000423.1:48326-51529 GCA_003484235.1 Verrucomicrobiales bacterium
GCGGCAGCAGCACCATCGCCAGAGCCACGAGGAGCAGTCCCAGCTGATAGAAGAAGCCGACCCGTGGCCGTTTTATGCCCTGGGCAAGGGGCTCCAGAAAGGAGTAGTCCCCACCATCCTCGTCATGTATCCCCACAGTGTCCGTCATTGGCTGATCGGTTTCCTGGGGAGAGGATTAATCCGCGCCCGGGCGTCGGTCAACCGAGGAACCGGTCCGCCACGCGGGCGGGCAGCGTCTTCAGGTCGAGCAGCGTGAGGAAGTCGATGGTCTTGAACTCGCGGTCAATCGCCGGCGCGCCGCAGATCTTCGCACCGATCATCAGGTAGGCGGAAAGGAGCTTGGGCGCTTTGGGCGCCGGGGACTTCACCTGGTCGAGCGGACATTCCACCGCCGGCAGCGGCCGGGTGCGCAGCGGCTCCGGGGCCAGGTTCCGGGTGAAGCTCCGGTAGAGGGCGGCACCCTCGGCCGGGTCCTGCGAAGTGAGCGAACTGCAGCCGATCAGGTAGCGTGCGTCATGCTTGCCGGCATAGCGGGCGATGCCCTTCCACAGCAGGTTGAGCACGGCGAAATTGCGGTGGTCCTTATGGACGCAGGCCCGCCCCAACTCCACCACCTCGCCGCGGATCTTCTCGTAGGGCCCGAAATCAAACTCCTGGGCGCTGTAGTAGCCGAGATTCTCCGCCGCCGCCGGACCGGTCTGCATCCGATAGGTCCCCACCACCTCGCCGGTCGCCTTCTCCTCGACCAGCAAGTGATCGCACACGGCATCGAACTGGTCGGAGTCCAGTCCCGTCGCGAAGGAGCTCTGCAGCCCCTCCTTCAGCTCCAGATTGAAGACCCGGAAGCGCAGCGCCTGCGCCAGCCGGAGGTCGTCTCCCGATTCCACCATGCGGACGTGATACGCCCCGGCCTCTCCCAACGGCGCCGAGGCCAGCGGGCCCTTGCGCAGTTCGGCGGGGGCGGCGATGGGCTGGCTGGATTCCATGTGCGAACGGGTGGTCGTGGCGGGCATGTCGGGTTGATCGCGGTTGTCCGGGGCCGCCTTCTCGGGCTGCGGCGTCAACTGCAAGGTAAGTCAATGCCGCGGCAGGATGGAAGCCTTAACCTGTGACGCCCGCGTGAAAACTCGCGGCCGCCTCACGGAGCGTCGGGAGCATCCGGCTCGGCGGCCGGACCGGGGGACTCCTCCACCGGTTCCGGCGCTGCAGGCGGCGGCTCGGCCGGCGGCTGGGGCAGCCGGAAGACCTCGGGCAGCACCACGATGGCGATCCGCCGGTTGCTCGCACGCCCTTCGGCGGTCGCGTTGTCCGCGATCGGCTGGAACTCACCGTTCGCCACGGCGGCCAGACGCTTCGGGTCCGTGCCCGCCTGCTCGACGAGGAACCGCACCGCCGCCAGCGCCCGGGCGGCCGACAGCTCCCAGTTGCTCGGAAACTGCGAGGTGCGGATCGGCACGTTGTCGGTGTGGCCGGTGACGTGGATCTGCCGGCCGGGAAACTGGTCGAGCACCGTGGCAATCTTTCGCAGCACCTCCTCGCCCTCGGGCTTGATGATGGCCTTCCCCGAATCGAACAGGATGCGGTCAAGGATGCTCAGCGTGAGCTTGCCCTCGAGCTCCGAGATGGTGATGTCCTTCGTGGCCAGCGCGGCGCGCATCTCCAGCTCCAGCTCCTCCTGCGCGTCCCGGACCTGGTCCTTCTCGCGCTGCAGCCGTTCCGTCTCGTCGCGCAACGCCTGCAGCTCTGCCTCGGCCGCCGCGATTTCGCGGTCGCGGTTGCGGTTCCGTTCGGCGGCCTCGTCGGCCGTGGCTTCCGTGCGGGCCAGTTCTTCCAGCAGGCGGTCGTTGGCGAGCTTCTGCTGGTAAAGTTCGTATCCGCCGAGTCCGAGCAGGAGCAGCAGCACCAGATAGCCGGCCACCGTCCACATCGAGGAGGGCACGCTTTCGACCTCGCGGCTGGCCTCGACCGGTGCCGGTTCGGGCTCGGACGCCGGCGGTTCCGGATCGGTATCGGTCGGCCGTTCACCCGGCGGTTGATTGAAAGGATTGGCCATGCGAATTGCCTGGCTGGACTGTAGTGAAGCGCCGTCCCTTCGCCAGTGTTTTCAGGACCTTGCGACGATGCCGGGATCGCTGGGGGAAAATTGACTTTGCCACCGGCTGGAAGTGGGCGATCATCCGCGCCTGAACTTTTGCAATTTGCCATGACGACGACCCTCGAAACCTCCATCCGCGCCAAGACGCGGGACCTTTGCGAATCCATCCTCCAGCAGCCCGAGTTCGGCGAGCTGCGGCTCAAGATCGACCAGTTCCTGGTCAACGACGCCGCCCGCCAGCAGTACCAGGAGCTGACCGAGCAGGGCGAATACCTCCACCACAAGCAGCACCAGGGTGTGCAGCTCACCAAGGAGGAGGTCGAAGGCTTCGAGAAGAAGCGCGAAGCCTTCATGAAGAACCCGGTCGCCCGCGGCTTCATGGACGCCCAGGACCAGGCCTTCCAGATGCGCGACATCGTGGCCAAGTATGTCAGCAAGACCTTCGAGCTGGGACGCGTCCCGACCGAGGAGGATCTGGGCGAGGGCGGTTGCGGCGAAGGCTGCGGCTGCCACTGAACCGCGGCACCCCTTTCAACCCGGGCGGCGATGCGCACCATCGCCGCCTTTTCGTTTGCCCCCGCGCTCCGCGGCAGGGCGCCCGTCATTGTTCCGCATTCAGGTGCCACTCCCAGACTTCGCCGTCTTCCGGGTGAATGACGGTGCCCGCCAGGGCGAACCCGATCCTTTGCAGGACAGCGGTTGACGCATTGGTGGCCGGCAGTGTCTGGGCGACGATGACGAGGCCCGGCCGGCAGCTCCTCGCGATGGCAACCAGACCGCGGGCCGTGGCGGTGGCGATCCCGCGGCCCTCAAGGTGCGGCAGGGTGTAGTAGGCGATCTCCACCTTGTTGTCTTTCGGTGACCCCTTGAAGCCGCCGCCGCCAACGATGCAGCCGTCCAGCACGCTCAGATACCCGATCCAGGGCGGCTCGAAGCCAACGACCCGGTAGAATGCCGCCGTGAGCCCGCAGTTTGTGGCGACCATCCCGGGGAGCTGGCCGAGTTCCGCCGCGGGCTTCCCCGAGCGGTCGATCTGAACAAGTTCCACTTTTGTCATGTTTTGAAAGCGCGGCTGTCGAAGTCATTCTGATTGCTGCGGAGCGCAGCG
>DNDP01000015.1:0-2473 GCA_003484235.1 Verrucomicrobiales bacterium
CCCTGTTGCTGTGGCTCCCCCGATCTACCATGATGACAACCCCTTAGTTGAGAAATTTGGCCGCACGCAACGACGGGTGAACAACTCCATTCCGCCTCGAAAGGCGAAGCTCCGATGCCCCTGCGGACGGAGCATTGTCGGGTCAAACCCAAAGCCGGCACCAGGTCTGGCAAGGGTCCGGCATTGGCCCAGAAGAAGTGTGGAACCGGCCATGGCGCAGATGTGATTTTGTCCGGGGGCCGCCCAAAACATCCGCTTGCCGAGCGCCGGGGTCCCGATGTAAAGGTGCCGCCAAGTCATGGGTAAAGCACTCATCATAGCGGAAAAGCCGTCGGTGGCAGGTGACATTGCCAAGGCGCTGGGGGGAATGAAGCGGGAGAAGGACTACTTCGAGAGCGAGGATTTCGTCGTGTCATCGGCCGTCGGACATCTGCTCGAGCTCGCCGTCCCCGAGGAATACGAGGTCAAACGCGGCAAGTGGTCCTTCGAAAAGCTGCCCCACATGCCACCCCGGTTTGCCCTCAATCCGATCGCCAAATCCGAGTCCCGGCTGAAGGTCCTCCAAAAGCTGATCAAGCGGAAGGACGTGGATACGATCATCAACGCCTGCGACGCCGGGCGGGAGGGCGAACTCATCTTTCGCAACATCATCGCCCACACCAGCGCCAAACAGCCAATCAAGCGGCTGTGGCTGCAGTCGATGACACCCGCCGCGATCCGCGACGGGTTTTCGCATCTGAGGTCGGATACGGAGATGCGCCCGCTCGCCGACGCTTCGGTCTGCCGTTCCGAAGCCGACTGGCTCGTGGGCATCAACGGCACCCGGGCGATGACCGCCTTCAACTCGAAGACGGGCGGGTTCCACCTGACGACCGTCGGCCGGGTGCAGACGCCGACGCTGGCGATCGTGGTCGAGCGCGAGCAGCTGATCCGGAAGTTTGTCCCGCGCGACTATTGGGAGCTGCACGGGACGTTCGCCGCCGCCAAGGGCGAATACCCGGGACGCTGGTTCGACGAAAAGTTTACCAAGGGCGACAGCAAGGACAACGAGCTGCGCGCCGAGCGGATCTGGGAGAAGGACAGGGCCGAGGCGATCAAGGCGAAGTGCGAGGGCAAGCCCGGCATCGTCACCGAGGAAAGCAAGCCGAGCACCTCGATGTCGCCGTTGCTCTACGATCTGACGAGCCTGCAGCGCGACGCCAACGGGCGCTTTGGCTTCAGCGCCAAGAACACGCTGGGGCTGGCGCAGGCGCTCTACGAGAAGCACAAGGTCCTCACCTACCCGCGTACCGACGCCCGGGCCCTGCCGGAGGATTACGTCAATACCGTCAAGCAGACGCTCCAGTCGCTGAGCGGCACCGGTTACGACGGGTTCTGCGACAAGATCCTCAAGGAGGGCTGGGTCCGGCCGAACAAGCGCATCTTCAACAATGCGAAGATCAGCGATCACTTCGCGATCATCCCGACCGGTCAGGCACCCAAGAACCTGAGCGAGCCCGAGCAGAAACTCTACGAACTCGTCACCAAGCGGTTCCTGGCGATCTTCTATCCGGCTGCGGAATTCCTTGTGACGACGCGCATCACGCGGGTCGAGGGCGAGGCGTTCAAAACCGAGGGCAAGGTGCTCGTGAAACCCGGCTGGCTCGAAGTGTACGGCAAGGAGGCCGCCACCGAGGATTCGCCCACCATCGCGCCGGTCGATCAGAATGAAACCGTCCAGACTAAGGCGATCGAGCTGAAGGAGAACGTCACCAAGCCGCCGCCGCGCTATTCGGAAGCGACGCTGCTTTCGGCCATGGAAGGCGCCGGCAAGCTGGTGGATGACGAGGAACTTCGGGACGCGATGAGCGAGCGCGGCCTGGGCACCCCGGCAACGCGTGCGGCGATCATCGAAGGGCTGATCAGCGAGCAGTATATTCATCGCGAGCACCGGGAACTGAAGCCGACCGCCAAGGCGTTTTCGTTGATCACGCTGCTCAGTGGGCTCGGCGTCGAGACGCTCACCAAGCCCGAGATGACCGGCAACTGGGAGTACCAGCTCAAGCAGATGGAGCGCGGCGACCTCCATCGCGAGGAGTTTATGAAGGAGATTCGTGAACTCACGGAGGACATCGTCGGCCGCGCCAAGCAGTACGAGCACGACACCATCCCCGGCGACTTCGGCAAACTGGCCGTGCCGTGTCCGAAATGCGGCGGCGAGATCCACGAGAACTACAAGAAGTTCCAGTGCCAGAAATGCGACTTCGCGCTGTGGAAGATCGCAGCCGGCCGCCAGTACGAGCCCGCCGAGATCGAGTCCTTGATCCGCGACAAGCAGGTCGGGCCGCTCCAGGGCTTCCGCAGCAAGCAGGGTTTTCCGTTCGCCGCGATGGTGAAGCTTACGCCGGAGTTCGAGGCGAAGTTCGACTTCGGCGACGACCAGAAGGAGAACGGCGATGCCGAGGTCGATTTCACCGGCAAGGAACCGCTCGGC
>DNDP01000015.1:2741-3109 GCA_003484235.1 Verrucomicrobiales bacterium
GCCGCCGGCGCCGAGCGCACGTGCGACTTCAAGACCGGCGCGATCATCCTGCAGCAGCCGGTCGAGCCCGCGCAGATCAGGAAGCTCCTCACCGACGGCAAGACCGATCTGCTGAAGGGTTTCGTGTCGAAGAAGACCGGGCGCAAGTTCGAGGCGTTCCTGAAGTACGAGAAGGGCAAGGTGGGCTTCGAGTTCGCGCCGCGCGAGAAGAAGGCCGGCGGGAAGTTCTCCAAGAAGGAAGCCGCGCCCGTCGTGAAACTTGACTTCACCGGCCAGACGCCCGTGGGCCAGTGCCCGAAGTGCAAGGGCAAGGTCTTTGAATCGGAGACCGACTACATCTGCGAGAACTCGCAGCGCGAAGCGAAGCG
>DNDP01000015.1:3358-3564 GCA_003484235.1 Verrucomicrobiales bacterium
GCAGAGGAATTGTTCCCGGCCCGGTAAACGAAAATGTAGAACCGTCGGACAGCCACCAAAGTGAAGAGCGGCCGGGTGCAGCGCAAGAATCGGAATCGGCCTACCGCGCACGAACGGTTGGTGCTGCACCGCGAGGCGCCGGGTCACGGCTTCCGGCATGTGGTCAGCAAGCGCGATGTCGTCGAGTTCGTGGAGTTGATCCCCGA
>DNDP01000339.1 GCA_003484235.1 Verrucomicrobiales bacterium
GTAAGGATTTCGCCGTCTTCGGTCTAATATGGCAGTTTTATTGCATTGGCCTGTGCCGAGGGTGAGCCAACGACGGCTTGCCCGGAGTCATGGCAACGACGTCACGCTTCGCCGATGGGCGGGGATGCGTCGTTTTTTTTTGGCCTCCGTTCGCGCATTGCGTTCGAGGCTGCTACTCAGGACACAGGAAGACGAGGCATGCTGAAGAAGAACGCGGGTGTGAAAGCCGGATGGGTGGTAACCACTGCGCTGTCGGTTTGTTCAGGAGTCGCTTGGGGCGCCACCGACCCTGATCCGCTGACTGCGGCGATAACCGGCGGCAAAGTGGATTTCGACTATCGACTGCGCGGGGAATGGGTGGATCAGGATGGCGCGGCAAAGGATGCGGAAGCCTATACCGGCCGTTTGCGCCTGGGCTACAAGACCGGCGATTTTCATGGGTTTGGCGCTTATGTGCAGATGGAGCATGTCGATGCCTTTGCCGGAGAGGACTACAACAGCACCGATAACGGCAAAACCCAATACCCGGTCGTGGCCGATCCGGCGGATACCGAGCTGAATCAAGCCTACCTCAGCTACGGCGGGCTGCCTGAGACGGACATGAAGCTGGGCCGCCAGCGCCTCATCCTCGACAACGCCCGCTTCGTCGGCAACGTCGGCTGGCGCCAGAATGAGCAGACATTTGACGCCTTCACCATCCAGAACAAGTCGTTGCCCGATACCGTTCTGACCTATGCCTATCTGGACCGGGTCCAGAACATTACCTTCGATGAAGTCGAACTCAGCGCTCACTTGTTCAACGCAGCCTACCAGCTCGCGCCCTGGGCCAAGTTGGTGGGCTATGCCTATCTGCTGGACTACGACCTCGATGCCGGTCCGACCAAAGATACCCAGACGTTGGGTCTGCGTGCACAAGGTGCTGTTCCGGTGGGTTCCGGCAAGTTGCTGTATGCGTTTGAGTACGCCACGCAGAACGACTACGGCGAATCGGATTCGACGGTCGATGCGGATTACTACCTCGCCGAGCTTGGCGGGGTGGTGTCAGGGATCACGATCAAGCTGTCACGTGAAGTGCTCGGCGGAGACGGCACTTACAACTTCCAGACCCCGTTGGCGACCAAGCATGCCTTCAATGGCTGGGCTGACAAATTCCTCGGCGACCTGATTGCAGGGGGGCGCGGCCTGCAGGATAACTTCGTGACGGTCAGCGGTTCGGTGATGGGTGTGACGCTTACTGCCGTGGCGCATGATTTCAAGTCCGATGACGGCAATCTCGACTACGGGACCGAATGGGATCTGTTGGCCACCAAGAAGGTGACGTCCAATCTCTCCCTGACCCTCAAATATGCGGACTATCAGGCAGATGACTTTGCCACCGATACGCAGAAAATCTGGCTGATGGGTGAGTTCAAGTTCTAAAGCGATGCGCACTCCGGATGGCTGATCGGCCATCCGGAACGGCGGTGCACCACGATCGTGCCGCATGGGAATGCATCGCACCAAGTCGGACACAGCGACCGAAAGGGAGAACGCTTCAGTGGGCGTGGGGTCGCATAAGCGACTGATTGTCCATATTTATGGTTTGGCACGATGTGTGCTCGTAGACGAATAAGCGGTTCTCGAACATCCAAAGGCGGGTGAACGGGAAACGACAGCAATTTCGCAATTGCTTGGAGGACAAAGGCGTCCTGGACCCCATGCCCGAGGCAAGGGAATCCAGCGACGTTTTTTTTTGGGTTTTGCATGGGCAATGGGTCACTGAGAGAGGCTGAATCCGTGAGTCGATCACCTGATCGGGATTTGGAACTGCGCTGTGTGAGATTGGGGTTCATTCCGCTCACGGATTGCGCCGTGCTCGTCGCTGCGCGGGAGCAGGGCTTCTTCGCGCGCCACGGACTTGATGTCCGGTTATGTCGCGAACCCTCCTGGGCCAACATTCGCGACAAGGTGGACAGCGGCGCCCTCGATGGCGCGCACATGCTGGCGCCGATGGCCTTGGCCGCCGGGCAAGGGGTGCCTGGTGCGGGCATCCGGCCGATCACCACCGCCTTCAGTCTGGGATTGAACGGCAATGCGATTACCGTTTCCCGGGGACTGTATCAGCGCTTGCAGGAGGCCGATCCCGTCGCCATGGCAACACGCCCGATTACGGCGCGCGCACTGAAGACCGTCATCGCCGCGGATCAGCGGGCCGGGCGACCGCCCCTGACATTCGCCACCGTATTTTCGTTCTCGGCTCATGATCTGCAATTGCGCTATTGGCTGGCTGCGGCCGGAATCGATCCGGATCGGGATGTCCGCCTGGTGGTGATTCCACCGCCTCGCGTGGCTGATCACCTGGAAGCCGGTTTGATCGACGGTTACTGCGTCGGCGAGCCATGGAACTCGCTGGCCGTCGAGGAAGGCACGGGGTGCTGCGTGGCCACGAGCAGCGACCTGGCGCCGCTTCACCCGGAGAAGGTGCTGCTCCTCCGGCCGGCGTTTGCGCAACGGCACCCGGACGCGGCCGCGCGGCTGGTGGCGGCGCTGATCGAGAGCTGCCGCTTCTGCGATGTCCCGCGCAACTGGACGCTCATCCGCGAGGTGCTCACCCATCTCCACTACCTCAACGCCCCGATGAGCTCGCTGCTGAACGAGACGGGCGTGCCGTTCAACATCGCGCATCCCACGATACGCAGCCACCACCAGTTCACCATTTTTCATCGTTACCGGGCCAACGCTCCGACCGCCGAACGCGCCCACTGGCTTCTCGCCCAGCTCGTACATCATCGGCTCGTGCCGGCTCCGTCGGAGACCGTGCGCGAACGGCTGCTCGCCGGCTTTGACCCCGGCCTATTCAGCCGTGCCCTGGTTTTGGTGGCCGAGCAGGCACGATTGAACGCCCTCGAGGCCCACCAGACCGCCACGCTGACTTGAAACAATGAAAACCAAGACCACACCCCGCACGAGTCCAACGACCAAACCAAAAGCCACCCGCGCCCGAAAAGCCGCCGCCCCGCCCGCTCCGGCCGTCACGCTCAAGTTCCACTCCCCGGAGGCGACGGAAGTGTTTGTGGCCGGCTCCTTCAACGACTGGCAGCCCCAGGCCACTCCGCTGCGCAGCACCCGCGACGGCGACTGGAAGGGCCGGCTGAAGTTGGCGCCCGGACGCTACGAATACCTCTTCGTCGTGGACGGCACCTGGCTCCCGGATCCGGTCGCATCCGAAGCGGCGCCCAATCCTTTTGGCGGATGGAACTCGGTCCTTTCGGTGCGTTGAAACCGGACCTGCCTGAGCACCCGGACCACCACGGTCCGGGTGTTTCTTTTTTGTCCGAACTGAAGATTCCTATCCACCCTGGCAGGCATCGCCCGTTTCGCCGCCACGTCTGCAGACTTCTCCTCACGCAATGAATCCGCCCGCTCCTCGGCTCGCTCCAGCCGCCGGCCAGCATCCGTTCGCGAAAGCGGCAGCATGCTGCCGGAGCGGGCACGACATGAATCGATTTGCGCGGATGCATTCACAACAAGCATGGAACTGTTGGCACGGCGGACCCGTGGGTGCTGGCGGGAGAGGCAGATGAGTCCGCGACTCGCATCCTCCGTCGACGTCGAAGCGGCGACAACGACGCTTCCCCCGGACAGGGCATCCCGCACCGCGCGCGGCGGCAGCCTGCTTCGCGGCCACGGCGGGTCGCGTCCGCAGGGGTCAATCGTCGTGATCGGCGCCGGGATGACGGGCTTCAAGCTGTGTGAACGGCTGTTCCGGCTCGCAGGCCGGGGCCGCTTCGCCGTCACCCTCGTCGGCGAGGAACCGCGCCCGGCCTACGACCGCGTGAACCTCAACCGTCGATTCGGCGGCTGCGGGGAGGAGGACCTCCGGCTTGGCGGCGCGGACTGGTATCGTGATCACGGCGTCGAACTGGTCACCGGCGACCCCGCGACCTTCATCGACCGCGGGGAACGCACCGTCATCACCCGGCAGAACCGGCAGTTCCGCTACGATCAGCTGGTGCTGGCGACCGGTTCCCGCGCATTCGTGCCGCCCATGGAAATTGCGTGCCGGGAACGCGTGCACGTCTACCGCACGCTGGAGGATCTCAATGCGATCCTCGCACTGGCGAAGGATTCCTCCTCCGTCGCGGTGATCGGCGGCGGGCTTCTGGGTGTCGAGGCGGCCAAGGGACTGCGCGACCTCGGGCTGGAGACCCACATCGTCGACTACAGCACCGGGCTGCTTGCCCGGCATCTGAATCCCCAGGCCGCCGCCGTCTTCAACACGAACCTCGCCGCGTTTGGCATCCAGATCCGCAACAACACTGTCACCGAACGCATCGACGTCCGGGACGGCCGGCCGCTCCTGCGCTTCGCCGGTCAGGGTGAGCTGGCGGTGGACTTCGTTGTGATCGCCGCGGGCATCCGTCCCCGCGATGAACTGGCGCGCGACTGCGGACTGGAACTCGGTCCCCGCGGCGGCATCAAGGTCGATGACTTTCTACAGACCTCCGACCCGTTGATCTCCGCGATCGGCGAGTGTGTTTCCCACCGGGGCGTCATCTACGGGCTGGCACCGCCGGGTTTCCTGATGTCTGACGTGCTGGCCGCCCGGCTGGCGGGCAGGAGCCGGCGGTTTCGTGGCGCCGGGCAGTCGTGCTCGCTCAAGCTCCCGGAGTGTCCGGTGTACGCCCTCGGTGACTATCAGTTCAGCGGCAACGCGGTCACCCATGTGAGCGGCGGCATCTACCGGCAGCTGGTGCTCGATGGACGGCGGGTTGTTGGCGCCGTCATCGTCGGCCGGAACCCGGAAATCCCCCGGTTGCAGGAAGCCGTCGAGTCGCGTCGCCGGCTGTGGCGCGGCCAGATCGTGGAGTTCGAACGCACCGGCCTGCTCTGGCCCGACTCCCATTCCGACGAGGTCGCACTGTGGCCGGCCGGCGCCGCGGTGTGCAACTGCATGCGCGTGCAGCGCGGCGCGTTGTCACAGGCGGTCGCCCGTGGCTGCACCACGGTGGAATCGCTGGCCGCGTTCACCGGCGCTTCGACGGTCTGCGGCTCGTGCAAACCGCTGCTGGCCCAGCTGGTCGGCGCCCGTCCCGCGGAGCTGGCGGCCCCGGGCTGGCGCTGGCTGCTGGCGGCTTCGCTGATGGCGTTCCTGATCGCAACGGCCATTTATCTGATCCCGGCAATTCCCGCGGCGACCACCGTGCAGGGTGGCTGGAAGCTGGAGCCCCTGTGGCGGGACGCGTTTTGGAAACAGGTCTCAGGCTTCACCATGCTGGGCCTGATCATCGCCAGTGCGGCGCTGTCGCTGCGCAGGCGCATTCCCCGTCTGCGCCTCGGCGCCTTCGGCTGGTGGCGGGCCGCGCATGGGCTGCTGGGGGCGCTCTCGCTTCTCGTGCTGGTCACGCATACCGGGCTGAGCCTGGGCAGCAACTTGAACTTCCTGCTCATGTTGAACTTCCTCCTGCTCGCCGCGTGGGGCGGTCTCGCCGGCGCAGTCACCGCCCTGGAACACCGCTTCACCGGCTACCTGGGCCGCCGCATCCGGCAGGTGTGGACCTGGCTGCACATCGCGCTCGTCTGGCCCCTGCCCGCGCTCCTCGCCTTTCACATCATCGCCGTCTACTGGTTTTGAACCGCTGGTCCACCATCGCCTTCGCCGCCGCCGGCCTGCTGGTCCTGCTGGGCAGCGCCGGCTATCTCACGGCGCGCTTCAACAGCGCGGACCGCTCGGTGTTTCTGCCGGCGGCGACCACGCACGGCCATTACCAGATCGAGCTGGCCTGCAGCGCCTGTCATGACGTGGGCAACGGCGTGAAGGAGCAGGCCTGCATCGACTGCCACGGTGCCGAGCTGAAGGCGGCGAACGACAGCCATCCGATGGCGAAGTTCACCGATCCGCGCAACGCCGACCGGCTCCAGCTCATCCGCGCCGACCGCTGCATCACCTGCCACCGCGAGCATCAACCGGCCCTCACCCGCGCGATGGGCGTCACGATGCCGCAGGATTACTGCTACCACTGCCACGTCCAGACGCTGACCGACCGGCCGAGCCACAAGGAGTTCGCCTTCGATTCCTGCGCCACGGCGGGCTGCCACAATTACCACGACAACACCGCGCTCTACGAAAGTTTCCTCGTCAAGCACGGCGCCGAGCCGGACATGAAGTCACCGGCGGCGCGTCCCACCCGCAACCTGCGGGAAGCGCTCCTCGCCGGCCGGCCCAAATTGATCCAGCCCGCCCTCGACGCCGACGCGGCCGATGCCCCCGCGCCGGTTTCCCCCGGGATTCTGTCCGAATGGCATTCCACCGCGCATGCCCGCGCCGGTGTGAACTGCAGCGACTGCCACCTGCTGGCGACGAAGAACGGCAGCGGGAAGGAATGGCAGGAGCGTCCGGGGCACGCCGCGTGCGCCGCCTGTCACCGTGCTGAGACCGCCGGCTTCCTCGCGGGCCATCACGGCATGCGGCTGGCGCAGGATCTCGGCCCGATGACACCCGCGATGGCCAGGCTGCCGATGCGGGACGAAGCCGCCCACGCGGAGCTTACCTGCAGCTCGTGCCACGGCGCCCATGAGTTCGACACCCGCACGGCGGCCGTCGATGCCTGCGTGAAGTGCCACGACGACGAGCACACCCGGAACTACGCCGCCTCGCCGCACGCGGCGCTCTGGCAGGCAGAGCTGGCGGGCCGGGCACCGCCCGGTTCGGGAGTCAGCTGCGCCACCTGCCACCTGCCCCGTGAAACGCAGCGCGACGGCGATGTCATCCGTGTGCTGGTGCAGCACAACCAGAACAACAACCTGCGCCCGAACGAAAAGATGATCCGCTCCGTGTGCCACGACTGCCATGGACTGGGCTTCGCCATCGACGCTTTGGCGGACCCCGCGCTCATCCGCAAGAATTTCAACGGCCGTCCCGCAACCCACGTCGAGAGCATCGACCTGGCGCTGCGCCGGCAGTTGGAGAACAAGAAACCCACGACAAAACCCAACACCGAGAACGAACCATGAAACCATCCATCCCCCTGTTGATCCTCACCTGTGCCGGTCTGGCCACCGTGGCCGGCTTTGTGGCCGGCTGTTCGCCCGGCGAGGCCAAGGCCGTTTCCACCGGCATCTCGCCGCAGGTCATGGCGGACGGCCTCTTCACGGTCATGGCCTCCGACCGGGCCGTCTACACCAAGGAAGTCGTCAACCGCCTGCAGAACGAGGAAAAGGTCATCAAGGCCAGCGAGCATTGGAAGGACGAAAAGGCGCTGCCCCTGCCCGCGCAGATGTTCCGCATGGGCGCTGAAACCGTGGCCGCCAAGGACGCGGGCTTCACCTATGCCCTGCTCTCGCTCTGGCCGATCAACAAGCAGAACGTGCCGAAGACCGACGTCGAGAAGACCGGTCTGCAGTTCGTCGCGGACTCGCTCGGCAAGACCAACTACTACGCGGAGGAAGTGCTGGGCGGCAAAAAATACTTCACCGCCGTCTACGCCGACGTGGCCGTCTCCAAGGCCTGCGTCTCCTGCCACAACAACCATGACGACACACCCAAGGACGACTTCCAACTCGACGACGTGATGGGCGGCGTGGTCATCCGCATCCCCCTTGAGTGAGGTCCCTACCAACCCTGCAACCCCGTACCGGAAACCAGCTAAACATCATGACACCAGAACAAGTCACCCTCGTGCAGAACTCCTGGGAAAAGGTCGTCCCGATCTCCGAGACGGCGGCCGCCCTCTTCTATGGCAGGCTGTTTGAAACCGATCCCTCACTCCGCCCAATGTTCAGGGGCGACATGGCCGAACAGGGCAGGAAGCTGATGATCATGATCACCACCGTGGTCCGCGGCCTGCACAACCTCGGCGCCCTCGTGCCCGCCGTGCAGGAACTGGGAAGACGGCACGGCGGATACGGCGTCAAGGACGAGCACTACGCCACGGTCGGCGGCTCGTTGATCTGGACGCTCGAACAGGGGCTTGGCCCGGAATTTACGCCCGAGACGAAGGCCGCCTGGATCCAAGCCTACACCATCCTCGCCGACACCATGAAAGCAGCCGCCAAGGAACCGAAGCAGGCCGCCGCCTGAGGTCACCGGGGAACTCCGCTCCATCCAGGGGCCCGGCCGGGCAACCGGCCGGGCCGGGCGGGACCGGCGATCGCCGGTGCGGCCCGGTCAGACCATCACTTCTTCGCCGGGCCCGAGGTTGATCACCTTCATCTTGGGGTGCCGCACGCGGATCTGTTCGGCGAACCAAGCTTTTGAATCCTCGTCGCCGTGGCCCAACACGACCGTCCGCGGTGACACCCGCCCGACGAATTCGAGCAGTTCGTCGCGGTTGGCATGCGCGGTGAGATCGAACTCCTGCAGGTTGCACTTGCGGGTGACCTGGCCGCCGCTCGGGCTGAACACGAATGTCTCGCCGTGTTTGGCGGCGCGCAGTTTTCCGGCGGGCGTGTCCGGATCGGCATAGCCGACGAAGAAGATCGACTGCCGTTCGTCGCCGATCATCCGCACGGCCAGATCGTGGGCGGCGGTGTTTTCGCTCATCATGCCGGCGGTGATCACAAACAGCCGCCCGCCCTTCAGCTTCATCTTCTCCGCCTGGCCCTTGTCGAGAACGATGAGGTTCAGGGCTTCATGGAGCTGGAGATTGGTGAGGTTGCGGTGGGCGCGGTGGGCCTCGAGGTCGTAGATCTCGGTGAAGACGCGCCCCAGGCCGCCGATGTAAACCGGCTGCGGTTCGAGTTTGCCCTCGCGCATCAACACCGCCAGCAGCGCCAGGATCTCCTGCGTGCGCCCCAGCGCAAAGGTCGGCAGCAGCACGCTGCCGTTGGACTTCAGCGCCTTCTGGATCGCCTTGGTCAGCCGTTCGATCTCCGCCTCGCGGCTGAAACCCGGCGGTACCTCGCGGTTGCCGCGCGTCGTCTCCATGATCAGCACGTCGGCCTGCACGTCCTCGAACCGCGCCCCTTTGAGGATGGTCTGGTCGGTGAAGCAGACGTCGCCGGTGTAGAAGATCGTCTCCTTGCGGCCGCGGAGCATGATGCCCGCGGAACCGAGTGCGTGCCCGGCATCCATGAACTCGAGGGTCGGCGAGGAGAAGCCCGCCTTCACGCGTTCGAGCGCCGCCCATTCCACCTCCCGGTTGTACTTGAACCCCTGGAAGATGTGCTCGATTTCGTCCACCTCCTCGTGGGTGAAAAGCGGGTATTCCTTGATCCCGCGCTCGTCCCGCTGGCGCTTCATGACATTGACCGAGTTGTGCAGCACCCGCTCAACGATGAAATAGCTGAGCTCGGTCATCAGCACGTGCGCAGACGGCCAACGACGCAGCGCCACCGGCAATGCCCCCACGTGGTCGTGATGGCAATGGGTGATCGCGATCGCGTCGAGCTCCTCGTCCTTGACCCGGTCGAAGAGCGGCAGCGAGTCGCGTCCCTCGATCTTCGGATGCAGGCCGGCATCGAGCAGGATGCGATGTTCGTCGAGCTCGACGAACCAGCCGCTGGCGCCGATGTCGGGTGTGGGATTCAGGTTGATGATCCGCATGGGCGTGACCATACGGAGAACCTGATTCGATGAACAGGGTTGAAATCAGCGGATGCCGACACGAAGCCGTTTCGGCGAAGCCGCCTGCACCCCCGCTCAGCGGTAACGCAGCACCGCCTCGACCGGGTAATGGTCCGAGGGATACCGTCCGTTGTCCTGCGTGTAGTTGATCACCGATTGGCGGGTCACGAGGTCCGGCGAGTGGAGGATCCAGTCGATGCGGCTCCCCTCGCGGACACCGGTCCACGCGCCGAAACTCTCTTCGTTCGGCGAACGCTGCGGATGGGTCACCCGGTAGCTGTCAACCAGCTTCGTGCCGGAGAAGCCCTCGGCGTTGACGAGCGCGGCATAGGGCGCCTTGTCCTCGTCGGTGTTGAAGTCGCCGGTGATGATGAGCGGCATGTTGTCGTGCTGAAACTCCTCCCATCGGGTCCGCATGAGCTTGGCGGATTCCAGCCGGGCCTGGGGCCCGCGGTGGTCAAAGTGCACGTTGGCGAACACGATCACCCGGTCGTTCTTCCGGTCGCGCAGCGCCACCCAGCTCAGCATCCGGGGCAGCGACGAATCCCAGCTCTTGCTGCCCGCGACGTCGGGGGTCTCGCTCAGCCAGAAATGGCCGGCGTCTTCGAGGGTGAACCGGCTCTTCCGGTACATCAAAGGCACATACTCGCCCTTCTCCTTGCCGTCCTCGCGGCCCACACCATGGAAGCCGAAGTCCTTCAGTTTCTCCTTCAGGAAGTCCGCCTGGAATCCCAGCACCTCCTGCAGACCGAGCAGGTCCGGATCGAAGGCCCGGATCGTTTCGAGCACGAGGTCCTTGCGCTCGGGCCAGCTGTTCGTGCCGTCGTTGGCCGCGCCATACCGGATGTTGAAGCTCATCACCTTGAGCAGCGGCTGCTCGGCGGCGCGCAGTTGGCCGACGGGGTTCAGGAGGACGGCGGCGGCGAGGAGCAGCAGGAATCGTTGGATCATTTTCATGGCGATGGTGGCGGTTGGGTGAAGCTTGCGTGCCGGTGACGGTCAGAGCCCTTTGACCTCCCAGCCGGCGCGATAGTCGCGCTTCACGTACTGGTTGGCTTCAGAGACATTGCTGAACTTCAGTTTGGACGCATCCCATTTCAGAGTCGTCTTGGGGAAGCGGCTGGCCACACTGCCGAGGAGAATCGCCTCGGTGAGCGGGCCCGAGTAGTCGAACCCGGCCTGGGTTTTGCCTTCACCCAGGCAGGCGTTCACAAACTGGTGCCAGTGGTTGGCGCCTTCGACCCGGGGAATCGGATACTCCGGTGCGCCGCTGCCAAGGATCAGGTCCGGCATGGCGATGTGCGGCAACAGCAGCACCCCCTTGGTGCCGACGAAGATCGAGCCCTGATCGGGAACGGGCGATCCCTCACCAGGCCTGCCCAGCAGGTTCAAAATGTCCGCGGGCGGTCGCTGGTCGCCGTCGTACCAGGTCACGTTCACGGTCCTGCCCTCGGTGAACTCGGTGCCGGGGAAGACGTAGTGGCAGATTGCGTCGGTCGCCCAGCTGTGGTCATTCGGCGCGGGACCTTCGGAACGCACGGACAACGGCGCGGTCAGCGCCAGCGCCTTGAAGACCGGATCATAGATGTGGCAGCCCATGTCGCCGAAGGTGCCGGTGCCAAAATCGAGCCGGCGACGCCAGTTGCCGGGGTGGTACCAGCCATTGCCGATATAGGGCCGCATCTTGGAGACTCCGACCCACAGGTCCCAGTTGAGCGTTTCTGGCACGGGATCGGTCCGGTCCGGCATCGCGCCGTTGTCGCCCCACTTCTTGCTGCTCCAGGTGTGCACTTCCTTCACCTTGCCGATCGCCCCATCCTGCACCAGGCGCACCGCCGTCCGGTACTCGCGGCTGCTGTGGATCTGGATGCCCATCTGGGTGACCAGTTTCTTCTCCCGGGCGACCTCCGTCAGCCGGCGGGTCTCGTAGATGTCATGGGTCAAAGGCTTCTGGCCATACACATGCAGCCCACGCTGCAGGCTCGCCATGCCCATCGGCCCGTGCATGTGGTCCGGCGTCGAGACGTTCACCGAGTGGAGGTCCTTCTCCTTGTCGAGCATCTCCCGCCAGTCCTGGTAGACCTTGGCGTCGGGAAACTTCTTCCGCACCTCGGCGGCCCGCGACGTGTCCACCTCCGCCACCGCCACCAGCCGCACTTTTTGATGGCTGGCGATCGACGTGAGATCGGACAGGGCCATGCCGTTGGCTCCGAAACTGGCGTGGTGCAGCAGGCCGTTGGGCGAGGCGGCGCGCAGGCCGGAGGTGACGAACGGGGCGACGACGGCACCCGCTCCGAGCTGCTTGAGGAACGAGCGACGATTGTGGGCAAGACGGGAGTTCATGAATGGGTTCTGAGGTTTGTTCGCGTGGACAAGGACTGGATGAAGGATCGCGGCGCGATATTCAAACAGTTTCTCCGCCCCGTCCCGCCCGACAGCCCCCCTGCTCCCAGGCGGGATCGCTCACGAACCTGCCGAGCCCGTTTCGCCCGACTCCGCCCGAATCCAGTCGATCTCCAGCGCGAACGCCCCGGGCTGCTTGTCGGCCAGCAGGAAACCGATCGACTGAATCCGGGCCGGGTCGACCGGTGGCAAACCGTCCAGCATCTGGCCGCGCCAGGTGGGCACGAAGTCCGCCAGCGCCAGCCGGTGCTCCTGCCATTCCCCTTTCTTCGTTGGAAACTCCGCGCGGTAATCCGGCGCCCGGCCGCCCGTCCCCATGCGCAACCGCAGCTGATACGTCCTTCCGTCCCCCTTCACCCGCACCACGAGCATGGTATGACCGGCAAGGTCCGGCAGGCGTCCAGCCGACCGCACGGAGGCAAACCCGCCATTGTTCTCGAGCGACAATTTTCCGGAGAACCGCGCGATGCCGTCTTTGCCCACCTCAATTCGGCTGGTCGAGACACCGCCCATGACGTCGTCGTTGACGATCTGCCAGATCAGTGCGCGGTCGGCGGGGTTGAAGTCGGTGATCATTTGGCCGGGTTCGGCTCCCTGCGCTGCCTTCAGCCCAAACATCGAAAGAGCCACGGCGAAGCAGCAAAGCGGACGAAAAGTGATTCCAATTGCTTGCACGTATCAGGGTGCCGCCGGTATCGGCACCCGTCAAATGATGGTCGGAGGAACCGCGCCGACGCCGCCACCCCCAACCCCGTTTCAACCAACCCGCCAAATATCATGCTTGTAAATGTAACAAGGAGGATGAAGCTCCAGCACCATCAGATGGCCTCATCCCTCCAAAGCCATTCGGGAAATCAGGCGGAAGCATTCCACACATCCGCGTGCCTTGCGGCGCCACTGCCATTTCTCAGCCGAGCCAAAACCAAACATACCAACAAACCATGAGCACAGCAGCCACAGCCAGCACCATCAACGGCATCGACACCAGCGCCCTCCTGGACGCCGTCACCGCCATCAGCGACGACGCCTCCAAAGGCACCACGAAATGGAAAGTCACCTCGCACTGGCGCGGCGGCACCCGCTCCGACGCCCTGGTGAGCGAATACCACATTGGCGGCCAGCGCGTCGCCAAGGACTTCACGATCAAGATCGACGAGCCCACCGAGCTGTGCGGCACCAACCAGTACGCCAATCCGCAGGAGTATCTCCTGGCCGCCCTCAACGGCTGCATGATCGTCGGCTACACCGCCGCCTGCTCCATGCAGGGAATCAAGCTCGAGGAACTCCGCATCGAAACCGAGGGCGAAATCGACCTGCGCGGCTTCCTCGGCATCGACCCCGACGTGAAGCCCGGCTACGACAGCCTGCGGTACACCGTCCACATTCGCGGTGACGGGACCCCCGAGCAGTTCCAGCAGGTCCACGACCTGGTCACCAAGACTTCGCCAAACCGCTTCAACATCGGCACCGCCATCGCGCTGCATTCGAAGCTCGTGGTTGGGTGAATCACCCGGCGCACCGGCCCGGCGTCTCCGCTGATGGGCCGGTGCGCCGGCAACACTGCTTGCCCGCCTGCGGAAGTGCCTGCTAGCGTCCGCGACC
>DNDP01000491.1 GCA_003484235.1 Verrucomicrobiales bacterium
GCGGGCATCCCGGTGACCTCACGGTGTAGGAGGCGGGATCACCCGCCATCTCCTGGGTCATCGGTTTGGAGAATACGACCGCCACGATGGTGCCGTAGTTGAGGAAATCCGGCCCCACACAGGGTCGCGAGGGCCGGCCCGCCAGCACGTAGAGGTCCTGCTCGACCACCAGCAGGGACGGCGGGAGTTCATCGCGCAGCTGGACCACCGGCGGCTGGCTGGAATCCACGACGCCATCGGACAACAGATCGACGCGCAAACTCTCGGTTGCATCGCCCAGGGAGAACAGGTAAGTGGCGTCCGCCGGTGGATTGGCGATCGACCAGCGCAACTGGCGGGCAACACCGTTGGTGGTGACAATCAGCACGCCGAGTTCGGCCGCCGGTGGAGCGTTCGTGAAATTCCACGCAAAGGTTGCGTTGGTTTTGAAGAGGGTTGAAGCCCACATGCCGTTGGTGCCGCCATACACCAGCGCCGAGGGTTCGGAGCTGGTTTCAGGAACAGCGCCGGTCTTGCCGTCGCCAAAATCGATTCGCACGCTCCCGTCGTTGCCGCTCGCCAGCACAAACGCCTGCCCAAGGCCGGCCACGTCCGCAGCACGATCGACCAGTCGCGTGGTCGCGTCCAGGCCGTCCGCTTCGTGCAACGCCTTCTGCAGGGCTTCCCGCCACTCACGACCGGCGTTGGTCTCGCGCAGGATCTGATCAAAGCCCGCGCTGCCGATTCGTCCCCCTTCCCAGTCGCGCAACAGATCGGTCAGTACCCGCGCCAACGGTTCGCCATACTGGATGCGCTGCCCGGCCTCGGCCAGATCGAGCACCCGGCGGGTGACGGTGGACTTGCCCACGCGCAGCACGCCCGGCGGCACCTGCCCGGCCGTGGCGATGCTGAGCGCCTGGCCCAGCACGCGGTTGGCGGCGAACAACAAATCGGCGGGCAGCCGGTTCACAAAATCCGGCATCGCCAGGGTGTCCGGTGACAGCACCACACCACGTTCATCCACCCCCATGCTCAACCGGAACCGGCCCACCACGCTGTCGTCGCTGGTGGTGAGATTCGAAAAGCTCACCGCACCGGTCCGCAACGAGCGCATGCGGAAGGTCGCCGTCGCGGTCTGACCGGGGAGGATGGTACCGAGTTCAACGATCTGCTGCGCTTCATCCTCAAGCCGGGCGCCGCTGATCGAGTTCTTGTTGAGAGTCACCTGCACCAGGTTCGCGGGAGTGATGCCGGTGTTCAGCAGCGTCACGCTGGCATCGTAAGGTTCGCCGATTCGCACCGTGCGCGGATGTGAGAATGCCATCGAGAAACGCGGATTGCGCACCAGCACCGCACCGGCGGCCTTGCCGATGACCTGCACCGGTCCCGCTGCGAGGCCGTCCATCGTCGCCGCAAGATCGAGATTCATCACGTGCAGACCTTCCTGCAGCCCTTCGACCAGGAACTCCGCCTGACCCGCCTCGCCGGGACGCAGCCGCGGAATGTCATCGGCCGTCCCCGTCTCGCCGTCGGGCCCAGGTTGCACGATCGGCTGCACTTCCTTGATGATCTTGTCCGGACCAATCCGGGCGAACCGGAGCGGGTCGTCACCGGGCACGGCGTAATTGGTGGAGACGAGCTGATCCGGGCCCGGCGGCAGCTTCAGCTTCGCGTTGATGTTGTAAACGCTCAGGCCGGAACCGGGTGGCGCGGCGTTCTCGGTGAAAATCTGGACGCTGAAGAACTGATTGAGAAAACCGATGTTGCCGGGGATGACCATGAGCGCCGGGATCGGCGGCACCCGCAGGCCGAGCGACTCGGGCTCCTCGGGATCGACGACCTGGAAATTGATGCCCTGGATCTCGATGTTGAGCTGGGCCACCTCGAACTCGGGCGGCAACTGGGTGGTCGCGGCGATCCCCTGGTTCAACACCGCCGCCTCGGCGAGCTTCTCCTCCAGTTCCGCCGCGGGGATCAACTCCGTGGACTCGGTGAACTTGGGCGCCACCACCGGAAACCGGACGGGAATCGTCTGCCCATCGAGCACGAACGCCGCCTCAAACTCAACCACCCGGAAGTTCGATTCATCGATGAAGATGCCCTTGCCCACAATCTCCTCGTAGGTCAACGGTCGCGTGGTCACGCGCGACACCAGCACCTCGTCAAACACACGAACGGGCACAATGGAAGGTGAACCCTCCATCCGCGTGGCACCTGTTGACGCCTCGACCAGCCGGATGCCGGCGAGCTGATAATCGCCGACCAGATTGATCGGCGGAAACAGCAGTGGTTGATTCACCTGGCTGACCAGGCGCCGCGGCTCCGGGAATCCGGGCCCGCGCAGGAACGCCTCGACGTACGCACCCTCCGCCAATGCCTGCGTTGCCTCGCCACCGGTCAACGTCACCAGCACCGAACCGGCGATGCCCTTGGGCACCGCCACGGCCGCGGGAGTCACCTGCAGACCGGTTCCGTTGACGCGGTATTCCAAAGTGGTGAGCGGGTCGGCGGCGGAACCGACGCTGCAGAACTGCAACACCATGAGGCCCAGCGTCCACACACCAAGGAGAGCTTGGTAACCGCCCCTTGATACTTTCCGCCGGGTGCTTGAGCAAATGGTCATGGTTGTGATCTGCGGCTACTTCACGTTTGGGATATAGAACGGGTACGGATAGAGCGCTCGTTCAACTCCTCCATCCCTTTGTATCTGCTCCATACGTCGGTTGTAGATGCGCTCTTCGAACCCACGGCCTCGGGCGGCGGGATTGAACATCACGTTGTGATAATGGCGCACGTGCTCCTTGAGAGCCATGTCGACATCGACGCTGTCCTTGATCCGAAGGCCGCCGGGGTCAAATGTGAATGAGAAGGCGTTGCCGATGCCCTTTTTCATCTTGGCGTTGATCTCGCTGACCGCCCAGTGGCCAAAAGTTCGTTCGCCTGTGCCCGCGTGTTCCGGACTTAACGCGTGAGGGGTTCCAAATTCTTGCGGTATGTTCAGCGAAAAACCATGTTGATAGGCCTTTTGAATCTGATCCCCCTTGATGGGCCGACCTTCAGCGCCAGCCGCCAGGCGCCAGGAGACAGACAAGTCGGCCACCTCTCGGTTCACCTCGTCCTGGAACCTCTGGAGCATGTCCAACCTGGCGATCTGCCCGTTGACTTTGGCGTAGAGCCCGTCCAAGTCTCCGGCAAACGAGCGGCCTTCGTGTTCCGCCAGCCCGTTCTCCTGGGTCTTTGAATAGACCCGCTCCTCCTTGGATTGGTGGAATTCCTCAATGCGATCGCGGCGCACTGCCGCCTTCTCGTCAAAGGAGCGGATGCCGAGTTCCCAATTCAACCCTTCCATGTGCTCGCGATACATCACCCGCACGTGGGCGGCGATTTCCATGTCGCCCATGCCGAGTTCCTTCAGTTTCGGCCTCGCTCGAGAATACAGGGAGAGCTCGGAATGCGAATAGCCATGGTCACGCAGGATCTTCACCTGGCCGTGCGGCACATCGCCGTAGCTTCGCGTATTCAGCCCCGTCGGGTCCCGCAGGCCGACCGGGTTGTTGGCCATGCCCGCGTAGTGGTTGACGCTGTCGGCGTAACCGAGCGGGTCCGGCTCGAGGAACATCCCCGAGTAGGGATCGTAGAACCGGGCCCGCAGATAGAGCAGCCCGGTGGCATAGTCAAAATACTGCCCGTGGAACAGGAACGGGGAACCGACGCTGCTGCGCGCCAGCTTCACCGGCGAGGTGTCCACCTGCGCGGGCGCCCGAAACAGCACCGTCCCGGGCGCGGCGGAATTGGTGACCGTGATTGAGCGGGCCACATTGGTGTTGCCCCATTCGTCGGAGACGGAGCCGGCGTGCAGCGTCAGGGTCACCGTGCCATCGGCGGCTTCGCCGGGCGTGAATCGCAGCACCGAACTGGGTGCGAAGCCCGGCAAGTCGGCCAGCAGGTTCACGTTGCCGTCGACCGGATCACCGTTGTCCTGCCGCACCAGGGAAAGCGCGTTGCCGATGGTGTTCGTGAAGACAACGATGCCGGTTCCCGGACCGGGATCGGTCCAGGCCGACTGCACCGGTTCGGAGAGCGCCACCAACAGCGCACCGCCGGCGCCGCTGATCACCTGGTTCACCACCGGCGCCCGCTCATCGCGCTGTTCAATCGATGGCTGGCCGAAGGTGTCATACCAGATCCGCTCCACAACCTCCCCGGCGGCATTGGCCACCGCCACGACGGAAAGGGAGGGATCCGTCAGGAAATAGTGGCGCTGCAGCACTCCGCCGGCATCGCGCAGATCGGCGGCCACCGGCCCGTCGGCGGTGGCGTAGAAATAACGGCCCAGCAGTACGGGCGGCGTTACGGTGCGATCGTATTCCTCAAGCAGACGACCGGCGTCGTCGTAGACGAAGGCCCGCCGGTCGGTGACCAGGCCGTTGTCCGTGATCCGGCGGGCGAAGCGCAAGCCGCCGGGCTGAAAGCCGTTCTCAACGATGACACCGTCCGCCCGCTGCAGCCGTGTCAACCGGCCAAGCCCGTCATGCTCCAGGGTCGCGTCCACCGCCTGCGCCGCGGTGCCGCCCGTCGGCCGGGTCCAGAGCTGTGCCGCGGCGACGTTGCCCCGCGGATCCGGCGGACCCCGTGTGAATCCGCTGACAATCCTTGGCTGCAGGAACGCGTCGTGCCCGGCCCAGTTCGTCGCGAAAGGAGGGATCGACAGCCCCGCCGCGATCAGCCCGGCGGAGGTCAACAGGTCCTTCCCGTCGCCATCATAGGTGTATTGACGTTCGTAAAGCACCGGGCCGAAGCCGGCCGCGTTCGTCAACAGCATGCCGATCCGCGCGCGCTCGACCCGCTCGCCGGCGTCGTAGGTGAAGACATCCGCCTTGCCGCCCCGGTGGACCCATTCGCGGATCTCCAGGTTGTTGGCGGCATCATACTGGAACCGGAAATGGGCGAGCACCTCGCCATCGGATTTGCGGGCCACCCGGGTGGCGGTGACGCGGCCGCGCTCGTCATACTGGCAAAGCATTTCCATCGCGGCGCCAATGTCGATCTCCCGGGGCTGCATGTTGCCCTGCCAGGAACGGGCGCGAACGATGGTCCCGTTGGCATCGGACACACCGGTCAGCCGGCCGGTCACGTCGCGCTCCTCCGTGACCTCGATCCCCGAGGGATAGGTGACCGTACGCCGCGAACCGTCGGGATAGAGGCCGTACGTGACCTCGAACTGCCGGTTGTCCTCGAGGTAGTGCATCGCCACCAGCGGCCCGGCGGGATCGTAGTCGTAGCGTGCGACATTGGTCGCACCCCCAATCGTGCCGTACGCCACTTCACGAACCCGGTCCAAGCCATCGTAGGTGTACTGCTCTTCGATGGTCCGGCCCTGGTAGGCAAGCTTCCGCTCCGTCATCCGCTGGAGGAGATCGTACTTTCTGGTCTCGGTGCCGCCCGGAAGGGTGATGGACTGTGGCATGTTGCGGGGATCAAAGCCCTCGTAAACTGTCCGTGCCCCGTCGCGCTGCGTCCGGCCTGCAAGGCGCAACGAGTTGTCATAGTCGAACTCAAAACCCGCATCGGGATCGCCTTGGTACGTCGTCTGCCGCTGCGCGTCGTGGCGGTAGCGAACCTCCATGCCGTCGGCACGCACAACCTTCTCGATCTCCCCCAGGGCGGTATGCTCCATCGCGGTCGCGTTGCCACGCGCGTTGGTCACCTTGGTGACCAGACCATCGGCCCGCGGCTCGAACTCCTGCCGCAGACCAAGCAGGTCACTGACATCCTTCTGATGATCGAGGTCATTGAACGTGAAAATCTGCCTGT
>DNDP01000039.1:0-1750 GCA_003484235.1 Verrucomicrobiales bacterium
CTGCGCGTAGACCACGGCCGATCTGGTCGCGCGGGTGCTCGACACCTTCGGACGCGTGGACGTCCTGGTCAACGACGCGGCGTACAACAAGTGGATCCCGTTCGGCGACCTCGAAGCAATGACCTACGCGGAGTGGCAGAAGATCCTCGCAGTCAACCTCACCGGCCCCATGCTGTGCATCAAGGCCGTGGCTCCGGCCATGCGCCGGACGGGCGGTGGCCGCATCGTCAACATCGCCTCGATCGCCGGCAAGGAAGGCAACCCCAGGGCGCCGGCCTACAGCACCGCCAAGGCGGCGGTGATCGGCCTCACCAAGTCGCTGGGCAAGGAAACCGCGACCACCGGCATCACCGTGAACTGCGTCACCCCGGCGGCGGTGGCGACCGACATCTTCAACCAGATGACCCAGGAGCACATCGACTACATGCTCTCGAAGATTCCGATGGGACGTTTTCTCGAGGTTGGCGAGGTCGCCGCTATGGTCGCCTGGCTGTCCTCGGAGGATTGCTCGTTCACCACCGGATCGGTGGTCGATATCTCCGGCGGGCGCGCTGTGTATTGATATTACACGATCGCCCACTTGCAAAATCCCAGCTGACGGAGAGTACTCTTATGCATGTCTACGAACAACGGTCCTGGGAAACGTGCCGTATCGAGGGCCAGGGTTGACAAAGCGGTCTGCCGGTTATCCGGCTGCATCCAAATGACGATGTGATCATTGCCCGTCGTCAGCTGATCGGCGGTACGGTGATCAAGGACGAAAACATCAAAGTGTCGGGCCTGGTGTCACCGGGACATAAAATCGCCACCCGCGATTTTGCCGTCGGTGAGCCGGTGCGGCGTTATAATCAGATCATCGGGGTCGCTTCTCAGACTATCGCGCCCGGCCAGCATGTCCATACCCACAATCTAGCGATGGCCGAGTTTGCCGGCGATTACGTGTTCAGCACCGAAACCCGAGCCACGGATTATGTTATATCCCGGAACCCACCTCGTTTATGGGTATCGTCCGTCCGGACGGGCCGGTAGCGATCCGTAATTACATCGGCATTTTGAGCAGCGTCAACTGTTCGGCGACCGTAGTGCGGGCCATCGCCGATCAGTTCCGGCACGATATCCACCCTGAAGCCCTGGCCGATTTTCCCAATGTCGACGGCGTGGTCGCCCTGCCCCACGGCAGCGGCTGCGCTATGGACCCGGAGGGCGAAGCGCTGATGATTCTGCGCCGTACCCTGGCCGGTTATGCGCTGCATTCCAATTTCGCGGCGGTGCTCATCGTCGGGCTGGGCTGCGAGACCAACCAGATCGGCGGCATTTTGCAGATGCACGGCCTCACCGGGCATAATCAGCTGCGTGCCTTTACCATTCAGGATACCGGCGGCACCGCCAAAACCGTCAGGCACGGCGTCGAACTGATCCAGCAAATGCTGCTGCAGGCCAATCAGGTCGAGCGCCAGCCGGTGCCGGCCAGCCATCTGATCGTCGGGCTGCCGTGCGGCGGCTCGGACGGTTATTCCGGCATCACCGCCAATCCGGCCCTGGGCTTCGCATCCGATGAACTTGTCCGCCACGGCGCCGCCAGTGTGCTGGCCGAGACCCCGGAGATCTACGGCGCCGAACATCTCCTCACCCGGCGTGCCGTGAACCGCGAGGTCGGCGAGAAGCTCGTCGCCATGGTCCGTTGGTGGGAGGAGCACGCCCGTCATCACGGAGTCTCCATCGACAACAACCCGTCGGTCGGCAACAAGGA
>DNDP01000039.1:2061-3819 GCA_003484235.1 Verrucomicrobiales bacterium
ACGCCGGGATTTGACCCGGTGAGCATGACGGGCCTGGTCGCCGGCGGCGCCAACGTCGGTGTGTTCACCACCGGCCGGGGCAGTGTCTATGGCTGCAAACCAGCGCCCTGCATCAAGGTGGCCACCAACTCCCCGCTCTACCAGTGGATGGAGGAGGACATGGACATCAATGCCGGCACGATCCTGGATGGGACCGAGACGGTGGAGGAGGTCGGCCGCCGGATCTTCGAAAAAATCGTGGCGGTGGCCGGCGGCGAGCGGACCAAGAGCGAACTCGCCGGCGTGGGCGACGAGGAGTTCGCACCGTGGCTGCTCGGGCCGGTGCTTTGAGCTGGCTGCGATCGGACCGGACCGGAGAGGCCCCTTCACGCCCGCCTTCCGACAGAAGCGTTGACCTTGGGCGGGTCGTTCCTAAACTCGCGCGCGTAACCCTAATTGATTTTATGCCGAAGCAAGCCGCCGACACCAACATCATGTCCGTCCTGCACGAGGAACGGGTTTTCAAGCCGGCCAAGGAATTCGCGAAGCAGGCGCACGTGAAGTCGCTTGCCGACTACCGCAAACGCTACAACGAGTCGATCAGGTCGCCGGAGAAGTTTTGGGGCAAATGCGCGAAGGAGGAGCTGGTGTGGGGCAAGCCCTTCACCAAGGTGGTGCAGTTCAAGGCGCCGAACGCGAAGTGGTTTCTCGGCGGCAAGCTGAATGTCAGCGCCAACTGCCTCGACCGCCATCTGGACGAAGGCCGGGGCAACAAGGCGGCCCTGATCTGGGAAGGCGAACCGGCGACCAACGGGACTCCCGGCGAGGAACGGGTGCTCACCTACCGCCAGCTACATCGCGAGGTCTGCCGGTTTTCGAACGTGCTGAAGCGGAATGGCCTCAAGAAGGGCGACCGCGTGCTCATCTACCTGCCGATGGTGCCCGAGGCGGCGATCGCGATGCAGGCGTGCGCGCGCATCGGCGCGGTGCATTCGGTGGTGTTCGGCGGGTTCAGCGCGCAGTCCGTGGCTGACCGCATCCACGACAGCGGCGCCAAGCTGATCATCACGGCGGATGGCGGCTACCGGCGCGGCTCGATCGTGCCGCTCAAGAAGAACGTCGATGGCGCGTTCGAGCTCAAGGATGGCTCCGGCCAAAGCCTCACGAAATCCATCACCAAGGTGATCGTCCTCCGCCGCACCGGCCAGGAGGTGCCATTCAACGGCAGCCGCGATGTCTGGTGGCACGAGGAACTGAAACACGTCGATGACGATTGTCCGGCCGTGGCCCTCAACAGCGAGGATCCCCTGTTCATTCTTTACACCAGCGGCTCGACCGGAAAACCGAAGGGCATCTACCACACCAGTGCCGGTTACCTGCTCTACACGAAGATGACCTCCCGCTACGTCTTCGACCTGAAGGAGGACGACGTCTACTGGTGCACGGCGGACGTCGGCTGGATCACCGGGCACAGCTATCTGGTTTATGGCCCGCTCGCCAACGGCGCCACCTGCGTGATGTACGAGGGCGCACCCAATTGGCCGGCGGCGGACCGTTTCTGGGACATCGTCGCCAAATATCGGGTGTCGGTGCTCTATACCGCGCCGACGGCCATCCGTGCTTTCATGAAATGGGGCGTCGAGTGGCCGAAGAAGCACGACCTGTCGTCGCTGCGGCTGCTGGGTACGGTCGGCGAGCCGATCAATCCCGAGGCGTGGATCTGGTATCACGAGGTCATCGGCGGCAAACGCTGCCCGATCGTGGACACCTGGTGGCAGA
>DNDP01000039.1:4040-8938 GCA_003484235.1 Verrucomicrobiales bacterium
TCGTGGACACCTGGTGGCAGACGGAGACCGGCGGCATCATGATCACGCCGCTGCCCGGTGCCACGCCCACCAAGCCCGGCACCGCCACCCTGCCCTTCTTCGGCATCCTGCCCGAGGTCGTCGATGACGCCGGCAAAGCCGTGCCGAAGAACACCGGCGGCAAGCTGGTGATCCGCAAACCCTGGCCCGGCATGCTGCGCGGCGTCTGGGGCGATCCGAAGCGCTTCAAGGACGTCTACTGGAGCGAGGTCAAGGGGAGCTACTTCACCGGCGACGGCTGCCGGCAGGACGAGGACGGTTACTTCTGGATCGTCGGCCGCATCGATGACGTGCTCAACGTCGCCGGGCACCGCATCGGCACCGCCGAGGTCGAGAGCGCGCTGGTGAGCAACCACAAGGTCGCCGAGGCGGCCGTGGTGGGCCGCCCGGATGAACTCAAGGGCCAGGCACTGGTGGCGTTCGTGACGCTGAAGGCGGACGTGAAGTCCTCGCCGGAACTGCGAGAGGAACTGCGCCAGCACGTCGGCAAGGAGATCGGGCCGGTGGCCAAGCCGGACGACATCCGGTTCGCCGAGGCACTGCCCAAGACCCGGTCTGGCAAAATCATGCGCCGGCTGCTGAAACAGATCGCGGCCGGTGCCGAAATCAAGGGCGACACCACGACGCTCGAGGATTTCAACGTCCTCGCCAAGCTGAGCCAGGCGGAGGAGTAGGCGCCCCGACGCTTGAACGAGTTCGATCAAAGCGCCCGCCTCCGGCTTCTGTTCGTCTGCTCGCGGAACCAATGGCGGAGCCCGACGGGCGAGCAGTTCTACCGGACAGATCCCCGCGTCGAGGTCCGTTCGGCGGGTGTCAGCACCTCCGCAAAGCGCCGGTTAAACGCCGCTGACCTTGCCTGGGCCGATCTCGTTCTGGTGATGGAACGCTCCCACCGATCCCGAATCATCGAGCAGTTTCGGGACGCTGATTCGTTGCCGCCCATCGAGTCGCTGGACATCCCGGACGACTACCAGTTCATGGACCCGGAGCTGGTCGAGCTCATCCGCGGTGCCGTGGAACCATTGCTGGCGAAGCGCCAAGGCGAGTCCGTCGATGATCCGGCGCCTTGAGATCGCCGCCGGCGCCGCTCAGCAGATCACCCGTAGCGGCTCGTCATGCACCTGAAACGTGGCCGGCAGCCGGCCGATCAGATCCCCTTCGAGTTCGAACGGCACCGGCGCGTCAGCGCTGAGCCGGAACTCCTTTGACCGGAGCAGCGTCACGTTCCCCGGCATGAGGAGCGATCCGCTGATGAACCCGAGCGCGTACCGGAGAATCGTCCACAAGGTCACCCGGGCGAACACCGCGGCGTGAAGGAAGCCGTCGTTGAGCGCCGCCGCGGGAAAAACCGGGAGCTGGCCGCCATAGAATCGTCCGTTGCCAAGCAGCACGAGCTCGCCGGTGTACCGCGCGCCGTCGGCCTCGCAGCTGATGGTGGGACGACTCTCGGCGAGCGCCTTGAAACCCGCCACCACGTAGGCGAACTGCAGCACGCGCTGCTTCAGCTTCCAGTCAACGAGCTCGATCGCCCGCGCATCCAGGCCGGCGCCGCCAAGCTGCACGAAATGGCGCCGTTGCCCGGCGCCGGGCGGGCCGTAAACCGCCACGCCGACGTCCACGGTCCGGGTCGTTCCGGCCTCGATGTGCCGCCAGGCCCGCTCCAGTTTCATCGGCAGGCAGAGCTCCCTGGCAAAGACGTTGACGGTGCCCAGCGGGATCACCCCCAGGGCGGCGCGCTTCAGACCGTCCGGCGCGATGGCAATGCCGTTCAAGACCTCGTTCAACGTGCCGTCGCCGCCCGCGGCCACGACAACGTCGAACCCCTGGTTGACCGACTCGGTGGCGAGGCGCACGCCGTCACCGGCGGCCAGGGTCGGCTTGAAGGCGCAGCGTGCGCCCAGCTGCTCGAGCCGCTGGCGCATGTGGCGGGCCTTGCCTCCGCGCGCCGTGGGGGTGTAGATGACGCAGATGCGGGCGTTGGCGGACATGGGCGGATGGATCACAAGCGGGGAAAGAGCCGGACGTGTTTCGCGGAAGCGGCCTAATGCGCAAGACGTAAAGCGTGATTTGTGGCGGCAGACTCGAGTTGCCTTACTCAAAGGCCCGCAGGCCGGCACCGGAAGGCTTCAGCTCGATGATCCGGCCGGGGAGCCAGCCGATGCCCCCTTTGAGATCGGTCGGCCGCGTGTATTCGGCGATGTAGAGGGCGCCCCGCTGGATGAAAATGTCGATGGGTCGCCCCAGCGGTGCCAGCATGGAGTGAGTCTCCGCCGTCCAGGATCCATCCGGCTGTGGTAGGAGTTTCACCCGCAGGACGTCGAATCCCACGTCCGGATCGCGCGCGAGGAGGTTGCCGAAGCGGGTGACGAGAAAACTGTTTTGATACGCGGGCGGCCACCGTTCATCGAGCCAGACCATGCCGGCCGGGGACGAATGGGGATCGAAGGTGAACATGGGCCGGTCGGTGGAACCTCCAGCCGCCGGGCCCAGGTTGGCAACGGGCAGTTTGAATTCCAGCCCGGGTGGGGGCTCCGGCGTGTGGGGATAGGGCTTGGTCTGCCAGTCGGCGAACCGGTAGGGAAACCCGTAGTGCGCCCCTGCAACGACGTGATCCAGCTCCTCCGGCGAATGCGCGTCCGGGCCATTGCTGACGCTGAAGAGCCGGCCGTCGCCATCCCACGCAAACCCGTAGACGTTGCGGAGACCGCGGGCGTGCATTTTCATCGTCGGCGGCGTGGTGGCCGGATCGAGCCGCCAGAGGCCGGCGGTGATCGGCGTCTCGCCTGCCTTCGAATAGCGCGGGTCGGTGCCCGGTTCATTGCCGTCGGTCCGCGAGCCGCTGGCGACATAGACCATGCCGTCCGGACCGAAGGCCAGATGGCTGACGCCGTGGTTGTAGGGGCCGATCCCGAACGGGTAGTTCGTCGCGAACCAGACGTTCATCTTCGGCGGCAAGGTGGCGATCGTCTCCGCCGAGCGGAAGATCCGCACCTCGTTCATCACCGGCGTGACCGCCTCGTGACGCTGGTTGGAGGTCAGATAAAGATGCTGATCGGGCCCCACCGTGAGCCCGAGGGTCTGCGGCGATCCGAGCGACAGATCCGCGTAGTCGGCCGCCTCGAGCAACTGGGTGGTCTTTCCGGTCATCGTTTCGACATCGAGCACCTTGCCATCCGTTGAAAGCACGAACAGCCGGGAGCCGTCGAATGAGCCAGCGATGCGGACGGGGAATTCATTCAGCCGGGCAACCTCCCTCAGTGTGAATCCCGCCGGGGCCGGCGGCAGCGCCCGGTAGCTGGCGGCTGCGGCCAGCTCCTCGTAGGTCTTGAAGCGGGCGGTTCGCCGGACCGCCGCCACCTCGTCCGCTGTGAAGGGCGCGGCCTGGCTGCCCCAGCTGTTCAACACGAAGGTCAGCACGTCGGCCACCTGTTGGTCGTTGATGATGATGGGCGGCATCGAGTTGTTGTATTCGACGCCATTGACCTTGATCGGCCCGCTGAGGCCATCACAGATGACGCTGATGGCACGGGCGCGGTCGGCAAGCAGGAAGTCCGAACCGGCCAGCGGCGGGTAGGTGCCGGGCTGGCCGAGGCCCGTGCCCATGTGGCAGATCAGGCAATGTTGGGCATAAAGAAGCCGGCCGCGGAGGAATTCCGGCGACCGCGAGACGTCGCCGGCCGCCGCCGGTGCACCCTTGCCCAGCCAGGATCCCGCCAGCATCAACGCAAAACAGCTCCACTTCATGCGCATGGCGGCGGACTATACGGGAAGACGCCGGCAAGAAAATCCCTTTTCAGGTGAAGGACCGGAGACTATTTTCGCCGGCACCACCGTCGAATCGAGCCGTTCCCAGGCGCGGCATGCGATGCGCGGGAACTGAATTTCCAACAGCCATGAAGACAAACACCATTCTCCTCACCGCAGGACTGTTCGCCCTCGCGACGGCCGCCACCGCTCGCGCGGAGGTCGATTTCGCCAAACAAATTGCCCCGATCCTCGAAAAGCGCTGCGTCGAATGCCACGGCGCGGAAAAGAAGAAGGGCAAGCTCCGGCTCGACTCACGGGCGGAGGCCTTCGGCAAGGAGGACGTGCTCATCGCCGGCAAGGCGGACGAGAGCGAGCTCTACCGCCGGGTCATTCTTCCAGCCGATGACGACGACATCATGCCGGCGGAAGGTGATCCGCTGAGCAAGGCCGAGCAGGACCTGCTGCGCGACTGGATCAACGAAGGCGCCAAATGGCCGGAGGAACTGGTCCTCGGTGGCCAGGCCGACGCGCCGGCGCAGGTGGCAATCGAATGGCCGCCGGAGCACAAGGCCAGCGACGCCGAGAAGAAGGCCGTCGCGAAGCTCAACGAATTGGGCATCGCTGTCCGGCCGATTGCCCAGAATTCGACCTGGCTGACGGCCAACCTGCGGGTCTACAGCGGTGAATTCAACGATGAGCTCGTCACCGCGCTCGGACAGGTAACCGGGCTGGTGGATCTGAACCTGGCCAACACGAAGATCAACGACGCCATGCTCGCCAAACTGGCCCCGCTCAAGAACCTGATGACGCTCCATCTCGAGAACACCCAGGTCACCGACACCGGTCTCAAGCACCTGGCCGGCATGGAATACCTGCACTACCTGAACCTCTACGGCACGGCCATCACGGATGAGGGCCTGGCCCAGCTCAAGGACCACCAGCGGCTGCGGAAACTCTATGCGTGGCAGACCAAGGCGACGGCCGAAGGCGCCACCAAGCTGAAGGAGTCGAATCCTGACCTCTCGGTGAATCTCGGCGAATCCCTGATCGTGGTCGCCGAGAAGAAAGAGGAGGAGAAGAAGGAAGGGGAAAAGAAGTAACCCGCACGACAC
>DNDP01000039.1:9147-9722 GCA_003484235.1 Verrucomicrobiales bacterium
TGCCCGCCCCGCCCCGAAAAGGCGGGGCGATTCTTTTGTTGCCCGGCATCTCAACGTCAGCGTTGCATACGGCCCATGGCGAAACGAACCCGGCTGGACCAGGCATTGGTTGATCGCGGCCTGTGCGACAGCCGCGAGAAGGCCAAGCGTGCCGTCATGGCAGGAACGGTCCGCATCAACGGTCACCCCGCCGACAAGCCCAGCGATGCCGTCCGTGACGAGGATGTCGTCGAACTGACTGCCAGCGAGCAGTTCGTCAGCCGCGGCGGATTCAAGCTCGAGCATGCTCTTGAGGAATTCGCGGTGGATCCTTCAGGTCTGACGGCCATAGATCTCGGCGCCAGCACGGGCGGATTTACCGACTGCCTGCTCCAGCACGGCGCGGCGAGGGTTTACGCAGTGGATGTCGGCCAAGGACAGCTCGCCTGGAAGCTCCGTCAGGACAACCGGGTCGTCGTCATGGAAAAGACGAACGCCCGTCACCTGACGCCGGCCTCATTTCCCCCGCCCTTTTCACCCGCGGACCTGGTCGTGGCTGACTGCTCGTTCATCTCGCTGCGCAGCATCCTGCCGGC
>DNDP01000186.1:0-532 GCA_003484235.1 Verrucomicrobiales bacterium
GTCCAGCCAGTGCCGGCCCCATTGTTCGCCGTAGTGCGGGGACGCCAGCAACCGGTCGATCAACCGCCCATACGCATCCGGATCGGGGTCGTTCACGAACGCCTCGACCTCGGCAGGCGTGGGAGGAAGGCCGAGCAGATCATAGGTGGCGCGGCGAATGAGCGTCCGGCGGTCGGCGGGCGGTGACGGTCGCAGGCCGCGTTCCTCCAGGCCGGCGAAGATGAAGCGGTCGATGACGTTCGTCTGCCAGGCAGCGGGGGCCGGGTCGGAGACGGGCACCGTGACCGCCTCCAACGGGCGAAGCGACCACCAGTCGAGCGGATCGTTCGCGTTGGCCGCCGCCAACAGCGGCATGCCCGACAGCAGAGCGCCGGCACAAAGCGAGATCAGTGGACGGCCAGTCATCGCAACAGACGGAGGTTCGCCCGATACGATAGTTCGTGTCGGGCATTTGGCCAGCCTTTCATCAGTCCGGGCGGCGGCCAACCGGGATCCGGGCGCACAAACCTGGTCACGAAGTTGGCATCAGTTC
>DNDP01000186.1:763-1260 GCA_003484235.1 Verrucomicrobiales bacterium
CCAGCGTGCGGAAATACATGCCCCCTCCCGCCACTGCCGGCGTGGCGCGGGTCTCTTCGTCGAAGTCGCTGCGGCCCAGGACCGCAAACGTGTCCTTCGCGGCGAGCACCGCCACCTTGCCATCGTCGGCCACGTTATAGAGGCGGCCGTCGACCAGGATGGGCGAGCTGAAATAGTTTCCCCCCACCCGTTCGCGCCATTTCTCGTCGCCGGACCGCGCGTCGATGCAGGTCACGATCCCGCCGTCGCTCCAAAGAAAGGCGAGCCCGTCATGGATGATGGGGGCCGGGACGTAGGGGGCGGAACGCCGGACCTCGTATTTGACCTTCGCCTCGCCACGGCCGGAAGGCGGTGCCTCGATGGCGACGACATAATTGCCGCCGCCGCCGCTGCCGCAGCTGGCGAAGGTGAGGTTGTCGATGAACACGGGCGAACTGACGCTGCGCATGCTCAGGACGGCACCGGTCTTCCACGCGATCTCGCCGGTGGCCGGGTCC
>DNDP01000186.1:1435-3037 GCA_003484235.1 Verrucomicrobiales bacterium
CTCGCCGGTGGCCGGGTCCACCGCGCAGATGCCGTCCTCGCCGGAGTTGAAGAGCAGCCGCTCCGGCTGGCCGGGTTGGGTGTAAGCGCACGGCACCGAATAGTCGGCCTTGCCCGGGCTGCGGGGAATCTGCCACCGGAGCTTTCCCGTGCGGCGGTCGACCGCGAGGATGCGGCCCTCGGCCATCTGATCGTAGGCGAGCACGACGAGCTCGCCGTGCACGATCGGCGAATGCCCGGTGCCATGCTGCGACTGAAAAGGTCCAAGCGGGATCTCCCAGACGGGTTTGCCATCGTGGGTCAAGGCAGTGAGGTAACAATGATCGCCATGCTGGCGGACGTAATAGACCCGCTCGCCGTCGAGCGCGAAGGTCCCCGAAGCGAAGCTGTTGAACTTGTGGGTCTCGTAGGTGCCGAAGGGATGACTCTGCTTCCAGATCACCGAGCCGTCCTCTGCGGAGAGGCAGACCGCCTCGAACCGGCCGGTGCCGGCATTCGCGCACCCCAGGAAAATCCGATCACCCCACAGCACCGGTGATGAATGGCCGGTCCCGGGGAGTTTCACCTTCCAGTTGTAGTCGGTCCCGGTCCAGGTCACGGGGAGGCCCGGTGTGTCGCTCTTGCCGGTGCCATTCGGACCGCGAAACCGCGTCCATTCCTGGCTGGAAGCGGTGACCATCGAAGCCAGAATCAGCGAGGCAGGCAGGAAGCGGTTCATGAAGGCCATGGACGAATCTTCGGCGGAATCGGTTGACGACCTGTCCGCAGTCGCCGGGCGGACGGGCTCGAGTGAAAAAGGGGTGCCGGCAGGAAGCTATTTTTCGTAGAGGACGACCAGCAGAATGTCGGAGGGCGGGTGGTTGGTGCGCGACAGGGTGTTCTTGACCGCCTCGGTGGCGAGGGTCTGCGGAGCGACATTGCCGAAGATCTGGATGACCTTGATCTTTTCCTGCTCGAGCCAGTCGTTGACGTCGTGTTCGATCGTCGAGGCGTCATCCTCAAGACCCTTGAATATTTTGATCTGATGCACGGTGTTTCGGTGTTCGGGTTGTTGGTTGGATAGGGTCATCGTGCTTGTGTCACGCGGTTCGGGCGAGCAATTTTTTGGAGCCAGGGACGTGCATCCTTCGTCCTGCCGCAGGATGGAGGCTTTTCATCGTCCGGAACTCGCGCTAAACACAGAACGTTCCTATGAAACCAAACTCCCTCGCCGGTTGGTTCATCGCGTCTTCCGCTGTCATCATGAGCTTCAATCCCAGCCTGCCCGCCACCGCCGCCACCCAGAAACCGCCGCTCCACGCACGCCACTGGATGGCCGTCACCGGCAAACCGTTGGGCGCCACCGCCGGAGCGCGCATGTTCGAGCGCGGCGGCAACGCCGTCGATTCCGCCTGTGCCATGCTGGCCGTCGTCTGCACGATGCACGACGCCGTCGGCTGGGGCGGTGAGACGCAGGCTCTGATCTACCATCCCGGCACGAAGAAGGTCGTCGGCGTGAACGGCCTCGGCGTGGCTCCGACCGGCGCCACGGCGGATTTTTTCCGGGCGAAGGAATTGAAGTATCCGCCAGAGGAAGGCCCGTTGGCGGCCGTGACCCCGGGCA
>DNDP01000186.1:3243-5517 GCA_003484235.1 Verrucomicrobiales bacterium
GCGGCCGTGACCCCGGGCAATCCCGGAGCTTTAATGGTCATGCTGGCGGAGTTCGGCCGGCTGTCGCTGAAGGAGGTGCTCGAACCGGCGATGCAGATGGCCGAGGGGTATCCCATCGAGGCGCAGCTGGTGGACCAGATCAGGAGTGGCCGGAAGAAGCTCGAGGCGTGGCCGTATTCCAAAGCGCTGTTCCTGCCGCACTCCGACCGGGAAGATCCCGCTCCCCGGCCCGGCGAGATCTTTCACCAGCCCGATCTCCTGAACACGCTGCGGTTGCTGGTTGACACCGAACAGGCCGCGCTTGCCGCCGGCAAATCGCGCAGGGAGGCGATCATGGCGGCATTCGACCGGTTCTATAAGGGCGATATCGGCGCGGAGTACGCCCGCGCCTGCCAGGAACAGGGCGGGCTCATCACTGCGGCGGATCTCGCCACCTGGTCGGTCAAACTCGAGGAGCCCGTCTCCACCACCTACAAGGGCATCGAGGTCTTCAAGCTCACCTGCTGGACCCAGGGGCCGGCCATGCTGCAGACGTTGAACCTGCTCGAGGGGCTCGACCTGAAGCCGATGGGCTACAACAGCGCCCGCTACATCCATGCGCTGTACCAGGCGATGAACCTGGCCTTTGCCGACCGCGACTTCTATTACGGCGATCCCGCCTTCTCCCCGGAAGAGCCGCTGCGGGGGCTGCTCGACAAGGATTATGCGAAGGAACGGCGGAAGCTGATCAATTGGGAGAGGAATGATCCCGACGTGCGTCCGGGCGATCCCTACCGCCACCAACGTGGACGGAATCCATTTGCCGAACTGCTGGAGAAGTGGTCCAACTCGAAAACAAACTTGGCACAGGCCGGGCATTCCAGCGGTGCCGCGGCGTTCGCAGGCGGGCAGACGGAACTGCAGCCCTTCTTCCGCGGCACGACCTCGATCCAGGCGGCGGACAAGGAGGGCTGGCTGGTCTCGATCACGCCCAGCGGCGGCTGGTTGCCGGCGGTCATCGCGGGCAAAACCGGCATGGGCATGAGCCAGCGCATGCAGAGCTTCGTCCTCGATCCGGCGGAGAATCCCTTCAACGTCGTCGAGCCCGGCAAACAGCCGCGGGTTACGCTGACGCCGACGCTTGCCTTCAAGGACCGCAAGCCGTGGATGGCGTTCAGCGTGCAGGGCGGCGACACCCAGGAACAGAATCTCCTGCAGTACTTCCTGAACGTGGTCGAGTTCGGCATGACCGTGCAGGAGGCTACCGAGGCGGCAAACATCACCAGCTACCAGATGCGCAGCTCCTTCGGTGACCACAAGGTCGAGCCGGGCCGGCTCACCCTGACGGACGAGGTGCCATCATGGGTGCGCAGAGAGCTGGTCCGGATGGGCTACAAGCTGGATTTCGTCGCCCGCAATTCGGGTCCCATCACGGCCATCATGATCGACCCCGAAAGCGGCACCTTGTGGGGCGGCGCCAGCAATCACGGCGAAGATTACGGCATCGGCTGGTGAGTTAAGGCCCGGCAAACTCCGTCTTTCCGGCCCATCAGGCCGCGTCTTCGGCTTCCGCTTCGGCATCCGGCGCCGGGTTGCGCGGATGCAGCCCCAACTCGGTGAGCTTCTCGCGCATTTTCAGCCGGGTCACCCCCAGCCAGCGGGCGGCCTTGGCCTGGTTGCCCTGCGCGAGGCGGATGGCCTCCCGGAAGAGGACCGGCTCCAGATCGGCGATCATCCTTGAATAGGCATTCGTCATCTCGCCGCGCTGCACGGCCGCCAGCAGCTCGGCAATGTAGGCATCGTGGGGCTGCTTGCTGATCCCTTCCGGCCGGCGCGCCTTCTCCACGGCGAGCTGCACATGGTCGAGCCCGATCGCGAGCGGCTTGGCAAGCAGCAGGGCCTGGCGGACGACGTTCTCCAGCTCGCGCACGTTTCCCGGCCATGACTGGCGCTGCATGAATGCAATCGCCTCGGGCTGGACCGAAGGCAGTTCCACTGAAAGTTCACGCGCGTGGCGGCGGATGAAGAACCGGATGAGATCAGGAATGTCATCGGACCGGTCGCGCAACGGCGGCAGCCGGATGGTGACGACGCTCAGGCGGTAAAACAGATCTTCGCGGAACTCCCGTTCCTTGATGGCACTCTCGAGGTCGCGGTGGGTGGCGGCGATCACCCGGACGTCCACCGGCACGGTCGAATTGTCACCGAGTCGCTGGATGCACCTTTCCTGCAGCACGCGCAGCAGCTTGGCCTGGGTGTTGGCATTGAGATCGCCGATCTCGTCCAGGAAGAGCG
>DNDP01000315.1:0-330 GCA_003484235.1 Verrucomicrobiales bacterium
CTGGCGGATGCCGGCGATCGAAGACGGCCTACGGCCGGCACGTGATGACGCCGGTGGTTCATGGAGATCTCGTCGTGGCCGGCTCGCATCAGGTCGGGCTGGTGGGCACGCGCATCACCCGCGAGGCCGACGGCGTGAAGGCAGAAGAGGCGTGGGTCACCAAGGACGCCGCGCCCAGCTTCTCGAATCCGGTGGCCCATGGCGGCCACCTGTTCACGCTCGGGCCGCGCAAGGAGATCCACTGCGTCGACCTCGCCACCGGCGAGATCCGCTGGTCCGAGGGCGGCCTCGTGTTCACCTCGGCGGACAAGGCCAATGCGTCCTTCATCG
>DNDP01000315.1:581-6903 GCA_003484235.1 Verrucomicrobiales bacterium
CATTCTGACGCTCAACGATACCGGGGAACTGGTGCTGTTCCGGGCGGCCACCGACCGATGCGACGTGCTGGGCCGGGCGCAGGTGGCAGGCGTGACCTGGTGCAACCCCGCGCTGGCCGATGGCGTGGTCTACCTGCGCGACGGCATCAAAGGCAAAGGCACGCTGATGGCGGTGAAGGTCCGGTGAGACGAACGTGATCCGCCCCGCCGGCCGGCGCAATTCAGGCGCCAGAAAGTGGCGCACTTCTGCCCGGTCTAACCTGCCCCGTCGCCCGCAAAGCCTTCCGAAGCTGGTTCTAACCAGTGGTGTAGTTGCGCGCTGCGCTAGGCAGCAATAGGCCCTTCATTGTTGGGAGTTCTTCAGTCATCGAAGCCAGTCCTCTTGGGCTGTCCTGCCTGAAATTCCACTCGCCAAACACGGGAGTCGTCCCCGTGCACCAGGAACTCCAGAGTGAAATCATCAGGACGAGTCCCCTCGGTGACGTCCATGCCATAGATCTCAAGAGCCGCCTTCCCAATCTCCACCTCCCGCTTGCGAAGGTGCTCCGCAGCTTGCCGCTCCACATCAGAGAATCTGCCGATGATGCCGCCGACCCGCCCGAGAGACTGCTCGTCTGGCGCAGAATCGCTACCAGCGACCGTGAAATGAACCTCCCGCCCATTGATGCGAGCAGTGCCAGACCAAATCCCACATTCCCCTTTCAGCAATCCATACGTCGGGTGATACATCTCGCGGGTCGGTCGTCGCTCTCGAAGGTAGTAGTGGGCGATTCCGAATATCATGCGACCCACTCCAAACAGCAGAACTCCAACCGCGAGAACCAATGCGGCAGCCAATACAATGATAAGTGTGTTCCCAGCCACGGCGTGTGTTTACTCCCAACGATTCAGCTCACGATTGGCGGCCCCTACGTGTCCCCGAATTCCCAGGCGGCGCTGCGGGTCCGTCTTTTGGTGGAACGCCTAGCTCGGCGTTCTGCGAATGGAACCACCGACGGCGGGCGTTGAACTGCCGCAAAAGCCGCAAGACGCCAACGGCGCACATCCCGAAACCAAAAATAGCCGTCACGATTTCTAGTGGTATCACAAATCCTCCGAGAACGGCGACAGCCAACCCGCAAACGAAGAACAAGCCACCGGATCGCTCGGCGTGAACCAAACAGTCCGGACATCTGAGGCGCCGCGAGAACGGCCATCGTGTCTCGACGGCGCACAGGCTAGGGGTCAGGGCCTCGCCGCACCTTGGGCAGAAATGTGAGTGCAGTCTCATTACGCCGAACGATACGAGTGACCGACCGCCACTAACAGGCAGGCCCACATCAAACAGTTAAGCTTCATCTTGCCATCAGGGGGGCAACACCGTGCGCAGGTGGCGGTTCAGTCCGCTCGCATGTTCGATGCTCGTCGATTCTCATCGCCTCTACAGCCTGCCTAAAGGTACCGTAGTCGCCCATATACCAATCCACTCCGCATGCCAGCGCTGTCACGATGGCCAAAGGCTCCATCATCCGGGGAAAATGCGATACGATAGTGTTTCCTCCCTTTGTGGTCTGTCACCATCCAGTATTCCCCAAATTGGGTTCTCTCCGCATCGACGCTGAGTTGAGTCAGATACGGCTCAGTGAGTCGAGCAGCCATCCAATCTCGAACTCCGGCTGGACCGATCTGGGGAAGCTGCTCTGCCACTGTCTTTCTGATGAATGCACGGATGTCGTCAGGGTCAGTCATCCTCGCATAGAACAGACCTCAGGCCAAACCGGGGTTTCGCCTGTCATGGGGAGCGCTTGCTCTCGGGTCCTCATGTTGGAGTTGCAATTAAGGCATCTCCGTTTCCAAGGCAAGCTCCGGGTGTGACCCGCCGGCTTGCTTTAACCCGGGCAAGAATTGAGTCTCCGTCCGTGGAACTGCCCGATCAGCTGCGCTTGCAGCTTTCCCACTTCATCTGCACGGAGGTTCTCCGCCCGTTTTCCCGGCATTCCCTGGTTTTCAACTCGTCAGGTCTGTCCGTGCCTGCCGGCGAGAAGGCCCCGGAACGACAAGTCCTCATCCAGCTCGGGCCAATGGACCCCGAAGGGCGTCAATTCCATGCGACTCACCTGCCCGGGTGTGCCGCGGGCAAGCCGGGGGTTCTGCGCGACCGGAAACCGAATTTCGTCACCGCTCTCCATCAGGATGATGATTTCACCGTCGCGGTAGACGGCCGATTTCGCACTAACGGTCAAAGTACTCATGCCAAGTCCGGATGATAAGCTCCCGGTTTTCAGTTGCAAGCGCCTCGGCTTTTGCCAGTTCCTTCACTTTCAGCCCCTGGGACTCCCGCAACTCCACCCCATTCTCCACGTTGAACACGGCCTCCCCACTGCCGTGGCTCACGTGGACGTGAATGGGACCATGATCGTTGCTGTAGAAGAAAAACCGATACCCGTCCTTCTCGAAAACCTTCGGCATCCCGGAACGCTAATCCCAACGGCCGGAATGGCGATCCAATTCGCAGGCCACCACAAAGCCCGGCGACGGCGCGACGAGCGAAGCAGGCGCAGCGATCCGCGAGTCGCCAATAAAAAGGTGAATGCGCAGGAACTCGCACCGGAAGTGGGCCGCGTGCGCAACCGGGGACACATCAAATGGCAGGGCCGGCCGCGTTTCATCGGCCGGGCGTTTGTCGGGCAAATCCTGGGATTGAAGCCGGCGGGGCTGCATCAGTGGGAAGTGTCCTTGGGGCAACAACTCACCGGCCACCTGCACGCGCACGATCCGGGCGGTCTGCGTCCAGCCCGCTGGCTGCGCCAGACGCCGCTCCAAGTGCAACCCATGTGTGGTCCCCTCCGTGTCACCCATGTCCTGTCCCCGTGCCGGGCGCGCTCTCTCCCCGGGACGCTCCCGGACCGCCATTCTCGATCGCACCCGTGCGACCCGCCGGCTTGCATTCGCCCGGGCAAGAATTGAGTCTCCGCCCGTGGAACTGCCCGATCAGCTTCGCCGCCTGCTGCGCGACGTCCCCGAGCTTGCCCGCGCCTATCTCGTGGGCGGCTGTGTCCGCGACGCGCTCCTCGGCATGCCGAACAAGGACTTTGACCTGGAGGTGTTCGGCGTTTCGTTCGAGGCCCTCCAGGAGGCGCTGCGACCCCACGGACGGGTGGACCTGGTCGGGAGGGCGTTCGGCGTCGTCAAGTTTCGCTCGGCCAACGGCGACCAGTGGGACTTCAGCATTCCCCGGCGGGATTCCAAGACGGGCGTCGGGCACACCGGGTTCGCGGTGACCTTCGACCCGGACATCACCCCGCAGGAGGCGGCCCGCCGCAGGGATTTTACGATCAACGCCATCCTGTACGATCCCCGGCGGGACGAGCATCTGGACTTTTTTGGCGGGCGCGATGATCTGAGGAACCGCGTGCTGCGTCACACCGGTCCGGCGTTCACCGAAGATCCCCTGCGCGTGCTGCGGGGCATGCAGTTCGCATCCCGCATGGAGCTGCAGCCGGCCCGGGAGACGGTGGAACTCTGCCGTTCGATCAGCTCCACGTTCGGGGAACTGCCCAGGGAGCGTGTCGGCGATGAGTGGCTCAAGTGGGCCGCCAAAAGCCGGCGGCCATCGATCGGCCTCCAGTTTCTCAGGGACTGCGACTGGCTGAAGCACTTCCCCGAACTCGCCGCGCTGGACGGCACGCCGCAGGACCCCGAATGGCATCCGGAGGGCGACGTCTTCATCCACACCTGTCATTGCTGCGACGCGCTGGCAACGCTGGACGGATGGCTTGCGGCCGATGACGAGACAAAGTGTGCGCTGATGCTGGCCGTGCTCACGCATGACCTCGCCAAGCCGCAGACCACCCACGAGGCCGAACGCGATGGACGGCTGCGGATCGTCTCGCCCGGCCACGAGGAACAAAGCGGACCGCTGGCCGAAGCGTTCCTGTCCCGCATCAACGCGCCCAAGGCGATCCGCGAACGGGTGGTGCCACTGGTGACGAACCACCTCGCCCACCTGCAGACGCAAAGCGACCGCTCGGTCCGGCGGCTGGCCAACCGCCTCCGGCCGGCCACCATCGACGAACTGTGCCTGGTGATGACGGCGGACCAGTTCGGACGTCCACCGAAGCCGCGGGAGGTCCACGCGGGAGTGCGCGATCTCCTGAAGCGGGCCGAGGCGCTGCGGCTGCAGGATCAGGCTCCCCGTCCCATTCTCCTCGGACGCCATCTGATCGGCCGCGGAATGAAGCCGGGAAAGGAGTTTGGCAGGCTGCTGGCCGCGGGATTCGAAGCCCAGCTGGAAGGCGCTTTCCACGATGTGGCGGGAGCGGAGCGGTGGCTCGACGAGCAGCTCGGGCAATAGCGCATCGGGCCGCATTGCCCGACGATTCACCGGCAAGGAGCCGGCGACGATTCACAGATTGACCCGGCCATGGGCGTTGGGGAGAGTTCGCCGGTGATTGCGGTCATCGACTACGATTCAGGCAACCTGCGCAGCGTTCACAAGGCACTGCTCGCCGTCGGCGCGGATGCCCGGGTCATCCGCCATCCCGAGGGGATGCGCGATGCCCGGGCCGTGGTGCTGCCCGGGGTGGGCGCGTTCGATGACTGCATCAACGCGCTGCGCCGGCAGGAACTGCTCGCCGCGGTGAAGGAGTTCATCGGCAGCGGCCGGCCGTTCCTCGGGATCTGTGTCGGCTACCAGGCACTTTTCGAGGCGAGCGAGGAATACAACAGCTGCGCGCAGGGCCTGGGTTTGTTCCGGGGCCGGGTGGTGCGATTCAACAGCGCCCACGGGCTGAAGATTCCGCAGATCGGCTGGAACCAGGTACGGATCACGAAGCCGGACTGCCCGCTCTACCGGGACATCGCCGACGGCACCCACTTCTACTTCGTCCACAGTTTCCATCCGCAGCCGGAGGACCAGGACATCGTGGCCACGCGCACCGACTACGGGGTCGATTTCAGTTCCTCGATCTGGCGGGAGAACGTTTACGCCACGCAGTTCCACCCGGAGAAAAGCCAGACGGCGGGTATGCAGCTGCTGAGGAATTTTGTGGCCGTCGCCGGATGACCGGCCGGTCAGGGTTCGATCAGGATCGGCTCCTTGACGCCCATCAGCTTGGAGAAGCTGCGCAGCTTTTCGAGCAGAACGGACGTGATGACCGTTCCGGCCGGCGCCAGCACCACACCGTCCGTGGTTTCCACCTTGTCGGCGAGGATGTTGCCGGAGATCAGTTCCCTCATGGAAACGGAAAGGGGCTCGACGACCGGTTCCGACTCCTGCGCCTCCTGGTAGAGGTCGAAGTGCTTGTAGGCCGCGGCGATCACCAGGGGATCGAAACGCCCCTCGTCACCTTCCATTGCCATAAGCGCCTTCTGCACGCCCTCCCCGGCCAGCTTGCGGTTCTCAACTTCGAGCAGCACACGGAGGATGCGCGACGCGATTGGCAGCGAGGAGCCCGAGACGTTGTCGTCCGGAAAGCCGGTGCCATCGAAGTTCTTCGCCTGGTACAGCACGATGCGCGAGACTCCTTCGAGCCGGGGGATGTTGTTGATAAGGCCGGCCCCGGTCTCGGGAATCCGCCGGATCAGCTCGAGCTCGTCGGTGGAGAGGACCGCCCCCTTCCGCCAGCGTTCCACGGTTTCGCGGGGCAGCGTCACCGTACCGATCTCGGCGAGCATGGCCGCCACCTCGTATTCCCAGGTCTCGCGGACGCCCATGGATTGCACGAACTCCTTCATCGAATCGCGGAGCGCCTGGCTGCGCCCGAAGGTGGCCGGATCGTTCAGCGCGATGATGTCCGTGAGCATGTTGATGCTGCCGCGGAGCGTCTTTTCGAGAATCTCCTTCTCGGCGATGACCAGTTGATACTGGCGGATCGCCATCTCGAGCGACTGCGCCAGAATTTCGGCGGGGCACGGTTTGGTCAGGAAACGGAACACATGGCCCTGATTGACCGCATCCATCGCCGTCTTCTGGTCGGCATTGCCGGTCAGCATCATGCGGACGGTGTCCGGGACCAGCTTCTGCGCTTCGATGAGGAATTCGACGCCGTTCATGCCGGGCATCTGCATGTCGGCGACGATGACGGCGTAGGTCTTGCCGTTCTTCAGTGCCGCCAGCCCTTCCTGCGGGCCCAGGGCTGTCTTCACTTCGAAGTCCTTGCGCAGGTTGCGCTGGAATCCGGCGAGAATGTTGGCGTCATCGTCGACGCAAAGGATGCTGCGGTTCATTCGGTCAGCTATTCGGATTGATTCTGTTGCAGTTGCTCCCGCCAGGCTGGCAGGCGGTCACCCATTCCCAAGTGACCGAGATATCCCAGATCCAGTTGATTATCGGCAGATCCGT
>DNDP01000315.1:7051-8352 GCA_003484235.1 Verrucomicrobiales bacterium
TTGATTATCGGCAGATCCGTTCCGATCCTGAGCCGATTCGTGGGCCAAAACATTCGCGACATGGACGGCCCACAGGGCGTTGGCGGCCGGCTCGGCGGCCGTCGAGGGGCTGTGGTGCAGCGAGATCGCCTCCACCACGGCCTCCGGCAGCCCCCAGAGCCCCAGCAGGTATCCCCCGATCTGGGGGTGCGTGGTGCCGAACACTTCCTGCTCGGCCGCGACGTCGCCCATCTCCCCACCGTCGGCCAATGCCGCCACCTTCTGATACTCGTCGGGGAAATTGTACGCCAGAATCACCTTTCCCAGGTCGTGAAGCAGTCCGGCGGTGAAGGCCGCCTCCCGCACCGCAATGTCGGCGGATTCCAGAGTCGACAGCTGCCGGGCCAGCGCTCCGGTGCTCATGGAGTGGTTCCACAGCCGGTCGAGGTTCAGGCCGCGAATGCGGCCCGTCTCGAACTGATCGAAGGCCTGCAGCGACAGCACCAGCGACTTGATGGTGTCCAGCCCCAGGTAGGAGGTGGCCGTGGCGGGGCTCGAGATCTCGCGCCGAAGTCCGAAATAGGCCGAGTTCACCAGCTTGAGGATCTTGGCCGTCAGGCTGGGATCCTGCGCGATGATGTCACCGACGGATTCAAGGGTGACGTCCGGATCCTGCACGGCGGCCATGATCTGCGAGTAGATCGCGGGAATCGTCGGCAGTTTGTCCAGGCTTCCAATGAGTTCCTTGAACCGGGGCGTGTCCATCACGAGGCCCTGGGTGGTGATCCGCTGGATGGTTGCCTTCAACGTCGCGGCGTCACACGGCTTGGCCAGAAACTGGTGGGTCGTGCCGATGCATTTGAAGATCATGTCCTGGCCGGCGTGGCCGGAGAGGATGATCCGGGCCGTGGCGGGGTGACGCTGCGCCACTTCGCCGAGAAGCTTCGCCCCGTCCATGCCGGGCATCAGCATGTCCGAGACGACGACGTCAAAGGGCTTTTCATCCAGCAGTGCCAGCGCCTTCTCGCCGGTGTCCACGAACTCCATCTCCCACTCCGACCGCATGCCGCGCAGCATCCGGCGCAATCCATCGAGGATGGGCTCCTGATCGTCGACGAAAAGAATCCGCTTCATGCGGCTTCCTCCCGCGACTTCGGCTCCACCAGCGGAAGCCGGATGATGAACGTCGTGCCCTTGCCCCTGGCCGTCTCGAAAGTCAGCGTTCCCTGGTGCTTGTCCACCACCACGGAACGGGCGATGGCCAGCCCCTGGCCGGTGCCCTTCCCGACCCCCTTGGTGGTGAAGAACGGGTCGAAGATGCG
>DNDP01000315.1:8546-8819 GCA_003484235.1 Verrucomicrobiales bacterium
TGAAGAACGGGTCGAAGATGCGGTTGCAGATGTCGGCGGGGATGCCCGAACCGGTGTCGGCAATGCGGATCTCCACCCAGTCATTTTCGGCACGGCGCGTGGAGATGCGGATGGTGCCCTTGCCCTTGGTGCCGTCCCCCACCACGTCCGCGATCGCATGCGAGGCGTTGACGATCAGGTTCAGCACCACCTGGTTGAATTCTCCGGGCAGACAGGGAACCAGCGGCAGCTGCGGGTCCAGATCGGTCTCCAGCTCGGCCACGTACTTCCACT
>DNDP01000315.1:9050-9353 GCA_003484235.1 Verrucomicrobiales bacterium
CACGTACTTCCACTCGTTGCGGGCGACGATGATGGTGCTTTCGATGGCCCGGTTGAGATCCAGGCTGGTGCGTTCCCGGCTGCCCGGATGCGAAAACTCCTTCATCGCGCGGACGATCGTGGCCACCCGTTCCACTCCTTCCTGGGACTGGCTGATCGCCTTGGGAATCTCCTCGAGCAGGTAGTCGAGGTCAATCCGGCCAACCGTCTTCTCGATCTCCGCCACGAGGGCGCCGGTGTCTCCGCCCGTTTTCGACCGGGCCTGCAGCTCGCGGTATTGGTTGATCAGTTCGAGCAGGTCATT
>DNDP01000459.1 GCA_003484235.1 Verrucomicrobiales bacterium
CACTGCGGCCGAATGGGCGAGACGAAATCTATGCCTGTTCAGTTGGGACCTCCATGTCAGCGGAGCCCGGCGTCGATCGGCTGTTCAATTTCACCCGCTTCAGCATCCGGTGGGTCGCTCAGTTGATTCAACTGGCCGGCCACGAGCCCGGCCAGTTCACGCTCCGTTTTGGATCGCCGGGAATCTTCCGCCAGTGCTTCGAGGGCCGGAATGGCCGGACGGGCATGGGCCCCGATGTCGAGAAGCGCGCCGATGGCGCTGACCGCCGGATTGCCGGGATCGTTTTGAACAACGCGGATCAAGGCCGGAACCGCGGCTTTCGCGTCCGGGCCAAGCAGGCCCAGCGCTTCGGCTGCCTGATAGCGCACGGTGTAATCGGGATCCTCGAGTGCGCTGATCAGCTCGGGAACGGCCACGGGTCCGACGGGATCGATCAGATGATCCGCAACTTGCTGCCGTTTTTGCTGCGCCTTCAGTTCCGGCCATTCGGCCACACCGGCCGCGAGGATCAGAACCGCAGGTATCCACAGCAGCCAGCCGACGACCTGCAGCCAGCGCCCGGAGAAGGAGGTCGCAGGTGCGGCGGATGCCGACGGTCTTCGCGCGGCAACAGCCACGGTCAACATCATCGTCATTCCAGCGAGGCAGAAGCCGCAGGCGGATGATAGAAGCCATGGCCAGCCATCGAAATGTCCAAAGATGAAGTCACCGGTGAAAACCCAGCCGGCGAACAGCACCATTCCCACCACGAAAAGCGCAGTCGCGATGGCGCGCATCCAGAATTGGGTGCTCGGATTCACTGCGCCTTGATCCTGCTTCGATCTGCCGGCAGATCCAAGGATGATCAGCTCAACAATCCGCTGGCCGCAGCCCGATCTCCACAACGCGGGGGCATGCCGACACCCAACATCCTCTTCCCGCCCGGCTGCCGGCGGATGCTAACGGTCCCGATCCCAGATCTTTTCCAACAGGTCGTGCAGCGCCGGGTCGTGTTCCTTCAACTCGGCGCGGACGAACGGATAGAAATCATTGCGGTAGAAATACGCTTCGGTGCCCTCGGCGAAGTATTCCTTGTGATTGTTCAAGCCGTAATGCTTCACGGTCTCACCGGTGAACAGCAGAACCTTCTCGTAGATGCCGGCGGCCTTCGCGGTTTCGTAAACGGCGATGACCTCCGGGTTGTCGAAATCCAGAAACTGGTCGTGATAGCCGTGGGCCAGCTCGTGGAGGATCACGGCGGGATGCTTGAGCATCTGTTCGCGTGAGAGCAGCTCGGCGGCCCGGGTGATGTGGACCTTCTTCTCGAGCCGCGGGTCGTGGCGGTTGGCCACCAGCCAGCCCTTGCTCGGGTGATACTGCATCGCCCCCAAACGCGGATGCCGGTGCTCAATCCAGATCCCGACCTTCTGCAGATCGGACAGCTGCGGCTGTGGCACGAGGATTTTGATCCGCTGCAGGTGATTGGCGAGCATCGCCAGAGCGCGGGCGCCTTCGGCGGCGTGTTCACCCTCGATCAGCGCCGGGTCAACGTGGACGGTCCAGCCCTCGATGTCGCGTACCACAGGATCGAACCGCGCAACCGGACCTGCCAGCAGCTCTTTCATCGCCTTTCCCAGCGCATCCCCGACGAGGAAATACGTCTCGGCATTGCCGAACTCGTGATGACCGTGACCGGGATTCGGCGAATCCGCGGACGGACGGACAAAGCGGCGGGTCTCCACGAAGGCGACGTTGTCGCGCAGCTCGGGATGCCTTGCCGCGGCGGCCTGGGCCCGGCGGAGTTTTTCCCACTCCGGCGGCGCGTCCACCCAGGGTCCGGTGAGTTCGCCGATGACCACGGGCAACCCGGGCACGTTCAGATCACGGCGGACATCCTGGATCAGGTTGACGAGGTTGGTCTCGTAGGCGGGCACGGCGTTCTTCGGATCGACGCCGTCGTTCCAGCCGTGGTACCAGACAAAACCCGCCAGCTCAAAACCGGCGCCGTCGTAGGTTGGGAAATCGGTCTTCAGGCGCCCGAGCGCCTCCCGCACGTTCTCGATCATCAACCGATAGTACTTCCCCGTCTCACCGCCCGATGACGGCGGTCGGAAATCCTTGTTCAGGCTCTTGCCGCCCCAGGCGGTCTTGATCAGCAGCACCTGGTTCTCGAAATGGTCGCCCAGCACGTGCCCGAACTGCAGTTCCGGACCGAAATGATGCCGGCCGCCGTAGTAGATGTAGCCAAACTGCAGCGGCCCGGCCAGCAGCGGCCGGCCCTCCCGCTGGTACCAGACCCAGACGTCATCGCGCACTGTCCAGTTGCCCTGGTCATCCTTGAGATGGGCGAGCATCGGAGCCTTGGCGGGATCATTCAACAGTGCCGCCAGCGTGCCGCGCCCTTCGTTGTAGTCGGGGCCGGCGAGGTCGACCACCGCCTGGCCTTCCATGTTCGACTGTCCGGCCAGGATGAAGACCTTCACCGGCGCGGCCTGCGCCCAGCCCGTTGCAGCACCGGCAACGAGAACCGAGACGACGAACAGGGAAATGAGAGGGAAGCGGGCGGCGCGCAGCCGGCCACGGATTGCGGAGTAAAAGTTCATGCGGCGATTCAGATTCGGGGACGTGCCCCATGTGATAGCTGGCGACGAACATTTTGGAAATGGCGGAGATCCACCAGTTGCACTTCGCCGGGCGAGGTCAGCCGGGCAGTTTCCCTCAGGAGCCCGTAAATACC
>DNDP01000092.1:0-185 GCA_003484235.1 Verrucomicrobiales bacterium
GCGTTCTCGATGCGCTGCTCCACGTCGCGCACGGAGTCGAGATACTCGTCGAGCTTCCGCTGGTCGCCCGTGCTGATGTGGCGGCGCAGGTCCTTCGCGTCGGACAGCACGGCGTCGAGGACGCTTTGGTCGCCCTTGCTGGCGGTGTCCTTGAACAGGCGGTCGAAGGCGAGCGCCGGATAGAT
>DNDP01000092.1:456-6057 GCA_003484235.1 Verrucomicrobiales bacterium
CGAAGGCGAGCGCCGGATAGATCTCCAGCGGCGTCGGCGAGGTCGGCGAGCTCCACGAAATGTGCGAGCTGTAGAGCATCGAGTAGTTCTTGTGGACGGACGGGTTCGACTTCTCGCAGCCCAGAACAAGCGACGGGACCTTGGTCGAATGGCCGTACCGCTGCGCGAGCAGCTGATCGATGCTGGTGCCGGACCGGATCTCGCCGCCTGAGGCGAGCGGGGCGCCGGAGAGGAGGTTGCCGGTCTGCGAGCTGTGGATGTTACCCTTCAGCGCCTCGGCGTTGTAGAGGCCGCGCACGAAAAGCATCTTCTCGCGGAAATCTGCAAGCGGCGCGAGCACCTGGCCGAGTTCCATCTGCCCGCCCCCGCCCCGGGCCCACCATTCCTTCGAGTGAAAGCCGTTGCCGGCGAAGACCACGGCCAGCCGAACGGGCGCCTCGCTGGCGGGCCTGAGCCCGGTGGGCGGCGTGTCACCCCAGACAGTGAGCGATTCCATCCACGGCAGCGCCATGGTGACGCCGACCCCGCGGAGAAACGTGCGACGGGAGAAATGATGAGTGGTCATGGGCTGGATATTGATGTGTATGCCAAGATTATTGCTCGAATGCCATCTCCTTTCCGCGGATTTCGCGGAACTGTCGGCTCCGGACGATGGTCTCGATGGCGGCGCCGATCCGGTATTCGTTCTGCCGAAGCTGTTCGCCCATTTCGTCGATGAGCGGGCCGTCGGAGAGCAGCACGCCGCGGCCGAGGGCGTAGCCGAGCAGCTTGCGGCAGAACTGCTTCACAAAGGCGTCGCGACGCTGGTTGAGCAGGTAATCCCGCAGGCCGTTCAGGCCGGCGAGCTCGGTGCCGTCCATGACGCGGGTGCGGGTGTCGATCGGGCGGCCGCCCAGATCCTGTTCGCGACGGCGCCCGATCGCGTCGAAGGCTTCGAGGGCGAAACCATACGGATCGATCCGGCGGTGACAGCCGAAGCATCTGGGATCGCTGCTGTGCTTCTCGGTGAGCTCACGCACGGTCAGTGTCTCAGTCGCCTCGTCCTCGGGAAGCTGCGGCACGTTGGCTGGCGGACGCGGCAGCTTCTCGCCGAGGAGCACCTCGCTGATCCAGTTGCCGCGCAGGATGGGGCTGGTGCGCGACGCGCCAGACTGCTTCGCCAGAGTCGTGGCGTGCGCCAGAATGCCGCCGCGACCGAGCTGCTTCAGGCCGTCCACGCGCTGCCAGTCATCGTCCCGACTCGTATCAGCCGACGTGAGTCGGCTCTGACCGTCGCCTGCATTAGTTTGGTCGGACTTACGTCCGCTGCTACGGAGCAGGGAGTCGGGGACGCCGTAGTGTTTCGCCAGCTCTGCGTTCAGGAACGCGTAGTCGGCATCGAGAATGTCCAGCACAGAGCCGTCGTTCTGAAACAGGTCGGTGAAGAACCGGATCGTCTCCTCGTACATCGCGCCGCGCAGATCGTTGAAGGTCGGGAAGTGACGCTCGCTCTTCTCGCCCAGTTCGTCGAAGTCGTAGATGTGCAGCCACGCGCAGGCGAACTCGGTGGCCAGCCGGCGCACGCGCGGATCCTGAAGCAGGCGACGCGTCTGGGCGACGAGCATATCGGGATTCTGCAAGTTGCCGCCGGCCGCGACGGCGCGAAGTTCGACATCGGGCGCGGACGACCACAGGAAATAGCTCAGGCGCGTGGCGAGCTCCCAGTCGTTCACCGGCCCCGGCTGGTCACCGGGGGGTGGTTGCTCGAGCTTGTAGAGAAAGGCCGGCGCCACGAGCGTCCGCGCCAGCGTGAGCCGGATGGCATCGTCGTGCCCAATTTCCTCGTCGCGCAGTTTCGCGTAGAGCCCGCGCAGTTCGTCCTGTTCCTCGGCGGTCAGCGGACGCCGATACGCGCCCTCCGCGAACTTCAGCACCGCGTCGAGATGCGCCGGCTGGGTGTCGAGCAGCCGTTGTCGGAACGCCGCAGCCCGTTGTTTGATCGGTTCGCGCAGCGGTTCAAAGGCGCTCGGGTCGGCGTCCTGGGTCGCGTATTGCCAGAGCTGCTCGAAGGCATCGACCAGCTTGAGCGCGTCGTGGCTGACATAGTGAAGCTCGTCCCAGAGACGGTCCAGCTCGGCCGCCTGGGCGTCGTCCAGCATCAGGCGGCGCAGGTGATCGTCCTCGCGGAAATGGAGGGTGAGCGTTACCACTTCATCCACGGGCACGATCTTCGTGTAACAGAGCGCGGCGGGAAACAGCCGGCGAAATTCGTCGAAGGCGGCCTCGATGCGCCGGATTGCCGCTCCGGCATCGGTGACCAGAATCGGCGCCTCCGAGATCACCGGGCGTTCGCCGTCAGACCACGTGCTCTTGCCGCCTTGCAGACGGGCCACACCCGCGGCCAGTCCGAGCGAAGCCGGTTTCGTGGCCAGCGCCCGCATTTGCACGCTGCCTTCTCGGCCCAACGCTTCGTGCAACCGGGCCGTGGCGACGAATTCGCAGCCCTCCGCCAGATCCGCGGGAAGGCGCACCTTGATGAGGGACGCCGGGCGCACGACGAGATCGCCGCCGGTGAACTGTCCCGGGTCCAGGCCAAAGCCTTCCCCGTCGCCGGCGTCTGCGGGCGAAGTCTGCGCAAACTCACCCGCGCCTTTCGCGAGAAGCGACGACAGAAGTGGTCCGGTGAGCGAGGTGAGCTGGCGATGCAAAACGGCGTCGGGCGCGTCCTTGGCCAGTCCTGCCGGCCCATCGTTCAGAAGCTTTTGCACGCCCTCGGCCAACGCCCGCCTTTCCGCCGCGTCCGAGCTCGACTGCCATTTCGCGAGCAGCGAGCCCGCCGGCAGGCCCGGTTCACTGCCGCCTTTGTCAGGCTCGCTGAAGAAGTGCCAGACGCCCGGATTACCAAGGCCGTCCGCGTGGGGGTTGCCGGCGAGGATGTCGGGCGCGACGCCCTTCGCCAGACTCCAGGTGCGCGAACCGTCGCTGAGCGTCAGGTCCACCGCGGTCAGGTCGCAGGAATGATTGCCGTCGCGCGGGCTGACAATCATGGCGACCACGTCGCCCGGGCGGACGGCGAGGTTTTCCAGCGGACCGAACTTCGCCTCGCGCGCGCCCTGCGCGGTGCCGGCGGCCAGGCGCTGGCGCGAACCGCCCCGGCGCACTTCGATCGCCCAGGCCACACCATTGCCACATTCCGGATGCGCGTGCTGCACGACTCCGGCGAGTTCCAACGTCGTCGCCAGCGGCGCGCGCCAGCCGATGACCACGCGCCGCGAAGGCGACGGATGCACCGCCACGCTGCGCGGTTTCATGTTGCCCGGGATGCGGACGTGCGAGTCCGACGAGTTTGCCACCACGCTCAACGCGTCGGCGCCGGTCCAGCCCTTGATGAAGGCGTAACCCTGGGCGCTCTCCATCCGGCCGGTGATGTGGCCCTCGATCCGTGTCTCGCCGGCGCCAAGCCCCAGGCACTGAAGCCACGCCGACAGCGCGACGGGCGGCACATCATGTTTGCGGGCGAGTGCTTCCAGGCTGCCGGCATCAAGCGCTCCGGTGACCTCGGCGGCCGCCATCAGGCATCTCGCCGCGGACGAGAGGATGACGTCGAGGTGGGTGTTGAGATTGGCGACCACCGGTCGTACCTCTCGCAGCGGCAGATCCGGCCGGCCGGCGGCGATCAATCGCGGGTTCTCCCAGACGGCGACGTCGTGTTCGTCCCCGTCGCCGGCATCCGAGGTGGCGAGAAAGAACGAGACGTCCTTGCCGCTGGTCGCCGGCGGGAGCTTCAGCCGGACTTCCCGGGCTTCGGCGAGCGGCGTGACCGGCAGCTGCCACGCCTTGGGACCGTCGCGCTTGCCGATGTGGCCGACCGTGGTGAAACGCCAGAGCGCCTGCTGCCACTGTCTGATGGCATCCGCCAGAGTCGCGGCTTCATCGGGTTGCGCCTTGTGCCAATGGACACGAATCGGGTCGAGCAGGAGCGATCGGTTGGTTGCATTGAGCGCCTCCCAAAGTGTGGCGAGATATTTTGGGTTCAACCCGTGAGCCGCTGCGAGTTGCCGCAAACTGCCCGGCGCCGACCGCAACTCGATCGTGGCGGCCAGATACTTCTCCAGCGGCAGCACGCCGCCGTCCTTCGTGTCGAACTTGATGCCCTGCAGATTGACGGCTGTGCCGCCGCCCGGTTCGGTGAAGCGACCGTAAAACTCGCGGATCGCGGCGAGCCGTTCCTCGGTCCAGTCCCGCCGCCAGGTGCTTGGGGAAAACGCGATGCCGTCCGGAAGCAGCACGGCGTGCGCGGCGATCTCCTTGGCGGCATCGAGATACTTGGTCACCAGCGCGGGCGACATCACCAGTGCTTGGCCGACATTCATGAACCCCTCGCCCGCGGCCGAATCGGTCGGAAACTCCCGCGCGGGGTCGAGCGCGGCGACGCCGGTGAGGTCGCGGATCGTGTAGGTGTATTCTGCGTTGTTGAGCCGCCGCAACACCACCGGACCCGGATCGCCGGCGCGGGTCAGCGCGATGTGGCGGAGGACGGCCTGCACGGCGTTGAGCAGCTGCGTCCGCTCGGCGGCGGAGGGCTGGGGCTCATCGTCCGGGGGCATTTCGCCGAGTTCGACCTGTTCGACGACCTTCTCCCAGACAGCGGAGTGCCGGGTCACTGTGTCGAGGTTCTTGAACCGTTCCAGGTCGAGGTCGCCCTTCTGCCGCTCGGTCGAGTGGCAGTCGAGACAGTAGCGCTGCACCAGCGGCTGGATGTCGTGGGCGAACGTCCGCTCCGCCGCTGCCGCGTCTTCCTGGCCTGGAGCGATGCCGCCAAGGGAACCTGCAAGGACCGCGAGGAATGCCATTCGAAGTGAGGACAGGGCAGTGCGGGGGGTTCCCATTCGAGACGGTGGCATGGAGCACACTAGGCCTGGAATGTTGCCGCAACCAAGGCCGAAGTTGGCCCGGATGATCGTCGGGCTTTCCTCCCGGAGGCGCGGCGGATAGTCTCGCGCCGATGTCATCCCGAATTCTCCTCTGGTCCCTGCTGCTGGCGCTGCACTTGTGTCCGATCGACGGCACCGCGCAGACACCCTCCGGCCAGCATTCGCGTCCGCTGCGCTAAGCCACTCCCGCGCGCGCCGGCATGTCGGCGGAGCGCCTGGGAAGGATCGATGCGATGATCGAAACCGCGATCGCAGAGAAGCGGATTCCCGGGGCCGTCACGCTCGTGGCCCGCAACGGCCGGATCGTCCACCACAAGGCCTTTGGCATGGCCGACAATGCGGCGGGCCGCGAACTGAAGAAGGACGACATCTTCCGGATCGCGTCGCAGACGAAGGCGATCACCTCCACCGCGGTGATGATGCTGTGGGAGGAAGGGCGGTTCCGGCTCGACGACCCGATCTCGTACTGGATCCCCGAATTCAAGGAAGCCGGCGTGCTCAAGACCTTCAACGAGGCGGACGTCACCTGGACCACCGAACCGGCCAGCAAGCCCATCACGATTCGGCACCTGCTCACCCACACGTCGGGCATCGGCTACGGAGTGATCGACGGCGACGAGCGCATCAAGAAGATCTACGCCAAGGCGGGTGTCACCGATTTGTTCACCACCGAGCCGGTGACGATCGG
>DNDP01000090.1:0-1466 GCA_003484235.1 Verrucomicrobiales bacterium
AAACCAGTCGCGCGACTGGAGTTGTTGTGGTGCCGGGCCTGCCATAGCATGCGCGGGCACCGCCTCGAATGGCGTGGCCCCGGGCACGATTCCGGCAACGCAACGCCCGAGCCCGAACCCACCGCCGCGTCTCCGTTTGTAACGCTGGGCATCGGGATCGTGTTTGTGTTTCTCGTGCTCTTCATCGGGGGCCCAATCGCGCTGGCAATGTCGGGAGGGGCGGGAGCGTTGATTGTCTTCACGATTGGGGCACTGGTAGCCGGTACGGTGGCTGGCGGGGTGATGCCAACGGCCGTGAAGAATCGTCGTGGATTTCTCAAGACGTTCGGGACGATTGCGCTGGTGCTGGGTCTGCCGATCGCGGGGCTTGGGTTGTTCTTTTTCCACGCGATGTTCACCGAGAGCGGCGGCTGGAACCCGCGCCGGCCGAAGCGGTGCTCATTCCGCTGACCATCGCTGGGACGATGCTCCTTCCGTGGGCGAGTGCGGTGTTGTTTCGCGCCTCGCGGAGATCGGAGACGACAGTTCCAGCCGGCCCAAGAAATCTCTGGGCCTTGCCGGCGGGAGCGGCCCTGTTGGTGGCGGTAATCGCCTTTCAGGTGTTTGAAGCAACAAAGCCTCAGTCCGGAGCCATGAACCAACTGGCCTCGGATTCTCCGGACTGGTGGATCGGGCAGTTCCGGGTGGTGGAGGTGCTCGACGCCGGACGTTCGTTGACCGATGCAGAGCTAGCGGATATCGGCCTTTCGCGAGGAATGGTCACGTGGATCAGCAGGGAAGGCTGGCGGTTCGATCGGGCTGCGAACACCTGGACCCCTTTCGACTCTGTCATCTCGCAGGACTCGAACCGTGTGCTGGTCAACCTGGGCGAACCCAAGGTTGAAGCTGAGATCACTTCGGACGGACCGGATAGACTGAAGGTGACGGTGCTGGGATTGCCTGCTCTGGTGACCGTGCTGGAGAGAACGAGTGCTGGAGCCGCAGTCGCCGAACTCACTCCATCGGGTAATCTGAAGGCGCGCGTGCCCGAGGGAACCGTCGAGTTGGTGGCTATTTCCCGGCATCCGACTGACGGCGTCTGGTGGCGGCCAGATGGCCGTTTGGCGCTCGGCCAAAACTTCGTCGATACAGGGAAGTTCCAGTCCTTCACCGGCCAGCACACTGAGTACGAGTCTGTTTGGCGCCACGCGGGCTGGCCCGAGGGAAGCTTTTCCGCCCGCCTGAAGAATTCCGGAGGCACCTTCTCCTCAGGCGTAACCACCGCCACTGGCGAACGCCTGACCAACCATTTCGCCGCAACCAGCCTGCCCTTGAACCTGAAGACGACTGAACTCGTCCTTCAGGTCGACGCCGGCCCGTGGAAGACTGTTCTGGACGACCGCGACGGGGGCACCTCTAGCACCACCTTGCGCATAGATGGCATCCAGCAGGAAGTTTCACTGGCGGAGGCGGGCACGAACGGGGAA
>DNDP01000090.1:1724-4917 GCA_003484235.1 Verrucomicrobiales bacterium
GCCTTCGACGGGAACGTGGTTGAACCCGTTGCAGCAAACACGGCGGGAAGGGGGATGACCTCCATCTACCGGAATCTGAAAGCCGCCGATGTGCTTGCCTGGAAGTTTAAAGTGCGTCCTGTTCACGAGCTGAGATTTCCCAATATCCGCCTTGCTCCTGCCAATGAGAGTAAAGGGAACAAAAGCAACTGACCACCGTGGCCCCTCTTGGCGAGACCCAGTGCTCCGCACTCAAGCCCCTGCTGGGCTTAGAAAAGCAGCGCTGGAGATTATAGCTGCCTGAAGCCGATCCAAGCTCCATCCTCCCACCATGAAATCCAAGGCCCCGCTCATCGTGTCCGTGGCGTTGAATGTCGTCCTCGTCGCGCTTCTCCTCCGCCCTCGACCCGCGCCTGAGATCGAGCCCGGCGGCGGAGATACGACCGGTTCTTCGAGTGCCGTCACGTCGGCGTCGAAACCGGCTGACGTTGCTGCCGCGCCGCCGGCGGAGACGGTGACCAACGTCGTCGTCCGCCAGTTCAACTGGCAATCGGTCGAGTCGCCGGATTACCGAGAATACATCGCCAACCTGCGCGCGATCGGCTGCCCCGAGGAAACGATCCGCGACATCATCCGCGCCGACGTGAACAAGCTCTATGACGAGAAGCGGAAGCAGGTCCGCGGCGAACCGAAGAAGTTCGAGTACTGGAAAACCGGCAACCCGATGGCGGCGTTCCTGGGCGATTCGGAGACGATGCAGAAGATGCGGGCGCTTGAAGAGGAGAAGAACGGAGTGTTGCGCGCGCTCGGCATCGAGCCCGATCCGCTGAGCGCCATGATGTCCATGGCCGGTGCCAATCCCATGGAGGCCATGTTTGACTTCCTGCCCGACGGCAAGCGCAGCGCCCTGATGCAGACCATGGCGGATTTCCAGTCGAAGCTCGTGGAGGGTGCCGGTGACATCGCGACCGATCCGGAAGCGATGATGAAGGTGCAACGCGTGATGGAGCAGGCCATCAAGGCGCAGCTCACGCCCGTGGAGTTCCTCGATTACCAGCTCCGCTTTTCCACCACGGCGAACATGATGCGGATGCAGCTCGCCGGTTTCGAGCCGAACGAGGAGGAGTTCCTCGAGGTGTTCAAGCTGCGGGCCGCCCATGACGAACAATTCTCGCCGATGGGCATGATTAACGCCACCGAGGCCGAACAGAAGGAACGACGGGAAGCTGAAAAGCTGTTGAACGAATCGATCAAACAGGTGCTCGGCGAGACGCGCTACGCGGAGTACGAACGCGCTCAGGATTTCCAGTACCAGCAGCTGGCCCGGATTGTGAGGAACGCCGAACTGGACACCGGCGTGGCCAATCAGGTCTATGACATGAAGAAGATCGCCGAGCAGCAGGCCTCGCGGGTCCGCTCCGATTCGTCCCTGACCGCCGAGCAGCGGCGGGCCGCGCTCACCGCCATCCGCGCGGAGACGGAGCGGTCGCTGCAGGAAACCATGGGGGCCAAGGGGTGGGACCTCTACAACCGCCCCGGCAACATCCACTGGCTTCGCGGAATTGCTCCCAGCGAGAAGCCCGGCTCCCCCTGAGTGGCGCGGCCGATGACTGAATCACGTACCACCCGCCCGCAGTCCGTCTTCGCCACCACGCACTGGACCCAGGTGCTGGCGACACGCGGTGAATCACCCGCAGCCCGCTCCGCGTTGAGCGACCTGTGCTCCGCCTATTACGAACCGGTCGTCGCCTTCCTGCGCGCCCGTTTCGGCAATGAAGATCAGGCGCGTGAGCTGGCGCATGATTTCTTCGCCCGGTTGCTGGAGCGCAATTCACTGTCCGGCGCCGAACCCCGGCGCGGACGGTTTCGCTCCTATCTCCTCGGCGCCGTGAAACATTTTGTAGCCGACCAGCAGGATCGCGAGAGGGCCGCCAAACGAGGTGCGGGCGTTGAACACCTGACGCTGGCACCGGGCACCGACACTTCGCCCGGCTTGGAGCCGGCTGACCCGGCGTTGCGGGGGCCGGCGCTGATTTTCGACCGGCAATGGGCGCTGACGTTGCTCGGGCTTGGACTGGGGCGGCTGGGTGAAGAACTGGCGGCGGACGGGAGAGGCGAGCAGTTCGAGGTGTTGAAACCCTGGTTGACCGGAACGGCTGCGGAGCCCCAGGCGGAGGCTGCGGCCCGGCTCGGTGTCAATGAAGGCGCGGTCAAGGTGGCGATTCATCGGCTCCGCAAGCGCTTTCGTGAACCGATCAAGGAGGAGATCGCCCGGACGGTCGGACCCGACGCAGACGTGCAGGAGGAGATGGTGTATCTGCTCACCGTCCTTTCTTCGTAGTTCGCCGAGCGCACATTCGGGCTTGAACGTTCGCCGTCGGCGGGCGTCCATGCTTTTGATGTCCCGCCCTTCCCAACGGCTCGGCCTCGGTCTCGTGGTCCTGCTGGCAGCCTGTCTCGTTGGCGCTCCGGCACCCGGGGCTTCTCTGGCTCAGCAGCACAACTGGCCGCACTGGCGCGGGCCGCTGATGAACGGCACCGCGCCGGACGCGAAACCGCCGGTCCGCTGGAGCGAAACGGAGAACGTCCGCTGGAAGACGAAGCTGCCGGGGCTCGGGCACTCGACTCCGGCGGTCTGGGGCGACCGCATCTTGCTCACGACGGCCCGGCCGGTCGGCGAACCCTTGGAGAAGCCGATTCCCGATTCCGCCCCGGGGGCGCACGACAATTACCCGGTCACGAATCGCTACGAGTTCATCGTGCTGGCCGTCAATCGCGACGACGGAGCAATCCTCTGGGAGAAGAAGGTCCACGAGGCATTGCCGCACGAGGGCGCGCACTACACCGCCAGCCTGGCTTCGGCCTCGCCGGCCGCCGACGCTGAACATTTTTTCGCCTTCTTCGGTTCGTATGGCCTGTCTTGCCTCAGGCACGAAGGTGAACTGGTCTGGGAGAAATCGTTTGGCCGGATGCAAAGCAAGCACGGCCACGGCGAGGGCAGTTCACCGGTCCTTTCCGGCGACACCTTGGTGGTGAACTGGGATCACGAGGAACAGTCCTTCGTGGTCGCGCTCGACAAGCGCACCGGCAAGGAACGTTGGCGGGTGAACCGCGATGAACTCACTTCCTGGGCCTCGCCGATCGTGGTTGAGCACGCGGGCCAACAACAGGGGATCGTCAGCGGCACACAGCGGGTGCGCGCCTACGACCTGGC
>DNDP01000096.1:0-2245 GCA_003484235.1 Verrucomicrobiales bacterium
ACCGGCGCCGGCAAGACCACCACGCTGAACTACCTCATCGACCTGATCAACCAGGAGCGCCGGTGCAAGATCGTCACCATCGAGGATCCGATCGAGTATGTGCATCGCAACAACCGGGCGATCGTGGTGCAGCAGGAGGTGCTCACCGACACCAAGTCGTTCAACCGCGCGTTGATCCACGTCCTGCGGCAGGATCCGGACGTGATCGTCGTCGGCGAACTGCGGGACCACGAGACGATCTCCACCGCGTTGACCGCGGCCGAGAGCGGTCATCTGGTGATGGCCACCCTGCATTCTCCCAATGCCGCCCTCGCCCTTGAACGGGTGGTGGGGGTCTTCGAGGGCAACGCGCAGCGGCAGGTGATCCTGCAGCTGGCCAACACCCTTCAGGGGGTCATTTCGCAGGAGCTGCTGCCGGCGGCCGACCGCACACGGCGGGTGCTGGCCTACGAACTCCTGATCTCCACCAACGCCGTGCGGAGCCTGATCCGCGAGAACCAGCTGCACCAGCTCGAGAACGTGCTGCAGACCGGCGCCCGCGAAGGCATGGTGATGATGGACAACTGCCTCTACGAACTCTACTGCCGCTGTCTGATCACCTATGACACGGCCATGACGCGGGCCCGCGAGCCGGAACGCATCCGCAACCGGATCGAGCGCAATCCCGCGCGAGGATTGAACGCGTGACCCTGAAGCAGGCATTCGGTCTGGCCGTCCTGCTCGCCTCCGCGGGCGGGCTGGTCTGGTTCTACGTCTTCCTGCTCCGACGAAGCACCGATCCCAGCCGTTTTCTGGCAAAGTCCGCATTGACCGTTGTTCTGCTGGTTGTCGGCGGCTACGGGATTGCGCGGCTGATGCTCGCGGGGGGCTACATCGCAGCCTTCGGCGGCATCCCCGCAACGGCCGTGCTCGGCATCATCCTCACCATCATATGGGGTGGCGACATCGCCGGGCTCTTCGCGCGCCCGTTCGAGAACCTGTTCACCGGGGGCGGTGATCCGCCCGATCCGGAACCGTTCTACAGCATCGCTCGCGCAAAACGTCAGCGGCAGGAGTTTGACGGAGCGGTCGAGGAGATTCACGTGCAGCTGGAGAGATTCCCGAACGACTTCACGGGCCTGATGATGCTCGCGGAGATCCAGGCGGAGAATCAGCACAACCTGACCGGCGCCAGGGGCACCGTCGAACGAATCGTGGCGGCGAATGCGGCCAATCCCCGCAACTGTGCCATCGCCCTGAATTCGCTTGCCGACTGGCACCTCCGCCTCGACCGCGACCGCGAAGCGGCCCTCCAATGCTTCGAGCGCATCCGCGACACCTTCCCCGGGCACCAGGTTGCCATGGAAGCCACCCAGCGCATCGCCCACCTGCCACCCCAGGAGATGCTCGATCAGCAGGCCGAGCGAAGAAAGATTACGCTGACCGAACAGCCCAGGACCGGCATTCGCAATCCGTCGGAGATCCAGATGGAACGGCCCGAGGAAACCACCGATGAGGCGGTTGCCCGGCTGACCGGACACCTGGAACTGCATCCCCAGGACCGTGATGCCCGCGAGGAACTGGCCGCGCGTTACGCCGAGGATCTGCGCGAGATCGCACCCGCCATCGAACAGCTGGAGTTCCTGCTCCGTCAGCCGGGTCAGGATCGCGGCAACATGGTCCGCTGGCTGAACACCATGGCGGACTACCACATCCGCATCGCTGCCGATGTGAAGTCGGCCGAAGCGGCGCTCGACCGCATCATGAAGAAGTATCCGAAATCACCGGCAGCCGAGCAGGCAGGAAGACGCAGGATGCTGCTCGGAAGGGAGCTCAAGGGAAAAGAAAAGAGCCGGGACGTGGGTCTCGGCTCCTACGAAAGGGATATGGGTCTGCGCTGAGATTACTTCAGCCGCAGGGCGATCTGCTTGTCCATCTCCGCGGCGAGGTCGATGTCCGATCCGCCACCCTTGGTAATCACCTGCACGAGCACGCGGGTCACCTGGGGTTCGAGCTCCTCCAGACGCACCAGCACGCGGCGGTTGTTGACCTGGGCCTGCAGCACGCGGGTCACCGAATCATCGCTGGTGATCGTGCCGTTGAACGCCAGCGTCTCCCGGGCGGCGACAGCCACCTTGTCGATCGAGCGGTTGTACTTGGACTCGATGGTGTCCTTCACAAACGGCATGCCCATTGCGTTGGTGCCGGCGACCGTGGCGCGGCAGCCGCTGAGAAGAGGCAGAACGGCGACCAGAAGGAGGCAGGC
>DNDP01000096.1:2465-5860 GCA_003484235.1 Verrucomicrobiales bacterium
ACGATCTGTTCCACCTGCTGGAGATAGCGGGCAACCGGCTCGCGGAACTCCAGATCCTGTGCCCGGCGCAGCTTGGGCAGCGCCTTCGAGTACTCCTTTTCGCCAACGAGCATCTGCGCGTGCTGGATCAGCGCACGCACCTCATAGGCCCGGATCTTCTCGGCACGGTCGAAGTAGAGTGCGGCGCGGGCCACCTCATCGCGCCGCTTGTCCCCGTCCTCGCTCTGCAGCCGCGTGTAGTGGTCGGCGAGCATCAGGAGCGCCTCACCATCCATCGGCTCGGAAGCCACGATCTGCTCCAGGGTCTTCACGGCCTCGCCGCCACGGCCGGTCGCCAGCTGGATCCGCGCGGTGAGCCGCAGCGCGCGAAGCTTCTGCTTGTCATCCAGCCGGGAGCCCGCCTTCGTCCTGATCTCGCCGAGCAGGTTCTCCGCATCGGCATGCGAACCAAGGTTTGCGAGGATCTCCACCGACCGCAACGGGCGGTCGAGTTCCTGTTCGGGCTCGCGCGCGAACGCCTCGAGGTAGGCCGTCTTGGCAAGTTCCACGAGGTTCATGTTCACGTAGATGTCGCCAAGGAGGTTCAGCACCTGGGCGTTGGCCTTGCCCATGCGCCGGACGAGCTCGTAGTTTTCGGCGGCGCGGTCGTTGTCGCCCAGCGCCAGGAACGAGTTGGCCTGCAGCAGCCAGCTGTCAATGTCCTGCGGATCGTCCAGCACCAGTTCGCCAAAGAGGGCGGCCGCCTCCCGGTTCTTCGACTGGCTCAGCAGGCATTGAGCATAGCCCTTCTTCCACTCGACGTTGTCCGGGGTGAACAGCAGCGCCTTGCTGTAGGCGATCTCAGCCGAAAGGTATTTCCCCTTGTTGAGGTAGCAGTAGCCCAGGATGCCGTAGACGTTGCCGTCCTCGCCGCCCAGTTCGAGCGTGCGGGTGAGTTCGCCGATGGCCTCCTCGAACTTCCCCAACGCGGCGTAGGTGAGGCTCAGATTCTTGTGGGCGCGCAGAAAGTTGGGAAACTTGTCGATTGCCCTGCGGTAATTCTGGGCGGCCAGTTCGTTGTTGTTCTCGGGACCGGGCTGCACGTAGAGCGTGGCCAGCGTGAAATCGAGCGCGGCGCTGGAGTCGGGCTTGATCGCGGCGGCGAGCGTGCTGATGGCGCCGGCGCGGTTGTTTGCCTTCATCTGTTCCGCCACGGTGTTGAAGACCTTGCCCTCGTCGGGTGTGATCGTCGGTTCGTCCTTGGTCTCGACCCCGTAGGTGCCCATGAACGACTTCACGAACTGCGGGTCGTTCCAGAACCTGCCGGTGTCCGTAAGGGGCACGGAAACCTGGGCGTGGGCGGAGAGCGCCAGCCAGAACACGGAGCCGAACGACATCAGCTTGCGGAAATATGTCATGGTACTTTGTTCATTGGGCCGCCCGCTGGTCGGGCGGCGGATTCTGTTCATGGATTCAGCTGCAATGGTTGCCGCACCCGCTGCGGCACGGTTTTGCCGTCCTTCATGGCCGGCTCAAAACGCCACTGCTTCACCCAATCCTTGAAGACGTTGATGAATTCGGGATGGGAAACATTCTCGATGTTTTCGATCTCGCCGACCGAACCGTCCGCGTTCACCACGAAGGTCAGGTCGGCCTTGCCGACAATCCGTTCCCGCCGGAGCACCGCGGGATAGGTGGGGTTGGGATAGAACGTCACGCTCGCCTTGCGGTCCACCTCGGTGATCTCAAAAATCTTCATCTCCTCGACCGCATCCACCCGGCTGAGCGCGAAGCCGAGATCGGTGTTCATGGCGGCCGCGGCGCCGCCGAGACCCGGATTCAAGGCCAGCTCCAGCTGCGAGAGGTTGAGCGGCTGCTGCTGCTGCTCCATCTCGGGCTTTTTCTCCTCCTCCTTTTCTTCCGGCGGAGGCGGGGGCTCCGGCGGAGGCGGAGGCGGAGGCGGCAGTGAAACGTCCACGCGGGTGAACATCTGGCGCTCCTTGTGCGCGTTGGAAAGCATCTGGGTGAACGGCAGGATCAGAAACACCAGCCCCGTCAGCAGCAGGGCGCCGAGCACCGGAATGACCGGGTTGTGGCGGCCGCCGGTGGGGGTGTAAACCTTGCGCATGGTGCTCGATGCCCCGGCTACGACCGGGGGATGTCGGTGGAAATGCTGACGCTCTTGGCATTGCCCAGCTTGGCCTCGTCGATGACCCGCACCACGATCCCGGCACTGGCCTTTTCATCGGTCTGGATGATCACCGGCAGGCGCTCCTTCTGGTTGAGCCGGGTGACCTGCGCCCGCACGCCGCCGACGCCGATCTCCTTGCCGCCGTAAACGACCTGGTTCTGCGCGGTGACCGCGATGAGGATGCTGTTCTTGTCGAGGTTCACCGCCGAGGCGGCCTGCGGCTTGTCCACGTCCACGCCGGTCTCCTCCACGAACACCGTGGTCACGATGAAGAAGATCAGAAGGATGAAAACCATGTCGATCAACGGCGAGATGTTGATGTCGGTCAGGTCTTCGGCGTCGGAAAGAGAACGTCGGTATTTCATGTCAGCCCGCCCTTTTTTTGGAATTCCAGCAGCGAAAAGCTTTCAAGCCGGGCGAGAAACGCGGCGTACTCGTCCTTCTTGCGCTTGATGACGTAGGCCAGGAAGTAGCCGGGAATGGCGATGAGCAGCCCCATCTCGGTGGTGATCAGCGCCTCGGATATGCCCTGGGCCACCAGGTCCACCGTCTTGCCGGTGCCGACGGAAATCGCCTGGAAGGTCTTGAGCATGCCGAGCACCGTGCCGAGCAGACCCAGCAGCGGCGCGGCGCTCACCATGATGTTCATCAGCACCAGGCGGCGTTCGATGGCCGGGATGCGCGCCGTCATGACCTCCGAGTAGCGGCTGTGGATGTCGTCGAGCGACACCGAATCCTCGTGGGCATAGCGGATGATGTTGCCGATCTCGCCCTCCGAACGTTCCGGATGCTCGATCCAGAGCTTCAACTGGGTGTCGGAATGACGTTTGATCTTCTCACCGGTGATGGTCCAGAGGAGATGGGCCGCCAAGCCGTAGATGAACAGCGAAACCAGCAGCAGCGGCACCATCACCCAGCCGCCGCTGAGCCAGATGTTCACGATGACGGGTCCGTATTCTGCAATCATGAAAACCTACCGGTTGGGCAGTCCGTTGATGAATCCCACCGCCGTCTGTTCCATGCCCGAAATGACACCCTTGGCCTTGCGGTTCAACAGCGCGTGCAGCAGCAGGCAGGGAACGGCGATGATGAGCCCGTACTCGGTCGTGATGAGCGCCTCGGAGATGCCGCCGGCGAGCATTGCCGCGTTCACGGTGTCCTCGCCCGAGAGCGTGGTGAACACCGAGATCATGCCGAGCACGGTGCCGAACAGGCCGAGCAGCGG
>DNDP01000493.1:0-4064 GCA_003484235.1 Verrucomicrobiales bacterium
GGTCGCCGATGCGTTCGCGGTAGTTGCGGACCAGTTCCACCGCGGTGAACCGGCCGGAGTCCATGCCCGCGCGGAGTTCCGCCACGCCCGCCATCCGCAGATCGGGCGTTGCCGGATTCCGATCCGCAGCGCGGGCGGTCAGCGAAAGTTTCCTGGCCAGGAACGGCAGCGCAAGGGCACCACCGGAGAGACGACGAATGAATGAGCGCCGGATCATTCACCGAGTCTGCGGATCCAACGGAGCCGGGGCAACCGGAAAGGCCGACGACGGATGCGGCCGACCTTCACAGACAATTCTCTTGTCGCCGGAGGGGCTCTGTTTTGGTATCTCAACGGTCGTCCACCGCATGAACTCATCCCCGCAACGTTCAACCTCCGATCACATGAACCGCAAACGCAACCACCCGACCGTCTTCGTGGCCATCCTCGTCACGCTGTTCACCGTTTCCGTGCAGGCCCAGATTCCCGGCATCAAGATGCCGCCGGATGACGGCAAGCTGCGGATCATCGCGTTTGGCGCGCACCCGGACGACTGCGAGATCCAGGCCGGCGGCACCGCGGCAATGTGGGCGAAGAAGGGGCACCACGTGCTGTTCGTTTCGGTGACCAATGGCGACATCGGACACTGGCGCGAGGCCGGCGGTCCGTTGGCGCAGCGTCGCAAGGCCGAAGTGGGCAAGGCACACAAGATTCTCGGCATCCAGGGAGTCGTATTGGACATACATGACGGCGAACTTGAACCGACTTTGGAGAACCGGAGGACTCTGACCCGGCTGATCCGCCATTGGAACGCCGACATCGTGATGGGCCACCGGCCGAACGATTATCACCCGGATCATCGCTACACCGGGGTGCTGATGCAGGACGCGGCCTACATGGTGACCGTGCCGTTCTTCTGCCCGGACGTTCCGCCCATGACCAAGAATCCGGTCTTCATGTACTACGCCGACCGCTTCAAGAAACCCAATCCGTTCGAGCCCGACATGGTCGTTTCCATCGACCCGGTGATGGACCAGAAGCTGGATGCCCTCGGCGTCATGATCTCCCAGTTTGCGGAGGGGGGTGCCAACGGGAACGCGAACCTTTATCCGGACGATCCGGCCAAACAGAAGGCCCGACAGCTCCAGGTGCGGGAAAACTTCTCACGCCGCAACCAGTCCATCGCCGCGCAGCACAATGAGCGGCTGAAGCAATGGTATCCGGGCGACGCCGCCAGCCGGGTCAAGCACGCCGAGGCGTTCGAGGTGTGTGAATATGGCAGCCAGCCCGATCGGGCGGAGCTGAAGCGGCTGTTTCCCTTCTTTGACTGAGCACTCGGTGAATGCGACCGGTGCAGGTGGAAAAAACTCTTTGCACCGTCCGGATGCCGTCGCTAACTTCCGCCCCGGTTTGTCCGATGGTGTAATGGTAGCACAGGTCCCTTTGGAGGATCTAGTCATGGTTCGAATCCATGTCGGACAACCACCTCCCCGCCCTGACGCGTAATGCGTAACACGTAATACGTACCGCGTGCCGGGTGGTCCGGAAACGGCCAGCTGAATTTGCGGGAATTGGGGCCGGTCAGTCTTCCGAGAACAGGTACTCGAGATCGGTCTGCGAGAGGCTCTTGGCGAACCCTTCCTCACCGAGCACATCGGCAATCGTCTGCGCCTTGCGCTGCTGGAGGTCCCAGATCTTTTCCTCGACGGTGCCGGGCGTGATGAGCTTGTAGGCGTTCACCGTCCGGGTCTGGCCGATGCGGTGGGAACGGTCGATCGCCTGCGCCTCGACGGCCGGATTCCACCAGGGATCGTAAAGCACCACGTAGCTGGCGGTGGTCAGGTTCAGGCCGGTGCCCGCCGCCCGAAGACTCAACAGAAAGACGCTGCCATTCTCGTCCTGCTGGAACTGGTTGACGATCTCCTGCCGGTTCTTCGTCTCACCGGTCAGCATGTAGGTGGGAATCGAACGCGTGCCGCAGTCCTTCTCCAGCAGCTGGAGCATCTGGACGAACTGGCTGAACACGAGAACCTTCTGGCCCTCCGCCAGCAGGGGCTCCAGCAGCTCGAACAACGTTTCGGTCTTGCCGGAGGGCGCGTCGCTTCCGACCAGCGACGGGTGGCAGCAGATCTGCCGCAAACGGGTCAACGCGGCGAGGACGTGCAGCTTGCTGCGGCCCAGCCCCTTCTCACGCACCGTCTGCATGATCTGCTCGCGGCTGCGCCGGAGTTCGGCCAGATAGAGTTTCCTCTGCGCGTCGCCCATTTCGCAGTCGCTCCGCTGCTCGATGCGCTCGGGCAGATCCTTGGCGACCTGTTTCTTGAGCCGGCGCAACATCAGCGGCCGGAGCTTGGCGGACAGCTTGCGCCGGGCGATGCGCTGGGCGCTGATCGCCTCCTCGCCTTCACCCTTGGGATCGTAGGTCTGCAAGTAATGTTCCTGGGTTCCCAGGTAACCGGGCTGGATGAAGTCGGTGATGCTCCAAAGGTCGAGCAGGCGGTTTTCAAGCGGCGTGCCGGTCAGGGCGAGCCGGTTGTCGGCCTGCAGCTGCTTGACCGACTGGGTGACCTGCGCGGCCGGGTTCTTGATGAACTGGGCCTCGTCGAGGATGAGCGCGCTGAACTCGAACTTCTGCAGGGCCTCGAGGTCCCGGCGGAGCAGCGCGTAGTTTGTGACGATGATGTCGTGCTCGGGAATCTGCCGGCGCAGGTTGTGCCTTGCCGAGCCGCTCTCCAGCACCAGCACCTTGAGGTGGGGGGTGAAGCGGTTGGCCTCCCGCCGCCAGTTGTGCAAGACGGAGGCGGGGCAGATCACCAGGGCGGGCCGGCGCTGCCGTTTCTTCTGCCCCAGCAGCCAGGCCAGCCACGAGAGGGTCTGCAGCGTTTTTCCCAGCCCCATGTCGTCGGCGAGAATGCCCCCGAGGTTTACGTCGGTGAGGTGGCAGAGGAAGTCGAAGCCCTCCTTCTGATACGGACGCAGCTTGGCGTCGATTTCGCCCGGCAGTTCGTAGTCGGGCACGCCCTTGAAGCTCTTGAGCCTTTCCCGAAGCTTTTTTGCCTGGGCCGATTCTCCGAAGGTGGCCAGTGCCTCGTCGTCCATGTGGGCGACCTGGTTCAGGGAGACTTTCTGCGCCAGGGGCACCAGCCCGTCGATGCCCATCTCGGCCATCATTTCCTGGGCCTTCTGCACGGCACCGGAATCGAGCTGCACCCATCCCGCATCGGGCAGCTTCACGAACTTTCCGCTCGAGGAGGCCAGCCGTTTCAGATCGGCCTCGCTGAGGCGCATCCCCTCGATCTCCCACTCGGCAGAAACGGAGAACCAGTCGATGCCGCTGCCCTTGACGATGATGTTCGGCTTGAGCTGCCGCGGCGACATGAACAGCCGGTTGAAGCTTTGGTCGCCCAGGAACTCCGCACCATCGGGCCGGTATTCCCAGACGGCGGCCAGGGTGTTGAGGAAATTCTCGTTGGCGTCGCCAATCCACAGCCCCGGTTCCGGCGTGAACCAATCAAGGCGCTGCAGCCACTGGGTCGCGGCGACCAGACGATCATCATCCAGTATCTCCGGCTTTCCGTTCGCCTTCGGACCCGGCGTCTCGCGCTGCCACTCGTGGCCGTTCCAGAACCAGGTGCTCTTGTCGCGCTCGCTCTTGGCGAGCAGCCGCAGCCGAACCGTGTCGTCGGCGAGTTCAAAAATGAACTGGGGACGGGCCGCATGGGCGACGAACAGCTTCTGCCAGTCCACATTTCCACCCGCCTCGGAGTGGCGAAGGTGGGCAAGAAAACGGTGGCTCAGGCGTTTGACCGGAATGGTGGGCCGGGCAAGCCACTCGTTGAAGAACCGCTGCGGCGGAGTCTTGCGGAGCAGGTAAAACGTGTGCTCGTCAAGGACCAGCATCGGACGCCCGCCGAAGAACTTCACCTGCTCGAGCCCGTGCGTCTTGCCGTCGGGCAGTTTGAGCTGCTGGGTGAAGCCGAGGTCCGCGTCGGTTGCCTCCACGACCGGCGCCAGTTCCGCCAGCGTGCCGTCGAAGACCAGCGGTTGGGGATTGCCGGGGAGTTCCAGCCGGTTCTCGTGGCCCC
>DNDP01000493.1:4253-19743 GCA_003484235.1 Verrucomicrobiales bacterium
GCCCCCGGCGGCCCAGCCACTGCAGCAGCTGCAGCCCCTGCAACGTCAGCGTATCGCCCTTGAGTTCGGCCGCGGAGTGGCTTTCCGCAAACCATTCGATGAAGGACCAGTCGCGGACGCTGAACAGTTCCTGCTCCTGCGAAGCGCGACCGGCAAGGTCGAGAATTTCCCTGGGCGCGCGGACCTTCTCCCCGGAGCGCGGCCGGAAAAGGACAAAATCCACCTGCAGCGCATGCAGGCTGTCGAGTTCGGTGCTCTTCACCGGCTGGCAGACGACGCGGAGGGTGGCGCGCGGCCCATCCAAATGCGTGGGCATCGGCGGCAGCAGCCAGCGTTCGAGCTCCTGCACGAGTTCATTGGCCTGTTCCGCCTCCTCGATTTCGGCAAGCCGGTCGGGCCGGGCATGGGCGATCAGCTCCGTGGGCAGGGAGCGGTTGGCACGCAGAAACAGAATGGCGAGCTCTTCCAGTCGTGCTGAGCCCTTCGCCGCCAGCATTGCCGGCCACCAGTCGTGGCTGCTGAAATCCTTCCGCGAGAGGTTCAGTTTCTCAAAGTAGTCCTCCAGCAGGAGAAAGGCGCGCTGCGAGTCGTTGCATTGGGCGAACATCTCCAGCAGCTTTGTCCGCTCGTCCACCGCCCCTCTCGAATCTGACAGTTCGCGGCGCAGTTCGGCCTTGTCTCCGTAGGTGTTGCTCAGCACCTGATGGTGGGCGTCGTACTTCGTGCTGGACGTGCGCGTGACGCGCTTGATGGTGTTCTTCGCTGCTCTAGCCATGGTTAATCGGGCCCACAAAAAAGTGGATCATCATATCGGCACAAAAGTCGGTGCCGGGTCAACAGGTTTAACAAGTATTTGCCGGTTGACATGGCGGCAAACACGCGTGATCGCCGGCAAGATTTGTCGGCTCAGCGTCCCTCCAATCCGGATGTCTTTCTGTCCGGTGGAAACAGGCTGGTGGGCGGGACCAGTCCCGCTTCGATGCAGATTCAGGATTCGGAATGCGGGCTGGAAACAGTCCGGAGAATCTCAGCTGCAGCACTTGCCGGCAGCCTCCGCGCTGGCCTCGTCGGAATCCGGCGCGGGTTCGGCGGCGGCGCCGTTCCCGGTGTTGATTGCGGCCTTTGCTTCGGCCAGATGCCCCTTTCCGATGGTGGCGCCGTTGAAGGCATGAACTTTCGCGCCTTCAGCCACGGGTCGCGGGCGGGGACCAAAGTTGTATTTGATGTTCTTCCAGGTATCGCCCGGGCGGGCATCGATTCCCAACGCTCCGCTGGGGTCATAGCCGCAGTGGACCATGCAGTTCTCGCATCTCGAATCGCGCGCCACTCCGTCCACCACCCCATACTTCTCCCATTTCACCTGGCCCAGCATTTCCTGATAGGTCGGATAATGCCCGTCGGTCATGAGATAACACGGGGCCTTCCAGCCTCGGATGTTCCGGGTGGGAATTGCCCAGGCCGTGCAGCGGAGTTCCCTCCGGCCGGCGAGGAATTCCTGATACACCGGTGTGCCGAAAATCGTGAACCGGCGTCCCCAATCCTCTATGCGGCTGAACTTTTCCCGCGTCATCTTCCGGGTCAGGAAAAATTCCGCCGGATCCTTCCCCAGCCGCTTGACCATGTCCTTCTTGGCGGCGTCGTAGTCGTAACCCGGAGAAATCGTGTGTCCGTCCACGTTCAGTGACGACAGGAAGGAGAACATGTCTTCCAGCTCCTTGACGTCCGTCTCCCGATACACGGTGGTGTTGGTCGCCACCTGATAGCCGAGGATCTTTGCCATGCGGATTGCCTCGATGCACTCCTTGAAGACCCCCTCACGCTCCACGATGAGATCGTGGGTGTATTCCAGGCCGTCCACATGCACGTTCCAATAGATCCATTGTGATGGGGCGATCACGGGTTTGTCCCCGGTTCGGCCCTTCCGGACCGTCTCGGCTTCCCTTTCGGTGATCAAACCCGCGGCGAGCAACTCCACGATCTTCGCCTCGATCTGCGTACCGTAGACGGACGCCATGTAGTCCCGCATCTTGCGCCGCATGAACACGCCGTTGGTGCAGATGTAGATGATCCGACCCTGCTCCCTGAGCCCGGCTACAAGTTCCTCGATCTTCGGGTAGATCAACGGCTCGCCACCGCAGATGGAAACCATGGGAGCATCGCACTCGGCCGCGGAAGCGAGGCAGTCTTCGAGGCTCATCATGTCCTTCAGACTGGTGGAGTATTCCCGGATTCGGCCGCAACCGGTGCAGGTCAAATTGCAGGTGTGCAGGGGTTCCAGCTGCAAGACCAAGGCAAACTTGGGGGTGCGGCGGATCTTATGGGAGATGATGTGACGGGCGATCTTGGCCGTCAGCTTGAGGGGAAAGCGCATGGCAAATTATTGGGGGACCTCGGTGGACAGCAACGCCACCTGTGCGCTGCCGTCCGAATTGAGCGGCTGCACCGGTTCAGCCGGCGCTGCGTGCGTCAGTCCGGGCAACAGGAAATCGGCGGGCGAGACACTGCGGGATGCGTTGATCCCGCTGCATCCGCTCACCGCAACCGCCAGCAGAAAAAGGGCGAAGGCGGTTCGGAAACGTTTCGAGCTGCTCATGAAGGCGCACTATAAAAAGGTACGCCTTGTTGGCAACCCTGAATTCTGCCCGGGACCGGGCAGACTGGACGGCTGGAATGCTAGGCAGGTGGCAGTGAAGTGGCGGCACGCTTGACCACCTCGAACAGGCGGCTGGTCCGCGTAAGCTGAAGGATCTGCTCCACCTGCGGCGTGGGGTTCAGCAGCCGCACCAGGCCGTTTCTGCCGCGGGTGGTCTTGTGAAGTCCAATCAGCGCGCCCAGCCCGGAACTGTCGATGAAGTGGATTCCGGAAAGGTCGATCTCAATGTGGCGCTGGCTGTCGCTCATGGTCGCCCGCACCTGGTCACGAAACGCAAACGAGTTCGCGGCGACCAACTCGGTCACCCCGGTAACCACCACCGTGTCTTTGTCGACGTGAACTTTCATAGGATTCGGATTCATGACTTTTTGCACCAAGGATGCAAAGAGCATGAGGGACGCCAGCCCCGATCGTGACTGCGGTCATCGACCAAGGCACCGGCGCACCGGCGTTCGCCGGCAGATGCAGAGTCCCTCCAAGCCGATGAAATTCAGGGACTCCGACATCCTTGCCGACGGTTCTTGGAGTTGAGAATCCGCGTTCCGGACGGCAAATTCAATCCTTGAATGATTGCGCACGGGATTTTCACATTGGAATGTCCGCGATGAGACTGTACCCGCCAGCCCTCTGTGTCCGGGCAGCAACGCTGCTCGCCGGCGGCGGTTTGATGTTGCTGCTGCTCCTGCCGTCCCAGGGAAACAGCCAGGTAAGCCCGCGCTTCGCGCCCAGATACGATGCCCTCTATCAGTCCGCACGAACCAACTGGCTGGCCAGTCCCACCAATGTCGTTCGCGCCTGGGAATTTGCCCGGGCCACCTTCGACAAGGCCGAATTCGCCACCAATGACGCACAACGGGCACAGATCGCCGTGGAAGGGATTGACGCCTCGCGCAAGGCGATCGCCATCGACCCGCAGTCGGCAGGCGCCCACTATTATCTGGCGATGAACCTGGGGCAGGTTGCCCGGACGCAGCTCCTCGGCGCCCTCAAGCTGGTGAGCGAGATGGAGCAGCACTTCAAGATCGCCGCCGAGCTGGATCCAAAATTCGACTTCGCCGGACCCGATCGGAATCTCGGCATTCTGTATCGGGAAGCCCCCGGCTGGCCGGCCAGCATCGGCAATCGGTCCAATAGCAGACGGCATCTCCTGAAATCGGTTGAACTGAGTCCGACCTATCCTGCCAATCAGCTCGAGCTGCTTTTCGCCTACCTGGAGTGGAAGGAATCGGAGGCAGCTGCGGAAATGGCATCAAACCTCAGGAAGCTGATGTCCACCGCCCGGGACCAGTTTGAAGGCCCGAATTGGGAATGGGCCTGGGATGACTGGGACCGCATGTGGCGGGACAGTTTGGAGCGGCTGGAGAAGATCGGGCGATAGCGTGCCGGTCTCGACTTTTTCAGCGCGCCTGTCATCGTGCGCCGCCCATGAATGCTGCCGTTTCCATACTCGAAGATCATCCCGCGATCTACCAGATGCGCACCAGCGCCGCGGGACCCGGTGGCCGCCTGCCCTTGACCGAAGAAATGCTTCGCAGTTGGTCCAGTGGCGATCTGTTTGGCCTGACCCAGAACGTCGGCATGGGCTGGGCACCGGCCGAGGTGGGCCGCAAACAGTTTTTGATTCTGAGCACCCAGGGGGGCCTGCGGGCGCCGGATGGCAAGCCCATCGCGCTGGGATACCATACCGGCCACTGGGAAGTCGGGCTGTTGATGGAAGCGGCCGCCCGCGAGATCAAGAAACACGGCGGCCTGCCGTTTGCCGGCTACTGTTCGGATCCCTGCGACGGCCGCTCGCAGGGCACGTATGGCATGTTCGACAGCCTGCCCTACCGCAACGACGCGGCCATGGTTTTTCGGCGCCTGATCCGTTCCCTGCCCCAGCGGCGCGGCGTGGTGGGGGTGGCCACCTGCGACAAGGGACTGCCCGCGATGCTCATGGCCTTGGCGGCAATGAGGGACCTGCCCACGGTGCTGGTTCCCGGTGGTGTGACACTACCTCCGACCAACGGCGAGGACGCCGGCAAGGTGCAGACCATAGGCGCCCGGTTCTCCCATGGTGAAATGTCGCTGCAGGAAGCGGCGGACATGGGCTGCCGCGCGTGTGCCTCACCGGGCGGGGGTTGTCAGTTTCTCGGCACGGCCGCAACCGCGCAGGTCGTGGCGGAAGCCATGGGTCTCACCCTGCCGCACGCCGCCCTGGCACCCTCGGGTGAACCGGTGTGGCTGGATCTGGCCACTCGCTCCGGCCGTGCAGTCGTTGAACTGGAGCAGCGCGGGCTGACCACCGCCCACATCTTGACCGACGCCAGCGTCCGCAACGCCATGGTACTGCACGCCGCGTTCGGTGGCTCCACCAACCTGCTGCTGCACATCCCGGCGATTGCCTATTCGGCCGGCCTGCGGCGGCCCACCGTCGATGACTGGATTGAGGTAAACCGCGCCGTGCCCCGCATCGTCGACGCCCTGCCCAACGGCCCCCAACATCATCCGACGGTCCGGGTTTTTGCGGCCGGCGGCGTGCCCGAGGTCATGCTCCACCTTCGGAAACTGGGCGTGCTCGACACCGGCGTCACCACGGTGGCCGGCGTTAAGCTCGGTGTCGTGCTTGATTGGTGGGAACAGTCCGAACGACGGCGTCATTTCAAGCGTCTGCTGCTCGAGCAGGAAGGTGTCGAGTCAGACAACGTCATCATGTCACCCGAACGCGCGCGGGAACGGGGATTGACCCGCACCGTGACGTTTCCGCGCGGAAACATCTGCCCGGAGGGTTCCGTCATCAAAAGCACGGCCATCGACCCATCGGTCGTGGACAAGGACGGCGTGTATCGCAAGGAAGGACCGGCAAGGGTGTTTTTTTCCGAGGAATCGGCCATCGCCGCCATCAAGGGAGGCAGGATCAAGGCCGGCGACATCATGGTGCTGCTGGGCTGCGGACCGCTCGGTACCGGCATGGAAGAAACCTACCAGGTCACCTCTGCTTTGAAGCACCTCCCATTCGGCAAACATGTGGCCCTGGTGACGGATGCGCGGTTCTCCGGGGTCTCTACCGGTGCGTGCATCGGGCACGTCGGACCCGAGGCGCTGGCGGGCGGTCCGATCGGTCGGGTTCGCGACGGCGACATCCTCCGCATCATCGTGGACCGCAACCGGCTCGAGGGTTCGGTAGATCTTGTCGGGGAGCGCGGAAACCCGTGCTCCTCCAAGGAGGCCGAGGAGATTCTCTCCCAACGTCCACCCCCTGCTGATCTGAAGCCGCACGATCACCTGCCTGATGACACGCGTCTTTGGGCCGCACTCCAGCAGGCCGGAGGCGGCACCTGGGGTGGTTGCGTCTATGACGTCGACCGCATACTGGAAAAATTGAACCAGTGAGAAACGATCAACGTTGCGGCAGCGAGGGAGGGAATTGGTTCGGTGTGGGGACCGGCGGCGCTCCGCCTTGTCCCGGTTCCACCAGGATCATCTTCAAGTCCTGCGGCGTTGTCAGACTGGTCGGCGGGGGTGGAGGGAAGAACTGGCTTTGACCGGTCACCTGCAGTGCAGCGCGGTTGATCTCGATCAGTGCTTCCTGTTCACGAACGGATAGTTGAGGGGCGTCGGCCTGGGTGGGTGCCTGGGGTGCCGCCCTCAGGCTCCTCATCGGAATGGCCTGCAAAGAATTGCCCGGTGCCGCACCCGGCGTCTGCACCGGCAAAGCGCCACCGACCGCAGAAACTGTCGACCGGCCGCCGCGGAGTCCGGTTCGCGCTTCGGTGCCAAACTGCTGGATGCCGGTCTGCGCGTTCGGCTGAATCGTGGGACGGTTTGGAGCCGGCGCGTTCGGCACGGGCGGCACACCGGCGGCCACCGGAGACTGCTTGGGAGCAGCGAACGTAATGGTGGACTCCTGTCCGCGGACGTTCAGCTTTACCCGCGCCTCCTCCTGATCGATCGCGACCACCTTGATTCCGTCGTCACCTTCGTTGATGCTCCACATGAAGGAGCGCTTCTCGGCCTTGCCCTTCTCCTGAACCAAAAACAACGCATACGTTTTATCCTTGAGCGCGTTGTGGAAAATCCCTGTCAACTCGACATTGGGTGGCGGCTCCACCTCGACCTTCTTCTCCGGCTCCTTGGGCACGATCACCGGCGGTGGATCCACCAGTCCGAAAGGATTGCGCTGGGAAATGACGGCATAGTCCTCGGGCTTTACCGTCCGGTTCACCGCCAGCGCGGACGAAACCAGAAGGCCGAGGCCCAGACAAACCAGCACCGGTTGCACCGTCGTTTTCATGGATGGCAATATAGTCACAGACAGATCGAACACCAGACCTTGTTTAAGGTTGCGTGCGCCCCGGCAACCCCTCCTGTGGGCGGCGATTTCGCCGAACTGACCGAGTCCAGCCGTCCTGACCATCGCAGACCAAAGTCCGCTTGCCCGGTGCCCCCGGGCGCTGAATGCTGGGCGGGGACGCGGATGATCTACGAACTCAACAACGAGCTGTGGTTTCCCCACCCAGGCGGGGCCGAAAAGGGCGAGTATGACGGCTTGGTTGCGATCGGCGGCGATCTTTCCACTGAACGGCTCCTGCTGGCCTACCGGACCGGTATCTTTCCCTGGTCCGTGAGACCGATCACCTGGTGGTCGCCCGATCCCCGGGCGGTTCTCGAAGTGAACGCACTCCATCTGCCAAGAAGCCTTCGGCGGGTGCTTCAAAAAAATGCTTTCGAGGTGACCATGAATCGTGCGTTTGCCGATGTGATCCAGGCCTGCGCCACGGTGGCGCGCAGGGACCGCTCCTGGATCAGTCCGGAGTTTGTCGCCGCCTACACGCGCCTCCATGAATCGGGCCACGCCCACAGTGTGGAGTGCTGGTCCTCGGGCCGGCTGGTGGGAGGCGTCTATGGCGTGGCGGCCGGTGGATTGTTTGCCGGCGAATCGATGTTCCACCTCGAAAGCAACGCCTCCAAGGTGGCGCTGGTACATCTGATTCGCCATCTTCGCGGTCGGGGGTTCACCCTGTTCGATGTCCAGATGGTCACGCCGACCACTGCCCAACTCGGTGCCCGGGAGATCTCACGGACCGAATACCTCGCGCGGCTGTCAGCGGCGTTGCAGGATTCACCCTCGTTTGGCTGATCCCTCCCTGCCGACCTCCCATCTGCCGGCCGGCCCAATCAACGAGTGAAGTGGTGCCAGACCACAAAACCAGCCGCGAGACAGATGGTGTACCAGAGAATCTTTTCCACCAGTGCGTCGAGATCATCGTTCTTCGCCACTGCCTGCGCATCCGATGGGGCCGCTGCCGCCGTGGTCCGGGCATTTGCGGGCCTTCTCCGCAATCGAACATAGCGGGTCCGGTTCGATCCTGGCAGCCGAATGCGCTGGCCACCGGGGGTCCGCGTGGGCTTTAGCGGAACGTGCAGCCAGAGGGCTTCCGGCTTCAGTTCGTAGGCGAATTCGAGCTCGAATCGTTCGTCAATCAACGGCCATTCGAATTCGACCGCGCAATCGAACTGGCGGATGTCCAGCCGCGGCGTATCGGGCTGGGGCACTTCGATCACTTCGCCCAACGCGCGGGCCAGCTCCGGATTCTCCCACTGCGAGGGTGGCGCGCCCGCCTGAAACTTCGACTTCATCGCGGCGAGCTTGGTGGGTGGCTCCAGCAGAACTTCGTCTCTCATGCTGCTCTTCTTAGTGCCGATCGTTTCCAGGCACAATGGGCCTTTGGTGGCATCGGTTCGATGTAAGGCTCGCGTTTCAGGACCAACCGTTTTCGCTGTCTCCCAACTGGTTTCGACAGCTTCCGGTGCGCAGCAAATCAAAGCCGCACCTCTTGCAGACGACGAACTCAGCCGGGAACTGCAGCCAGTTCACAACACCTTTCTACAGCCGTCAGTTACATCCGCGGCAACCCGTGCAGACGGAAGTAATCGCGGGTCTCGTGAGGGAATAGGCGCCGGGCTGATGTTCGGGAAGAATGAAATCATCGCGACGCGCATTGTGCGCGCACATGGAGATCGAGCCCTCCTGCGTCATCACATGAAAGCTGCAAGCGTCGATCCGCGCCTGATCGAGATTGTCGGCATCCATGAAATTGTGGATGAAATACATCTGCTTGCGCACCCGAAAGCGCGCGGCCAGCAGATCGTGGCCATGCCGGTGCAGAAACCCGGTCAAAAACCTTCCCAGCGCCGGCCACCAGGAGGGACGGCGGCCGGTTTCCCACAACACCCGCAGGCCGGCACGCCACTGCCGGGCGCGATCCAGGGGCAGTCCCGCGAGCCCGCTCAACCACAGCCGGACGATTTCCGGATCTTCCAGCAGATCAACCACCCGACCGTTGACGATCAGGGCATAGGTCTGTCGATTGCATTCGGGATGGCCCATCTGAATGGCCTTGAAGTTCATTGGCCGGCCCAGGCCAGCTTCGATCTGCCGGGCAACCGTCTCCGCGCTGATCACTGGCCCGCGCTTGCGCAAGGCACCGCGGCCCGTATCCGCCTGCAGCTGAAAACTCGCGATGCTCAACGCATCCGCACGGCCCACAAAGTAACGCACCAGCCCCGGAATCTCGGCTAAGTTGCCGTCGTGCACGGTCGTGTTGAAGTACGCCGGCAGCCCAAGGCCGCGAACCCGCCCGAGATACTCCTCCCGAACCCGGTTCAACTCCGCTTCGGTCCGATAGCCGGGCCGTTTCTGGGTCGTGTCCACATGAAAGGCCACGTCTGCCAGACCGGCCTCCTTCAACCGGATGAGCAGCCGGCGGGTGGCCTTGATGCCGTTTGTGTAAAGCGACGGGGACAGCTTCCGGGCGCGCACCTGACGAACGATCTCCAACAGCTCCTCCTGCGGCCTCATGGTGGGGTCGCCGCCCGTGATCTGCACGTTGGTGCCGGCTCCAAAAGTCTCCCGGATGTGATCCACCCGGCGAATGATCTCGGCGAGCGGCAAATCCGGCACCGACTCGGAGTTTTCGCTGAGATAGCAGAGCGTGCAGTCCAGATTGCATCGTTGGGTGATCTCGAGGGCGACACAGCCCATCGCCTGGGTGCGCCCCAGAGCCTGCGTCGGGGTCCGGACCGCCTCTGGCAGCAGGTTCCAGCGTTCCTCCGTCCGCCGCTGCCGGTGGGCGCGCTCCTCGTTTGTCAGGACAATGTCGTTCAAGGTGGCTCGAATCTGGGAAGCCCGGCCGGACGAGGTTATTCCCCGAATTTCCGGAGATGGCTGACGCACCGGATCTTGTCCGCTTCGGTCAATTCCCGGCCAAATCTTCCCAGAGACGGCATTTGACTGTAACGGGTTCCGCCGTTAATACGTCTGCATACTAAATCGCAGATCATCACCCGCACCAAACCGGGCGTCCATCGCCCATCCTTTGAGCCCCTGAATTAAAAAGTCGGGACCGTCGTTTATCTACGCTATGAAGAATCTGATCATCGTTCTCCTGCTGGTTGTCCTCGCCGGCGGCGGCTTCTACCTGTGGAAACAGAGGCAGGGCAGCGGATCAGCAGATCCCGCTCAAAACGTCGCCCGCCCGACCAAGGCGCCCGCCCTCAGCACGAACATCAGTTTCTCCGTAACCCTCGCCGGTGAGATCGGTCCGGCCGAGAAGGTGTCGGTGCGTCCCGAGGTCAACGGGCGCATCAACGAACTGCCCGTGGACATCGGCGACCGCGTAAAGAAGAGCGACCTGCTCTTCTCGCTGGACGACCGGGACCTTCGCATCGAGCTCGACACCCGGCAGAAGGAGATCGAAAGCGCCCAGCTCCAGCTCGAAAAGGCCAGGCTGCGCATGGATCAGGCCGAACGCGACTACCTCCGCGACCAGCAGTTGTTTGACGAGAAGCTGGTGGCCGAACAGGTCTACGAGACCTCGAAGCAGACCTGGGATTCCGCCAAGACCGATTACGAACTCGCCAAAAACTCCATCGAGCGTTCGCGATCGAACTACGATCTAACCCAGGAAAAGCTCTCCAAGACCCGCGTGCTGGCACCCTTTGACTGCACGGTGCTCACGCGGCCGGTCTCCATCGGACAGGCGGTCTCCGGCAGCGGCGGCTTCAACAGCGGGACCGAGGTGCTCACCATCGCCAACCTGAACGACCTGATCATCATGGCCCACGTCAACCAGGCGGACGTCACCCGCCTCAGGGTCGGCATGGAGGTCAATGTCGCAGTGGAGGCGGTGGCGGGCTTGAACGTCGTCGGCGTCGTCGAGCGCATCTCTCCGCAGGCGACGATCGTGAACAACATCAAGGGCTTTTCCACCCGCATCCGCCTCAAAAGCGCCGATGACCGCGTGCAGCCGGGCATGACCGCCAACATCAACATCCCGGTGGCCTCGGCGGCCAACGTCGTCGCCGTCCCCCTCGCCGCCGTGTTCACGGAGCTGAATCCGCAACTGCAGCGCAACGAGCGGTTCGTCTACATCGAGCGCGGAGACAAGTTCGAGAAGCGCCCCGTCACTCTCGGCGTGGCGGATTATTTTTACGCGGAGATCGAGTCCGGAGTGAACCCCGGCGAGGTGGTGGCGTTGGAGAACCCGGCGTCCGAAAAGATCATCGAACCCGAGCCGCAACAGGCGGTGCCAAACGGCAGCCTGCCGGTCAATAAAACCAACACCTGAGCGAGGAGACATCGCATGCCACTGGTCGAACTCCGCGACATCCACAAGGTCTACCATCTTGGCGGCGAGGAAATCCGCGCGCTGGACGGGGTTTCGCTGGACATCAACGAAGGCGATTTCTGCTCGATCATCGGCCCTTCCGGCAGCGGCAAGTCAACCTTGATGCACATTCTCGGCTGCCTGGACTCGCCGACGTCCGGCACCCTGAAGCTGGACGGTATGGAGATCCAGAACGCCACCCCTCGTCAGCTGGCGACCATCCGGAACCAGAAGATTGGGTTCGTCTTCCAGTTCTTCAATCTGCTGCCCAAGTTGAACGTGCTGCAGAACGTCGAGCTGCCGATGGTTTACAGCGGCCTGGGAGGCCGGGAACGCCGCGAACGGGCAATGGAGGCGCTGCGCCACGTCGAACTGGAAAACCGGTCCAAGCACCGGCCGTCGCAGCTGTCCGGCGGCCAGCAGCAGCGCGTCGCCATCGCCCGCGCTTTGGTGAACAATCCCCGGATCATTTTTGCCGACGAACCGACCGGCAACCTCGACTCGCACACGGGTGAACTGATTCTCGACATGTTCCGCGGCTTTCACCGCGAGGGCCGCACCATCATTCTGGTCACACACGATCCGGAGATCGCCGCACTCACGTCGCACAAGATCGAGATCCGGGACGGCAAGATCGCCGCAAACCTCGATCGCACTTTGGCCGGTCTGGACCGGCCGATTCCGGCGGCCGTCTGACATGAACCTGGTCAATGTCATTCTGACGGGCCTCCGGGAAGTCTGGGCCCACAAGTTCCGTTCCCTGCTGACGATGCTTGGCATCATCCTCGGCGTCTCCAGTCTGGTCGCCATGTCCGCACTGGTGAAGGGGATGGAAGTCGGGATGAAATCCGCGCTCGCCGAGATGGGTGGCCTGGAGAAGATCCGCGTCGAATCACAGCTCGAGCTGCCGCTGCATCAGCGGCACCTGCAGGACCGGGTGCGCGGGGTCACCATGAAGGATGTCACGGCGCTGCGGGCCGGCGCGCCATTGGTTCACACGGTCACCCCATCCGTCGACGTCGGTGGTTGGGGCTCGCGGACGGTGGTGGAATACAGGGGCAAACGCGCCCGACCCTACCTTTTCAGCGGCACGTGGCCGGAGGCGCTCGAAATCAACGAACACGAGATCGCCCACGGGCGCATGTTCAACCACTATGATGACGAGCTTGCCCGAAACGTCTGCGTCATCGGCACCGGCATCCGCGACGAACTGTTCGGCGAGCCGGACACACCGGAAGACGGCGTGGTGCCGATCGGCGAATCCATCACCATCAACGGCCAGCCCTTCGTGGTGATCGGCATGTTCAGGCACTACGAGAGCGAGGAATACCGCAAAAGGCGGCAGGCGCGGCTCGCGGCCATCGCGCGGGGAGAGCAGCCGCCGTCCATGGGCCGTGATCACTTCGTCTACCGGCTGAAGAACCGCACCATCTACATTCCCCTCAGCGCCATGCTGCTCAATTTCCGGACCGGCTCCGGGGTCAACGCCGCGGCCGATGCCCAGCTTTCCACCCTCTACATGAAGATCCCGGACATCGCGCTGCTCGAACCGGCGCTGCAGCAGGTGCGGAACGTCCTCATGGTGAATCACGCCGGTCTCGAGGACTTCTCCTTCCGTACCGATGAGGACTGGGCCAACGAGATCAGCACCACGATCCGCAACTACCGCATGAGCGGGAGCATCATCGCCGCCATCTGCCTGATCGTCGGCGGCATCGGCATCGCCAACATCATGCTCGCGAGCATCAGCGAACGGGTGCGCGAGATCGGCATCCGCAAGTCCGTCGGCGCCACCACGCTGGACGTGTTTGTCCAGATTCTCGTCGAGAGCGTTGTGCTCACCATGTTGGGCGGACTCGCAGGACTGGCGGTCTCTTTCGGCCTGGTGGTGATTGTCGGCAACTTCTCCCCTGAAGAAAGCGTTCCCATGGTCACAATGGGGGCCCTGCTGATTGCGTTCGGAGCCAGCGCCCTTGTAGGATTGATCGCCGGAATCGTTCCGGCGATCAAGGCGTCCAAACTCCACCCGATTCAAGCTCTCAAGTACGACTAGGCTGCCCGGATGAAACTGTTTAACGCCATAATGATCGGCCTGAAGGACATCTGGGCCCACAAGTACCGGTCGCTCCTGACCATGCTGGGCATCGTCCTGGGCGTGGCGAGTCTCGTGGCGATGGCCGCCATCGTGAAGGGCATGGAGAACGGCATGAAGGAGTCGCTTGTCGCCATGGGCGGCGTCGACAAGGTGCGCATCGAAGACGAGGACGTGCCGCTCCATCAGCAGCACCTCGAGGATCAGGCACCGGGCAAAACGATGGCCGACGTGCTGGCGCTGCAGCAGAACGCCACCCTGGTCCGGTTGATCTCCCCTGAAATGGGCCTCCGGAACGACGTCGTGCGCCGCGGCGGCAAGACTGCGTATCCCTCGGAGACGGTCGGCGTGACCCGCGCCGTCCTCGAGATGAACCTGTACGAGGTCCAGCACGGCCGGTTTTTCTCCGACTACGACCAGGAACATGCCAGCAGCGTCTGCGTGATCGGCACCGGCATCCGCGACGAACTGTTCGGCGCCCCCGAGGAGGTGGGCGAGGAGATCATTCCCATCGGCGAGATCATTCACCTGAACGGTCAGCCATTCACAATCGTGGGGATGTTCAAGCACTACGAGAGCGAGATGACCCGCAAGCTGCGCGAACTCGCGCAGCAGAACAAGGACAAGCAGGAGCCCGGCATCCAGCGGCGAACCGGCTGGCGGAGCCAGCGCTGGGACGCCTTCTGGCGCAAGAACAACGTCGTTTACATCCCGATCAGGACGATGTGGGTGAAGTTCCGCTCCGGCGCCGGCCGCGAAGTGGAGATGGACGACGGCTCGATCGTGGCCATGCCCGATCCGCGGCTCGACGACATCGACATCAAGGTTCGCGACTTCGACAAGATCCAGGAGGCGATCGCCCAGGTGAAGAACATTCTGATGATCACCCACAACGGCATTGAGGATTTCGAGATCGACACCCAGGAGGACCGGATCGAGGACATCAACAAGAACATCCGCAACGCGCGCATGAGCGGCGGCATCATCGCCGCCCTGAGCCTGCTGGTGGGCGGCATCGGCATCATGAACATCATGCTCGCCAGCATCAACGAGCGCATCCGGGAGATCGGCACCTGCAAGGCGCTCGGGGCCACCGGGACCGACATCTTCGCACAGATCCTGGTCGAGAGCGTGACGCTGGCGCTCCTCGGGGCGTTGGCGGGCATCCTGGCCGCGTTCGGGCTGGTGCAGATCATCGAGGCCGCAAGCCCGACCCAGAACTCGCCGGTGATCACGACCACCCCGATGATCATCGCGGTTGCCTTCAGCTGCGGCGTCGGCATCCTCGCCGGATTCTTCCCGGCCATCAAGGCGGCGCGCTTCGATCCGATCCAGGCGCTGCGTTACGAATAGTCCTCGACGGGGATGTCCGCCACGAGAGCGACGTTGGCGCATCTGCGGCAGAGAAAATACAGCAGCTGCAGCTGAAGCGGATCGGGTTCCCCCATCACCCGCACACCCACGACGACGGACGCGAGGAAGGGCATTGTCTGGCCGCACAGGCAGCATGCCGGGGCGCCCACATGGCGGTTCATCAACAGCGGCGTGCCACCGATCTGGTTTTGAGGTTGTTCCCAGTCGAACTTGCCCGCCCAGTCCGCCGCCTCCTCCAACCGCCCCTCGTTCACCAGCTGGCGGGTTTCCGCGATCCGGTCCGGAACCGCGTGGAGCAGGACCGGATGGGTGTCCGGTATCTCGATGATCCCCTCCCCTTCCGCAGCCGCGGCAACGGTGTGCTCGAGTTCGGCGACCACCGGTTCGCCGGCGCTGGTGAAGGAATACTGCACCTCACTGATGACGTGCTGGGTGCAGACCATCAGCGGCAGTTCATGCAGCGGAAGCCCCTCAAGTTGCAGCCGGGTATCCTGGGTGTTGAGGCGGAGCAGAGTCTCCATGGGTGCTTCGCAGAGCGGGCACTCCAACTCCAGACCCGCCGGGCGATCCGTCCCCAGCCGGTGCTGCACATCGCTGAACGGCAGCTGGGCCACCGGCTGAACGAAGTAGCCCTGCTCCGGCAGACCCGAGATTTTTCCCAGGGTGGACATCGTGGTGGTCGGAAGGGATTCTGCCGAATCCCCGCCGCCAACAAAATGAAAA